>JBAZKJ010000001.1:317043-634086 GCA_041650855.1 Candidatus Margulisiibacteriota bacterium
CGAACTGCTGACGCCGGAACAGATCAAACTTATAGTTGATAAAACGACGAGCGGCGGCGCCGAGATCGTCGGCCTGCTCAAGACCGGCTCCGCTTATTACGCCCCCGGCTCCGCCGCCGCCAAGATGGCCGAAGCGATCGTTAAGGATAAAAAAGAAGTAATCAGCAGCTGCTGCCGCCTGGACGGCCAGTTCGGGATCAAGGATGTTTACCTAGGGGTTCCGGCTAAACTCGGCAAAGCCGGCGTTGAGGAGCTCGTGGAGATCGAACTGACGGGCGAAGAAAGGTCCGCCCTGCAAAACGCGGCTAAAGCGGTCCAGGCGCTTTACCCGGTCCTGCCATAACCATGCGCGAACTATCCGCCAAGAAAATAACTGAAGCCGTCAAAACCCTCTGCATCGAGGCCAACACCAACCTGGGCGAAGATGTCGAGGCGGCGCTGAACAAGGCGCTGAAAGACGAAACTGCGGCGGACGCCCGCGAGATCATCCGTCAGATCATCCAGAACGCGGAAATAGCCCGCAAAGAAAAACTGCCGCTCTGCCAGGATACCGGCACCGCCGTCGTCTTTATCGAGCTCGGCCAGGAAGTCCATTTGACCGACGGCACGCTGGCCGAAGCGGTCAACGAAGGCGTCAGCCAGGGTTACAATAAAGGCTACCTGCGCAAGTCGATCGCCGCCGACCCGCTCAAACGGGGCAATACCGGCGACAACACGCCGGCCGTCATCCACACCGAGCTCGTTCCCGGCGACCAGGTCAAGATCGGCCTCCTCTGCAAAGGCGGCGGCGCCGAGAACAAGAGCGCCGTCCGGATGTTCCAGCCCACCACCCCAGCCAAGGAGATCGAGGAATTCGTCCTGGAAACGATCAAGAAAGCCGGACCGGACGCCTGCCCCCCCTTGATCGTCGGCGTCGGGATCGGCGGGAACTTTGACTCAGTAACTTTACTGGCCAAAAAAGCGCTGCTCCGCCCGGTCGGCCATCATCACAGCGCGTCTGACGTCGCTAAAATGGAAAAGTCGCTCTTTGACCGGGCCAACAAGCTGGGGATCGGGCCGATGGGGCTCGGCGGGCGAACGACCGTCCTGGCCGTCAACATCGAACAGAGACCTTGCCACATTTCGTCGCTCCCGGTCGCGGTCAACATTGAATGCCATGCCCATCGCTATAAAAACACCACTATCTGATAAGGATCGTAAAAAGCTGAAAGCGGGCGACCGGGTCCTGATCAGCGGGACGATCTATACCGCCCGCGACGCCGCCCACCAGCGGTTCGGGAACAACCCGCCTTTTGACCTGCCAGGGGCGATCCTCTATTACGCTTCGCCGACGCCGACCCCGCCCGGTAAAGTGATCGGCGCGATCGGGCCGACGACCAGCTCGCGGATGGACGCCTTTACCCCGGCCCTGCTGGCCAAAGGCTTGAGAGTGATGATTGGCAAAGGGCGCCGCGGGCCGGAAGTCAAAAAGGCGATGAAAAAATACGGCGCCGTTTTTCTCGTCGTTCCCGGCGGGACAGCCGCCCTCCTTTCCCAACAGGTCAGGAAAGCGGCCGTGCTCGCCTACCCCGAGCTTGGCGCCGAAGCGGTCCACCGGCTCGAGGTCGTCAACTTTCCCGCCATAGTTGCTATCGACAGTAAAGGAAAAGACTTGTTCGATGCGCTTTAGATCTTGCCGCTTAGTATTTCTTATTTGTTTCGTATTTAGTATTTCGTATTTCGTATTTCCGGCTAATGCCAAGGAGTACGACGGCATTTGGTTCCTCGGCTTCAACACCCAGTTGCCGCCGTTCGACAGTTTAAGGGTCCGGCAGGCGGTCGCCCACGCCCTGGATAAGGAGTTTATCGCCCGGACGATCGTCAGCGACGAGGTGGTCCCGGTCAGCTTTGTCCCGCCCGGCATGCCCGGCTACGATCCGGAGCTGCGGCCCTACAAACAGAACATCCCCTTCGCCAAGACCTTGCTGAAACGGGCCAAATACAACGTCAACGACCGCCGGCTCAAGAACATCCCGCTCCTGCACACCGACGGGGTCAAGACGATCGCGATCGCCCAACGGATCGCCGCCGATCTGCGGCGGATCGGCCTGCAGATCGAGCCGGTCCAGGTCAGTTACCAGGACCAGGCGCAGTGGGACCGGGAACTGGCTTCCGGCAAATACCCGCTCTTCCTGCTGGGCTATAAGGCAAACCCCGGCGCCCTGTTCACCACCGAAGCGACGGTCGCTACCGCCGACAGCGGCCAATTGCTGGCGCCGTTGTTCAAGCAGGGGGGCGAAGCGAATTTCGGCTATTTCAGCGACCCGGCCGTCAACCGGCAATTCGACCAGCTCTCGGTCCTTAATCCGGCGCTGACCCGCGAACGGGGACAAAAACTGCGCGAGATCAACCGGCTGCTCTACAAGCAGCTGCCGGCCGTCGTCCTGTTCTACATCGAGCGGCTATGAGCGATTCGCGGGACTGTTTCCTGAAGGTGAAAAAAGAGGACATCTTCCTGATCTGCCCGTTCTTCGAGGCGTTCGAAGGGATGGCGGCGATCCGCACGCCGAAGCCGGAGACGGGACCGTATGCAACGCTCAAATTAATGGTCGCGCCTGATTTTCAGGCCGGCTTTGAAAGGGTGCTGGAAAATCTTGGCAAACATGTTTGGTTTGAACGCGTTGCTTGAAGCCTGCCGGCCCCGGGCGGTCGTCAAGGATATCCGGGAGATCGATTTCCGGGCGCTGAAAGCGCGCGGGATAACCGCCCTCTTGTTCGATATCGACGACACCCTGCTCCCCCGCGCGGTCAACGACATCTACCCCGAGCTTTATGAGCGGATCGCCGCGCTCAAGCAAGAGGGTTTCCGGCTCTGCCTGACGTCGAACAGCCGGCACCCGCTCCGGGTCAAGTATATCGGCGACACGCTCGGCGTCCCGGCCATTTCGTTCGGCTTTAAACCGCTCCCCTTCGCTTTCCGGCGTTCGCTGGAGATCCTCAAGGCCAAGCCGGAGGAAACGGCGATGATCGGCGACCAGCTCTTCATGGATATCCTGGGGGCGAACCTGGTCGGATTATATTCGATCTTCATCTGGCACCGGATACCGGAGAGTTTCGCGCCGCGGATCTGGATGAGGCAGGCAGAGGACTGGGTGCTGGCTAAATTAGGTTTTTCAACGCCTCTTTGAGGATCGCTTCGACCGAAGCAAGGTGGTCGGTCTTTAACCGCATGATCGCTTCGCGGGCTTCTTTGGGCGAATAACCGAGCGAGATCAGCGCCGCGATCGCGTCGGAGACCAGCGCCCCCTCGCCCTTGATCCCCGCCGCCATTTCCGACGGCTTGACGGCATAGGTCTTGGCGATCTTTTCTTTCAACTCCACGACGATCAATTCCGCTTTCTTGCGGCCGACCCCGGAGATCGAGGAAAGGAGCGCAATATCGCCCTGGGCAATGCCGGCCACCAGCCGGTCGAGCGGAAAGCCGGAAATGAGCGCCATGGCAAGCTTGGGGCCGACGCCGGAAACGGAGAGCAGGAGGTTGAAAAGCGCCCGCTCTTCCCGGTTCAGGAAGCCGAAGAGCGAGATGTCGTCCTCGCGGACGATCTGGCTGGTGTACAGCTTGACCTGCTGGCCGACCTGGGGAAGGCGGGCCAGGACGGCGGAGGGGACGTTGACGCGGTAACCGATCCCGCCGACCTCGATCACCACGTGGCCCTGGTCGACATGCTCAAGGATACCCTGGAGATGCGCGATCATTTCTTGGCGGCGGTCGTCATTTTGTGGGAGTGGAGATGGCAGATCGCGACCGCCAGGGCGTCGGCGGCGTCGTCGGGCTTGGGGATGTCGGCCATCTTTAAGAGGAATTTGACCATCTGCTGGATCTGTTTCTTTTCCGCCTTGCCGTAACCGGTGACCGCGACCTTGACCTCGAGCGGCGTGTACTCGATGACCGGCAGGCCGTGCTCGGCCGCCGTCAGGAGGACGATCCCCCGCGCCTGGCCGACGGCCATGGCGGTCTTGGTGTTGACGCCGAAAAAGAGCCGTTCCACCGCCATGTGGGTCGGTTTGTGCTTGATGATCAGCTGTTTGAGCTCGGCGTGGATCTTGCGGAGACGGTCCTGGGGCGAATCTTTGGGAGTGGTGGTAATAACGCCGCAATGGACATGGTCGAGCTTATCTGCCAGTTGGCGGACCAGGCCGAAGCCAGTGGTAGCTGTTCCAGGGTCGATACCCAGGGTAAGCATTAGGGACATTATAGCACAGAACGGCCGGGCCGACACCTCTTAATTGTGCTAAAATTAGTCGTCATGCTGCTGACCATCGACGTCGGGAATACGAGCACGACCTGCGGGTTATTTAGCGGCGCGAAACTGGTAAAGACCTGGCGCGTGGCGACCGCGCAGTTACCCCGGGGACTAAGGGACTACGGGGCCAAGGAAGTCATCATCGGTTCGGTTGTCCCCAAGGCCGACAAAACGCTCCGGCGCCGCTTCCCCCGGGCCAGGTTCGTCACTTATCATGATGTCGGGCTTAAAGTGAAAATGGCCCGGCCGGCCGAGGTCGGGATCGACCGCCTGGTCGACGCCCTGGCCGCCGTCAAGCTGTACGGCGCGCCGGCGATCATCGTCGACTTCGGCACCGCCACCACGTTTGACGTCGTTTCGGCCAAAGGGGAATACCTGGGCGGGGCGATCGCCCCCGGGATCATGCTCTCGCGCGACATCCTCCACGAACGGACCGCCAAGCTCCCCCGGATCGACGTTAAAGCCCCCAAACATGTCGTCGGCAAGAGCACCGTTGAAGCGATGCAGAGCGGTCTAGTGTTCGGTTACGTCGCCATGGTCGAAGGGCTTATTAAACACATCAGTTCGGCATTAGGCATTAGGCATTCAGCCTTGAAGGTAATCGCGACTGGCGGGCTGGCGCGGCTGATTTGTAAGTACACGCCGGTTATTGATATAATAGACGATAACCTGACCCTGTACGGGTTAAGACTATGTCGGAAGAATTAAGCGATCTGTTAAAAGTTAGACGGGAAAAACTGGACGAGTTCCGCGCCCAAGGGATGGAGCCGTTCCCGTACAAATACGCGGCCGATGCGACCGCCGCCGGCGTGCTGGCCAGGTACCAGGCGCTCAAGGAGGGCGAAGAAAGCCCGGCCGAAGTCTCCCTGGCCGGGCGGGTCGTCCTGAAGCGCGGCCACGGCAAGGCGGCTTTCGCCCATATCCAGGACGAAAGCGGCAAGGTCCAGGTCTACGGCAAGCTGGACGTCCTGGGGGAAAAGCTCTACGGCCTCTACCAGAAGCTCGATCTCGGCGACATCATCGGGGTCAAGGGACACGTCTTCCGGACCAAGACCGGCGAGCTCACCGTCCGGCTGTCGTCCTTTACCCTGCTCTGCAAATCGCTCCACCCGCTCCCGGAAAAATGGCACGGCCTCTCCGACAAGGAGCTCCGCTACCGCGAGCGCTACGTCGACCTGATCGTCAATCCCGAGGTCAAGGACGTTTTCGTCAAGCGGAGCCGGATCGTCTCCTTTATCCGCCGCTTCCTGGAGGCCAAAGGTTTTCTCGAAGTGGAAACGCCGGTCCTCCACGTCCTGCAGGGGGGCGCCGCGGCCAAGCCGTTCGAGACCTTCCACGACGCGCTCAATATGCCGCTCTTCCTGCGGATCGCCCCGGAACTCTACCTGAAACGGCTGCTGGTCGGCGGTTTCGAGAAGGTCTTCGAAATGGGCCGCGTCTTCCGCAACGAAGGGATGTCCTTTAAGCACAACCCGGAATACACGATGATCGAGATCTACCAGGCGTACGCCGATTACGCCGACATCATGCAGCTGACGGAAGACCTGGTCGTCGCCGCCGCCCGGGAGGTCCTGGGGACGCTGGAGATCGAGTTCCGCGGCGAGAAGATCAACCTCGCCCCGCCCTGGAAAAAGATCTCGCTCCTCGACGCGCTCAAGGAGAACGGGATCGACCTGGCCGGCAAAGACGAAGCCGGGATCAGAAAGATCGCCAAGGCCAAAGGGGTTGAAGGGGCCGACGAGATCGGGATCGGCAAGATCATCAACGTCCTCTACGACAAGTTCGTCGAGGGGACGCTCCGCCAGCCGACCTTTATCACCGACCATCCGCTGGAAACCTCGCCGCTCGCCAAAAAGCACCGGAGCAAGCCGGGGCAGGTCGAGCGCTTTGAGCTGATCATCGCCGGCATGGAGCTGGCCAACGCTTTTTCCGAGCTGAACGACCCGCTCGACCAGCGCGCCCGGCTGAAGAAACAGGCCGACCTGAAGGCGGCCGGCGACGAGGAAGCGGAATCGATGGACGAGGATTTCCTCCGCGCCTTGGAGTACGGCATGCCGCCGGCCGGCGGCCTGGGGATCGGCATCGACCGGCTCGTCATGATCCTGACCAATCAGCCGTCGATCCGCGACGTTCTCTTTTTCCCGCACATGAAACCGCTTGGCACGAGCTCTAATGAAGGTCAGTGAAGCCCTCCGCCAGGGCGACCCGACCCTCTCCTTCGAGTTTTTCCCGCCCCGGACCCCCGAGCAGGAAGAGCGCCTCTTCGCGACGGTAAAAGAGCTTAAGCGGTTCGAACCGGACTTCGTTTCGGTCACCTACGGCGCCATGGGGCGGACGCGGGAAAAGACGGCGCACTGGGTCAAGGAAATTAAGGATAAATTCCAGATCGAACCGGTCGCCCACCTGACCTGCGTCAATGCCAGCCGCGCCGAGATCGCCCGGCAGCTCGACGAATTCGAAGCGCTGGGCGTCGGCAACATCCTTGCTTTGCGCGGCGATCCGCCGGAGGGCGAAAAAGATTTTGTCCCGCCGGCCGACGGTTTTAAACTGGCCAGCGAGCTGGTCGCTTTCATCAAAACGCGCAAACCGCGGTTTTGCGTCGGCGTCGCCGGTTTCCCCGAAGGCCATCCCAAAGCGCCCGACCTGAAAACCGATATTACCTACCTGAAACAGAAGATCGACGCCGGCGCGGAATACGTTATCACCCAGCTCTTTTTCGACAACCAGCACTACTTTGCTTTCCTGAAACGGTGCCGCGCGGCCGGGATCAACGTGCCGGTCATCCCCGGCCTGATGCCGATCAGCAGTCTCGGCCAGATCAAGCGGATGACCCAAACGTGCGGCGCCACGATCCCGCCGGAATTGCTGGCCCGGCTGGAAAAATATCCTGTTGAAACGCTGAAAATTGGGGGTCAACACGCCCTCGCCCAGGCCCAGGGACTACTGGCCGCCGGCGTCCCCGGGCTCCACTTTTTTGTCCTGAACCAGTCCGAACCAATTGCCTCGATCCTTTCCCAAATCGAATCTTAACCTCCGGTTCCCTCTTCCCTGAAATTCCGCCCGGAAAGTGACGATATATATGGAGAAATCATGCCACCGATCAGATCTATAGAACGCCGCAGCCCGACCGACATCCGCCGCACCCGGACCGTGCTCCGGGACGTGCTGACCCAATTCCGCAATTTCCTGTCGCTCTCCCGGCCGAACACCCTCGAGCTCCGGCTGCTCAGCAGCATTGACCTGCTCTCGCGCAAACTGCTGGAGAACAAACCGATCGTCCGGCTGGAAGTCGAACGGTTCGAACTGCTCCTGAAAGAATACCGGGAAAAGAGAAAACCGGCCGGACTGGAAAAAGAACTGATCGCCCGGCTCGAAACCGGCCTGGCCGAACTGAAAGAAACCAGGATCTTCGACCAGGGCGCCGCGACCCGCCCCCTTGTCGCTACCGACCCGCTCCGCGCCAATCACTCCATCACCGTGATCGACCGGGCACGGCCGGCGGAACGGGAGAGATTTTCGCTGGAGAGCACACTCTCGCTCAGCCGCCTTACCCAGCGCGACCGGACCGGACGGTTCGACCCGCGCGCTATCCTCCGCCTGTTGACCGGCCTGTTCCGCCTGGAAACGCGGAGCCGGTTCAGCGCCTTTGTCCTTCGCCTCTCTTCCCGCCTGCTGATCGAACGGTTGAGCCGGGAGATCGTCCGGCAGAGCGAGCGCTCCGGCCAGGTAACCCGGGAAGAGCTCGAGAACGCGGTCAAGGAGATCAACCGCCAGCTGAAGGAAACGGAACGGGTCCGGGAAAGGGCCGTGCCGATCAGCCGTGAACTGGCCTACGACCGGGAACAGAACACCGTCCGCGTGATGATCCGGGGGGAAGCGGCCAAAGAAGAATTGAGAGAGATCGTCTCCGAACTGGTCCGCGCCGACGCCGGCGCTACCGTCCCGCTCCTCGCGCCGACCATCGCGGAGATCAAAACCGCCGCGGCCACCGCGCCCGCCCGCGGGGAAACCAAGATCGAATCGGTCGCCCACAACGAGCTGGTTAAGTTCGTTGCCGAGGCGGTTGCCACCCCCGGGATACCCGAGCGCCAGCTGGTTGACGCCTTAACCAGTTTGATCAAGGGACCGGAACAGGCCTACGAACCGCTCTCCCTGGAACCCGCGCCCGCCGCACCCGCTGAGCCAACCGCTCCGGCTGCGCCCGCCGCACCGACCACCAGGCCGACCGCCGCTAAAACACCGGCCCGGGAGATCCAGGAGGCAAGCCAGGAAATAGCCCAGGCCGTGCTGCAGCAGCAGCCGGAAGCCGCCCTTCCCGCCCTGATCAGGGTCCACGCCCAGCAGATGAGCGCCGGCAACGAAGCGGCGGTCAAGACGGTGGAACAGGCGATCCTCGAGTTCGCCCGGTCGGAGACCGGCCAAAAAGCGGTCGTCCTCGCTTTTGCCAACGCCAAGGAACAACCGCTGACCGTGACGGCGATCGGCCAGAAAGCGATCGTCCAGGCGGTCAGGCAGATCGCCGCCGCCGCGCCGGCCCCCGTCGCGCCGACGGTCAAACTGGAACGGGCGCTCGACAATATCCGCGCCATCGCCGCGGCCAATCCGGCCCGGCTCAGCCCGGAAACGCTCAGCCTGGAAACCGCCAAAGCGGTGATCGGCCTGGCGGTCAAGCTCGAACGCTCCAGCGAAGTGGTCAAGAATCTCGACAACGTCAAGGCGACAAAAAGAGCGAAAGCGGCGGAAGCCCGCCAACGGGTGGCGCCGGTCAACCGGCAGACCGGGATCGTCAACTCCCTGGCCAAACGGGCGGCCAACCGGCACCCGGCGATCCAGGCCCGTTTCGCCGCCGCCCAAAAAAGCCTGCGCGCAGTAATGGCGGCGGCCGACCACGGCGGCTTCATCCTCCCCAAGAGCATCGTCGAATCGATCTACTCCGGCCTGGCCGGCATCCGGCTCGTCCCGTCGCTCCCCGGCCCCCAGCGGCCGCAAACCCCGGCCCAACTGGCGGAGTCCCGCGCCGCCAGCAGCCTGCGCAACGTCGTGCAGGCGCTGGAAGCCCAAGCCGCCCGCGGCGTCAGCGCCCGGGACCCGATCGCCTGGTCGAAGGTCTTTACCCTGTCGGCGCAAGTTATGATGTACGGCATTATCATGCGCCTGGTCCGCGGCCGGATGGATCAGGTCGATAAAGTGATCGAACTGCTGAAGCAGAAAAAAGAGCTGGCCAAGATCGTCGCCAAGATCAAAAAAGGCGAGATCGACACCGCCACCGACGACCTCTACGAAGCGGTGCTGGCAACGGCCAGCCTGCCCGAACTGCTCGCCGCTTAAGCCCTTTTAGCCCCTCCGGGCCCTTACGGGCCTTTTTCCCATTTTCTCCATGCAAGTTTTTCCGGCCTGCCTGCGATATATAGGTGGAGGAAGAACTATGGCAGAAGTAAATAAAGCAAGTTCCTACACCGGAAAAGGGATCGAGAATTACCAGGCGCTCGACGCCAGCAATAACAGCAAATTGCGGAATTCAGTGATGCAGCAGATGTTCAAGGCCTTTGCCCAAAGCCACCACCAGCGGAACATGAAGTCGATCTGGGCGCAAGGGAAAGGCGGCTCCCAGGCTTAAGATTTTTCGCTTGCCCGATGCAAGTTTTCCGGCTCCGGACCCGATAGTATATATGAAAGTGAATATTTGACCGGCTTGCCTGTAGCCGGTGAAATACCAGGATTATCTACAGGCATGATTCGAGCCTGTCGAGAATCTTGGTTTTTTGTTTATTTAGGGGGAATGAGTAAAGATGACAGCGCCAAACAATATCGGTCAGGGGGGACAAGCCTCCTTTGCTCTGCCGGTCACCCGGGGGAACGGCTATAACACCTCCATCCAGCGGCTGGACGACCTGTTCGAGGCTTCGCCCAGTACCGTTATCATCCTCGGCTCCGCCAACGGCAAAACCTACCTGGCCCGCGTGGAAGCCGGGCAGATCGTGGTCTACGAGCGGGGCGCCGACGGCACGACCGTTAAAAGCGACAAGAACATCCGCGACGTCTTGACCGCCATCTACGGCCGGGACACCAACAAGGAACACCTCTCCAAGGTCCTCAAACAGCTGATCACTCTGGCCGCCAGCGGCGGGCTGAACGGCGACGTTGTTGACCTGAAAGCGCTTTACGACGCCGTGGTCGCCGCCGACACCAACCAGCGGGACAAGAAAGTCGCTGATTCCGTCGTCACCGCGCAGGTAACGGACGCGGCGGTCGCCACCGCGACCAGCGCCCAGCTGCAGGCCGTGACCGACGTGGAAACGTACTGCGGCGCCAGTCTGACCGGCGCCACCGCCGAAGATATCGCCGCCCAACTGGCCGCCCTGACCGCGGCCGAAACCGCGCTCAAAGGGACTTACGGAGAAACCTTGCCGGCCGCGATCCGCGACCGGATCGACCAGGCCAAAGCAAAGCTGAACGGCAGGAACAACGAGATAACCGAAGCCGCAACAGCGGACGCCAGAGCTCAGGCCGCCGCCGCCGCCAAAGAGCAGGCCAGAACGGCCTTGAGCGTCCCCGGCCAAACCCTGGCGCAGCTGACGGCGGTTTATACCGCCAATTCAGCGGCTATCCAGGCCGATCCGGAACTGCAAACCTTGCTCGGTGAGCAAGCGCGCCTGGCCCTCCTTGCCGCGCCGACGACCGAGATCCCCAATTCGCTCCGGCCCGCCCTGAACGCCGCCCTCACCGCAGTCAACCAGCGGATCGTCTCCTTCTGGGAAGAAGGGGCCAGACGGACCCTGGTCGTCGAGGGAACCAACGAAAGCGGCTGGACAGTGGCCGCCGCCTCGGACGGCGCCGCTTACATTATAGGAGAAGGCGTTAAACTGGAAGAGAACCGGATCGCCGTGGAACGGGATGTCGCCTGGCGGATCAATCCTGAATTCACCGCCCGGGTCTACGATCTGACCGCCCCGGCCGTTTCCGGCTACCTGCCGGCCGAGTTCTACGTCAAGATCGGCGTGGCCGACGTCAACAACGACGGCACGGTCGACATCGGCGATATCGACACCGATAACAACGGCATTGACCGGAGCGAAGCGGCCAAATACGGGATCAACGAGCGGCTCTTTACCGTGGTCGACAACATGATGAGCCCGACCGGCACCGCCGGCAACGGCCTGATCACCGTCGCCGAGCTCCAGCGCTTCTACGAGATCGCCGAGTGGCACGCTATGCGGACCGGCATGGCACTCGACCAGGTCCTGATGCTCTATAAGACCCAGCCGATCATCTCCGTTTCCCGGGCCGACGTCGACGGCGCCGCGACCACCATCGCCGGCCGGATCGAAGCTGCCCGCAACGGCGCGCCGCTCGGCGCCGCCAACCTGGAAGGGATCCTGACCGGCGCCGGCTACGCCGCCCATATCGCCAAGTCGGTCGCCGCCCAGTTCGAAGGCCAGGCCAATATCGACGTTAACCAGGTCGTGCAGGCGATGATCCTGCGGCTCTACGCCTCGCGCTCCAGCGCCGCCGTCCAGCGCGAATACTACGGGATCACCGTCCCGCTCGAACGCCTTTTCCCGGCCGGCGCCGATTACACCGCCGCCAACATCAACGCTTATCTCTCCGGCCAGACGGTCCAGGTCGGCCGGACCGGTTCAGGCGCTTACACCACCCGGCAGATCAACAAGGCGCTGGAAGAGCTGTCGCTCAGCGATAATCCCGACCAGTATTACCGGGAACATCCGGAACTGGAAAACAACACCCGGGCCCTTGGCTTCCTGGCCGAATATTACCGTGACAGCGAATACGATCCGCAACTCGGCATGCATTACATCGGCTTAATGCAGCCGGGCGACGCGAAGTGGAAGGCTTACGCCCAGCTGGCCCAGACCGCGATGACCCAGGGCGACTATGCGCAAGCGAACGAGATCCTGCAGCAGCTCCCGGCCGAGAACGATTACAAGAACCAGCTGCTTGTCCAATTAGCGCAAAAAGCGGTCGCCTCCAACACCCAGGCGGACCGCGAACTGGCGCTGGCAGCCATCCGCCAGGTTGCGACGGAAACCGATACTTACCAGGTCTCGGCCGAAGGCCAGCAGCAGACCTCGATCCAGGAATACGTCCAGGTCATCCAGGCCAGGGCTTCCTTGCCGCAAGATCTGATCGAGATCAGGAACCGGGCTATCCCGGGCGGCACCTTGACCGACGTCACCGCCGCCCAGGCCCAAATAACCGCCCTGGAAGGACTGCGCGCCGCCGCGGCGAGCGACCCGGCCCGGCTCGGCTACATCAACATGATGATGGGCGAGATCTACGCCAAGCTGGCGGAAAAAGAGCCCGACCTCGGCAAGAAGCTGGAGCTCCTCAATAAGGCCCAGCTGGCGAACCGCGCCGCGTACGATAGCTTTAGCCCGCTGGCTAACCAGCCCAACACCCCTTACGAGGTCCTGGCCAAGCAGGTCTTGAACAGCATGGCCAGAACGGCGGAGACGGCGGTCCGCGCTTACGATAAGAGCAAAAAGAACACCCAGTTCACGGTCACTTACACCAACGGCCGGACGGCTAAATTGAAGCTCGGCAAGTTCATTCTCGCCCTGGCGGAGATGATCCCCGAAGGGCAGTCGGTCCAGCACAGCAGCCAGGGGCTCGTCGGGAGGAGCCAATTCATCGGTTATATCAATAATTCGATAGAGGTCGCCAATTCGGCGACCGGCAGCGGCGGCGGTGGCGGCGGTGGTGGTGACAGCGGCGGCACAGCCGCAGAAGAAGACCCGCTGGCGAGGTAAAATAACGCTCAAATAATAAAGGCCGGGGCCCCTCCCGGCCTTTGATTTTTCCCCTTTCTGATGCAAGTTTTTCCCCTCTAACTTCGATATATATGTAGATAGGGACCCAGCTCTCGGTTTGCCTGTTAACGGAGTTGGGCGCGATAACGGTTTAGGTATGGACCACGACGATAACAGGCAGGATCGGGCCTGTTGGGAATCGTGGTTTTTTTATGAATATTGGACCTTTATATAATCAATATCTGAATCCGCGGAATTACAGCTCCCTTCATCCGGAGGAATACACCTATTATTCCCCGGAGGAGCCGATCTGCGAACTCCCCGAGTATTACCAGCAGTTGAGCTTTACCAACGGCTTTCCGGAAGACACCATCCCCTACACCACTAACACCCAGATCAGCACGATCCCGGCCGTCAAACCGTTGATCGACGATATCAAACAGGCTATCGTCCGGTTCAACGCCGACGACCCGGCCAAAGGCCTGGAGCTGTCCACCGCGGTCGATGCCTGGACCGTCGCCGACCTGACCCGCTTTATCGGCGAGATCAAGAGCAAGTGGGCCGACCCGAAATACCGCGAAGCTTACGGGCCGCTCCTCTTCCCGCTGCGCGCCGCCCTCCTCCAGGGCCGCACCTCGCTCGATTTCGACTTCGCGGGGCTGGAGACCGGTGCCCTCTCCTACACCACCGTCGACCTCTTTACCGTGGAAGGCTTACCGGCCGGCAGCGACGTTTTCGAAGCGATCAGCAAAAAATACAAGCTGGACGCCCCGGCCTGGTCGACGCCCGAAGGGGCCGCCCTGAAAGCCCAGCTGATGGAAGCGTTCAAGGCCCTCTACGGCGAAGACAAATGGCTGGAAAAGTGGCAGAGCAAGAAGGTCGACGAGTGGAAGCTGTCCGACCTGCTCGACCAGTACAACATCATCCAGGAGAAACTGAACAACGCGGCGACCTCGCGCGAGACCCGCCGGAAACTGGAAAGAAGTTTCACCCCCGCAGTCATGGCGGCGATCGAACAACAGCTCAAGAAAACCGCCCCGTTCCTTTTCCAGCCGGCCTGGTCAACGCCGGAAGGGGCCGCGCTCAAGGCCAAACTGATCGAAGCTTACAAGGCGTTCTACGGCGACAAGTGGCAGGAAAAGTGGAACCAGCGGAAGATCGATAACTGGACGGTCAACGCCCTGATCGATAACTATCGCTACACCATGGGCCGCGCGCAGGACAGCACCCTGGCGGAAGGGGTCCGGGGGAAGATCGAAAGCAGCTTTTCCCCGCTGGGCAACCAGGTCCGCCTCTTCCTCCTGCGGGCTGCCGGCGTCAACTTTACGCCGGCCGCGGCGTCCAACGACCCCAAGGTCAAGTTCTTCCTGGAAACGATCATGCCGGAAGTCAGGGCGGCCGACGAAAAAGCGCTGCAGGAAATCGCCGCCCAGACCGGCGGGCGCAACCTCCCCGCTCACGCCCTCCCCGGCTATCCCACTTCGGAGATCATGACCCCCGAAGCGGTCAAATGGTTCATCAACACCTGGGGGATGCTCAAGCGCCAGGAACTCGCGGCCAAATACCAGCCCGACCTCGCGGTCGTCAACGCTTTCCAGGGATTGTTCCCCAAGATCGACGAACCGTCGGTCCCCGGCCGCTCTTACGTTGAGGGCCCTTACAAGCAGCTCGATTTTTACCGGAGCGAGATCGCCGGCCAACTGGCCAACGATCCCGCCCGCGCCGCCGGCGCCAACCTGACGACCGAACAGGTCTCCACCCTGTACAACCTGGTCCGCGACACCGTCGCCGGCAGGCAGTGGTACGCGCTGGTCAAGGGTTTACCGGCCGAACATCTCCGGGCGGTCGAAGAAGAGGCCAAAACGCGGGCGCTGACCGCCGCTCTCAACGACGGCGCCGACACCCCGGTCAAAGCGGCCCTGCAGCAGCTGCGCGACGACGTCAACCGCCTTTCTACCGAGCTTTATATCGCCCAGCGGCGCTACCAGAGCGTGCTGGAAGACGCCAAGCGGCAGAACAACTGGGACGAGACCCAGCTCCGGGCAAACCTGGATAAACTGACCCCCGAAAGCCGCGACCGGATCCGGGAGATCCTCGACGCTCCGGCCCGGCTGCAAGCCGAGCTCACCCAAAAGAAGAACAGCCTGCCGGCGGCCGAAGCCGCTTTTACCGCGTCGATCTCCGCCACCTGGCCCAGCTACGTGGAACAGTTCAAGATCGCCATTCTCTGGGAGCAGACCAAGACCTATTACAGCTATGTCGGCGGGCCGACCTTCGGCAGCACCCAGCTTCAGGCGGACGCCCGCCTCCTCTACAGCAGCCAGGGGGTGCAGAGCATCGTCGACCTGCAGCGGTTCGTCAACAATCTCGGCGTCCGCAACGCCGTGCCGGACGACGAAACTTACGCCCTGAACCTGGCCTACCAGCAGATCGAGAAAAAGAGCGCCGAAGGCGCGGTCCCTGCCGATTATCTCGCCCCGGTCTACGGCAAGACCTATCTCAGCACCCGCCTGCCGGTGATCTACGAGGTCCGCAAACAAGCGAAGAGCGATCCCAAGGCCGCCGATCAGTACACTTACCAGGCGATCAATATCCACGACCCGGCGTCGCGCAGCGGTCAGTTCCTGCTCGGCCTGCTCCAGCTCTCCACGCCCGACGGCAAGGTCAACGACCCGGCCGGCGCTTTTGACCAGGTCTTTAACGGCCAGCTCGACAGCCAGACCTGGCTCGGACTCTTCCCCAACGAGCGGATCGCCGAACAGCAGCAGTCCGACTACGTCCGCGGCCAGCTCCGGCTCAGCGAGGTCTGGAACAAGCCGGAAGAGATCGCCAAACTGGCCAACAATCTCGGTGTCGCCGTCGACAGCCCGGAGTTCGCCTTCCTGCGCGACGTTCTGACCGGCAAAGCGCGGCTGGTGGCCAAGGCAAAATACGAGAACGGCCTGATCGCCGGCGAGAACAACGTCGAGTTCTTCCGGATGAAGGACGGCGTGCTGACCCCCCTGACGGCCGCGGAAAACGGTTTGTTCCGTAAATTGTACGAGAGCTACTACGCCGGCAAGAGCGTGACCGAGCAGAACAAGGTCCAGTTCTTCCTGAACTCCTACTACCGCGATTTCGGCGCCCTCTCCCCTAATTTGGAAAGTATGGCGCTCGACCTGGCGACCGGCATCGCCCGCAGCCCGAAAGGGAGCGAGATCATCGCCCGGCTCAACAGCGACCCGGCCTACAAGTCGCTCTTCTTCCAGTGCCTGATCGAAGCGGTCAAAACGCTCGCCCTGGACACCAGCGAAAAACCGGCCCGGCTCAAGCTGGCGGGCGCCATCGAACAGATCTACCAGCTGCTCCGCGGCAACGAGCTTAACCAGGCCACCGTCACCGCCGCCATCAGCGGCCAGCAGGGGACCGCCGGCTCCCAGCTCAACGACAAGCTCCGGATGCTCGAGAACGTCAAAGCCGACCTGCTGGCGGTCACCGCCCAGCTGCTGCAGTCGCAGGTCATCTCCAGCGCTTCCAGCCAGGAAGACGCCAAGTGGGTCCTGGACACCGCTTCGCTGGTGACCGAACGGATCCTCTACTATCTAAAGTCCGATTTCGCCCCGCTTAACCTGGCTGCGATCTCCACGGCGGCCGGCGACCAAATGAACAAGACCTCGTTCTTCGTCGTCGACACTTTCGTCGCCGATCTGCTCGCCCGCGATTATGTCGCCGCCGGCGGCATCGAGATCGCCGCTCCTTCCCAGGCCGCGGTCGCCGAGCGGGCGCAGGATTGGCTGACCGACAAGAGCGCCGGCCTCGACCGTTTCCAGTCGATGCACCAGTGGCTGTGGCAGGAGCCGGCCGCGGTCGTTCTCCTTTACTTCCACGGCAACAGCCGGGTCGGCGGCAACTTTGTCCCGTTTGAACACCGCGACGGCAAACTGGTCGTCCGCAACCAGATCGTCTGGCAGGACGTGGAGAAGCTCGGTAACTGGCGGATATCCCGGGAAGGCGACGCCGAGAACGGCGAAAAGCTCCTCAAGGCCGCCCAGGTGATGCAGCGCTACGCTATCAAGTTCGGCAACGGGCTCTTTACCGAAGGGGCGACCCCGACCTGGCGCGAAGGGAGCGGGATCTCCGCTGCCGACCGCGAGCTGGTGGAGTTTGCCGCCCGCTATCTGCAGAACTGGTACGACAAGATCGCCCGCATTACCCAGCCGGTCGCCGGCGCCATGTACGAGGATATCGCCTTGGGGCAAATGCGCCGCGAGAGCGATACCGCCTGGTACTCTCCGTCCCAGCTCTTGGAGGCCGCCTCCCAGCTCCCCGCCCCGATCATGCTCAAGAAAATGCAGATGTTCGAGAGCGACCGGATCCTGGCGCTGAAAGAGGCGCTGCTCGGCGGCGTGGTAGCGGAACTGCGCCGCGGCAATAACGGCGGCCAGGTCGTCTCCGCGATCGACGGCAAGCCGGTCAGCTACGCAAGCCGCCGCTTCTTTGAGGGCTCCTCGCCCGACGCTTTTACCTGGGACGCCGAGCTGATCTACCGCTTTGCCGACAACTACAGCGCCCTGTTCGGCCACTCCTATTTCAACGAATTCGTGACCGGCGAGGGGGGCGAGGCCGGCATGCCGAGCGACCCGGCGGCCGCGCTGAAAGATTTTGCCCGCCGCCTGAAAGCTTCCGGCAAAACGATCCAGCTCGACATCAGCCCCGACGACGACGCGGAGACCCGCCAGATCAAGCTGATGCTCCAGGCCGGATTGATGCTCTGGCGGCCGGGGATGGAGAACCGGACCAGCGCGGTCGAGACCGAGCTCACCGCCCTGGAAAACTTCATCGGCATCAACGTCTTCGGCTACGACGACACCGCCCCGACCTTTGCCCTGCCGGCGAATCTCGGTTCGCTCTACTCGCTCCGTTTTAAATCGTTCCTGCTCAAGGCGGGGAACCAGGGAGCCGGCTACCACTTCACCCGCGGCTTCTCCCTGCTCGACGAAAACCTGTCGCCGGAGATGATCCGCTACGCCGGCCGGCTCTTCGCCGATTTTAACAAGATCCTCGACCCGCAGGCCAAGCAGGAATTGCTCAAGCTCTTCAAGAAGTCCGAAGGGGAAATGGCCGCCATGGCCGCCCTGATGCAAAGCTACAATGGCGGCGAGATCACCGGACTCAGCTTTACCGATAACAACGACTCGGCGATCGAAGCGGCCCTTGTCTTCTTTGTCCGCCAGATCATCCCGAACTACGGAATGGTCGCCGAAGGCGAAGCCGACACCAACTTCGTCAACATGCCGATCATCCTCGCCGCGCAGGCGAATCACTGGCAGATCGGCGACGGCGACATCGTCTTCGGCGGCGCGGCGGCGATGCCGGGCACGTCCGAACCGAACCAGCCGGCCTTGTCGTTCAGCGCCCCCGCCGCCCTCGACCGGGAAGGGAACGGGATCGGCGACCAGTTATGGAAAGGTCTCACCAAGGGATTCCAGTTCGGCCTCTTTATGCACCCGACGATCCAGCTCGGGATGCAGGCCGGCGTGATCGCCAAATTGACCCGCGCCTGGGCCGCCGGCGATTCCGCCGCCGCCGAAAAAGCGGTCGAAGAGCTGGTCAAGCTCCGGCTCAGCTTCCTCGCTTTCCAGTACAACTTTGTCTCCTTGTACGGCAGTGCCGCCAACAACTTCCTGCAGGGGAATTTTGCCGAAGGGTCTATTGACCTGATCTTCGGTAATATGGCGTTGCACAAATCCCTGCAGCTGCTCAAGATGGGAACGGACAAGCTGATCAAGTCGCTGGAAAAGAAATACGGCCGCAAGCTGATCACCAACCAGTGGCTCAGGGAGAAAATGACCAAGATCGCCGGTGAAGCCACGGTCCTGGCCGAGAACGCCCTTTTTGAAGAAGGAAAGTTCGACCCGAAACTAAAAGTAACGGTCCGCCGCCTCCTCTCCAGCGCCAAAGATATCGTTTTTGAGCCGCTGACCAAGCTCCAGGAGGCGACCGGCCTCAGTTTCGCCGAACAGCACATGTTCTGGAAGAACATGATCTACCTCGCCCAGAACCCGGAAGCGATCATTGAGATCAAGGACGCCCGGGTCCCGGTCCTTGACGCCAAAGGGAAACCGACCGGCGAGTTCCGGAACATCTCTTTCCGGGTCCGGGGCGCCGACCTGCTGAACCTCTACAAGCAGAATCTGTCGCCGTCGCTCTTCAATAAGATCGTCGGCGCAATGAAGCAGTTCACGACCGATCCGCTCTTCAAACTGCCGGTCGTCGGCCGGCAGTTATCGGCCCTGACCAATCTCTTTGCTAACATGGCGACCAGCACCCGCCCCGGCGCCTGGGCTCGGGAACACACTTCCCGGCTGCACGGCGAGATCGTCCCCAACCTCCTGGAACTGAACGCCGAAGCGCTCCGCAGCGGCCGGCTTTCCCTGCAGGACATCATGCAGGCGACGCAGATCGAATCCGGCAAAGTGATGGAGCACAAGTTCAAATTCTCCGCCGGTAGCATGGCCAAGCGGATCATCCGCTGGGCGACGCTCGGCGCCCTCGGCACCAACGACGCCGGCATGATGATGCGCGATATCAGCCGGAGCACGCCGCTCCAGGTCGGCTACAGCCGCCTCGGCGGCACCCACTTCCTGACCGATCTCTTCCGCTCCGGTTCGCTCGGCGAACCGGCCTACAAGAACTGGCAGGCGATCTACCGGGAAATGCTGGCCGAAGGAGCCGGCGACAAGTTCAGCCGGCGCCAGCTCAAGCAGGCGGCCGCCCAGCTCTATCAGGAATACTCGCTGAAACGGCTCGACACCGTCAAGGCGGTGGTCAAAGCGCTCGCCCCGCAGCATCTCTCGGCCGAGGAGCTGGCCGCGTTCAACCGCGACGGCGTCCTGACCGAGGCGCAGTTCCAGCGGATCTTTAACGCCGAAAAAGCGAAATTCCGGCAGGCGCTCTCCGGCATTGAAGAGGCGCTCCGGACCGAGATCGGCGGCAAGATCAGGTCGGCGGTCAGCGGCGGCGCGGCGGCCGAAACGGTCACCAGCCCGCGGCTGCTCACCGCCCCGGCCGCAGTCATCGAAGCCGAATTTAAGGCGCTGGAAGCGGCAACGCCGGCAGTAGCGGAGCAAGCTGCTCCGCCAGTGACCCCTCCTTCGCTGCCGATCGCCGACCTGGCCGCGCTCGGTATCGACGCCGGCAAAGCCCTGGACGGGGTCGACATCGAACTGCAGCGCCGCTTTGTCCGCGCGGTCGCCGAAGCAAAGGCCCAGGGGAAGATCAACAATATCGTTTTTGAAGAGAACGTCCGCTTCGGCCACGGCGGCGAAGCGTCGCTGGAAAAACTGGCCACCCTGATCGAACAAGGGAACGTCCCGGCCAAGTTCCAGGTCGTCGTCACCACCGTCGACGGCGTGGAAACGATCAATATCAAAGAAGGCCTGATCAGCCGGGTGGCGAACGGTTCGACCGTCGGCGCCAACGGCGCCCAGTTCTTCCAGGAGATCTGGGACCCGACGCTCAGGAAACTGGGCGGGAACGGCGCCGTTCAGGAAACGCCGGCCATCGCGATCGACCGGAACCTGACGCCCGACCAGCAGGCACTGGTCCGGAACATCCGCGAATATCTCCAGGCCAAGACCGGCGTCGCGCTCGGCGGCCAAACGCCGGCCGCGACCGCCGGCGAGATCGCCTGGCTCGTCAATAACAGCGAGACCGCTATCGCCGAAAAGTACCAGATCAGCGCCTCCCGGGCGCTGACGCTCAAGGCCGAAGCGCTGGCCGCCATCTCCCTGCCGCAACTGGAGAACGGCTCCGTGACCGTCGACCCGGCGACCGGCGAGATCCGCGTCACCGTCGGCCGGGAAAGCCGGACCTTTAGCGACCCGGTTCTCGCCCGCAACTTCGTCATGGAACAGCTCCAGAGCAAGAGCCTGACGTTCAAACTGGTCAACCTGCTCAACGCCCCGTCCGGCACCCCGGCCGGCATCGCCATGGGGGCCGGCAGCATGGCCTTGACCGGCGCCCTGGCCGAGTCTTTTGTCGCCGCCATTTTTGAAGGTTACGGCGCCATCTGGCAGGGACGCGCTTTTGATTTCGCCCACGTCGGCAACTCCGCGGTCAACGGCCTGACCGGCTGGGGCCTGATGGGAATGAAGATGGAGCTCGCCCGGGTCGCCGGCTTACCGGAAGCCGCTGTCATGGGATACGCCATCTTCCTGCCGATGCTCGACGCGACCCGCGACCTCTCCCTGCCGGTCGACGTCCGGATCACGACCGGCGTCGGCGGGACCTTGGGGCTGAGCGGTTTTATGCTCGGCGAACGGATGGTCACCGGCGGGCGCGCCGCGGCCTGGCCGCGCCAGGCGGGCGGCGCCGCGTTCGGCAGCCTGCTGGCCGCCGGCGGTTCGATCTTGTTCGACAAGCTGATCATCCAGTCCGACTGGTACCAGAACAACGTTTCTTACGCGACCAAGGCCGGGATCGCCGACGGCCTCGCCATTACCAGCGACCGGATCAACAGCTACGTCTACGGCGAATGGACCGGCGCGCTCGCCAATCTCGCCACCAAGGCGCTGTGGGGGATCGAGACCGGCGGCTGGGGGCTGATCTCGCTGGTTGCCGGCTCCGGCTTTGACCTGGCGATGACCGGCTACCACGGCGCGACCGGCTATAACAGCTGGGACGCGTACGCCGACCAGCTAACCCTGCAGAAGATGGATTACTGGAATTCCCTGGACAATCCGGACACCGCCTGGTACCGGGTCGACAAATGGCTGATCATGGATACGATCAACAAGGTCGACCAGGCCTTCTGGGGGACCAAGATGATGGCCGCGATCCAGTCTAACGGTTTCTTCGGCACCGGTTTCGGCGCCTGCTCCATGACCGACGGCAGCTCGTGCCGCGACTATGTCATTAAGACCACCGGCGACCGGTACTGGCAGAACGCCAACCGGTTCATGGCCGCCGAATTCCTCAAACACGCCGAAGTCCGGCTCGAGAACGGCGTCGCCAAGTTCACTTTCGACGTCGCCGCCATCAACCGGGACCTTAACGCCGAAGCCAACGGCGAGCTCCGCCAGTCGCTCGGCTTCAACGCTTATTTCAACCCGCAGTCGTTCTGGGCGATCGGCTGGGACAGCCAGAGCTACTTCCTGAAGGAAGACCAGGCCCAGGCTTATTTCCAGTTCCTGATCGACCACAACATCTCGCTCCCGATCCAGGACGAGAACGGCACGATCCGCGAAGTTGCCGTCCGCCAGATCGTGGCGGACCAGCAGGCCGAGATGGTCGCGTCCGAAAAATCCTCCCGCTATCTCCAGATCCAGCTCGGGCAGCGGAACGGCAGTTACCAGCTCGGCAGCGAACAGCACCGGAGCGACATCGCCCTCGGCGTGATCGACGCCGCCGGCCAGCTGACGACCGACCCTCAGGTCGTCGCCGGCGCCGACGAGATCAAGACCGCATTGACCATCCGCTCGGCGGAAAAGCTGATCGCCGAGACCGATCTCTACCTCGGCCTGCAGATCATCAACACCCTGGTCGACGCCGGGAAGCTCGATTTCGACCAGTGGGCGGCCGCTCTCCCGGTCCGCCTCCGGATCCCGGTCCAGGCGGCGGCCGGTTTCTCCGCCCGCGCCCAGGTGGTCAAAGCGGAACTCGACACGCTCAAGCCGGAGATCGCCTACCTGGAAGAGCGGATGGCCGGCGTCCCCACGCCGGACGATCGGCAGGCTTACGCCGCTAAGCTAGTTCAGCTTAGCCGCTATCTGCGCGAGCTGGAAACTTATTACCGGGTCGCCTACGACCAGGCCGGGGTCGAGGAAATGGCCACTTTCCGCGCCGGGATCATGTCCGACCTGGCCGCCGTCGCGCCGGTCGTCGCCTCCCGGCTCCGCGACGACGATGCGCCCAACAGCCAGGAAGAAACGATCGCCCGGCAGGTCCTGGATTCCCGCCGGGCCGCCGGCCGGACGACCATCGAACTGGCCGAACTGGCGGAGCGGCCCGTTCCCCAGCTCCAGCCGCAGCCGGTCGATATTGATCTGTCCCAGTTCGGGTACCATTCGATCATTTAGTTAATATTGGGGGCGGCGGTTAACAGGCCCGTCGCCCCCTTTTTAAATTTATATTATGGAAACAAATAACGTCAGTAAAATGCAATCGATCGACCCGCGGTACGACTACTACGACTGGGAAGCCCCGGTCTCCCAGCCGCAATCGATCCCGACCGACCCGACGCTGACCAGCGTCCGCCCGCCCGTCACTCACGAACAGGTCACAGAGGTCAAGATCGACCGATTGGCTATGGAGGTTTGGGATACGGCCGAAGCCGACCTGACCGACCCGTCGCTCTGGCAGGCGCTCGGCGTGACCGACGCCAAGGCCGAACTGCTGGCGGCCCTGCAGGCCGGCGACCTCAGCGGCGACGAGCAGACGGCGCTCGAAGAGCGGGCGATCGAAGCTTACCTCGCGGTCTTTGCAACGCTGGCCGAGTGGGAGAACGATTACGGCTGGCTGCCGGGCATGGACGAAAAACTGCAAACGCTCCGCCTCGCCATCCTGAAAGATTTCCAGGATTACGGTTCGCAGCTGCTCGCCGTTTTCGGCGAGCCGGCCAAAGAACTACTGACCGCTCTGGCCGATATGATCGACGGCTGCTGCGGCAAGGTTTTCCTGGAGCCGCCCCCGGTCATCGTCGAACAAAAAGCGGAGAAACCAGCCGCCGCAACCTTGCCGAAAACGGAACCGGCGGACGACAAGCCCGCCATTGCGGCGGAAACCGAAAAACCGGCCCCCCCGCCGCCCGCTCCGTCCGCCCCGCAACCGCAAGCTGAAGAGCAGGAGGAAGAATTCCTCTACAGCGACGCTGAGGAATGGGGAAATAGCTGGTCGCCGGCCGACTACTCCCCTGCCCAAGCCGGGCCGACGGAGTTCCAGGAGTATTTTAGCGGCGAGCGGCGGCAGTTTTCCGCCCTGCAAAAAGAGCTGAACAACCTGGCGCTGAAAGTGGAAACGATGACCGCGCGCTGGGTCCTGGAAGCGACGCTCCGCAAGCTGGCCGACGTCAATAGCGCTTACCGGCGCTTACAGGCCCGGCTCGGTTTTACCCAGCAGCAGTAGTGCCCGGCTCCCCACCTTTGTCCGCTTGACCGCCCGCCCCCACGGATCGATCACCGCCGAGATCCCGCTGTTGCCGCACTGGACGAACCAGCGCCGGTTCTCGATCGCGCGGAAGATCCCGCAGTTATAATGGATGTACGGCGCGGCCGAATCGTCGAACCAGGCATCGTTGGTCAGGATCAGGATGTAGGCCGAGTCCGGCTTGACCCTTTTTTTCATCGCCGCCGGGAAGGTCGATTCAAAGCAGACGCCGGCAGCTACCTGCCGGCCGGCGACCGGCAGCGGGACCGACCGCGGATTGGCGGCAAAGTCCTGGCTGAAGTAGCCGGTCGAACGGAGGAGCGGCAAAAGGAACGGCCGGAACGGGAGATACTCCCCGAACGGGACCAGGTTCTCCTTATCGTATCGCGCCGTCACTTCGCCGGACGGGGTAATGGCGATGATCGAATTGTAGATCAGGCCGTCGTAATCGTAATGGGCGGTGCCGACCACCTGCCACGCCCCGGTCTCGCGCGCCAGCTCCCGGAACCGCTGGAAGATCAGCGGATCGCGGAGGATGTAAGCGTAAAGAGCCGTCTCCGGCCAGACGATGACCTCCGGTTTGCTTTTCGCCGCTTCCCTGGCCATCTCCGCCTGGAGGGCGAAATTCCGGTTCACCAGGCTCTGGTTCATCCGGTCGAACTGGTCAATGTTGGGCTGGAGCAAGGCGATCCTGGGCAAATTATTAGTTAATAATTTAGAATTATTAATTGTTGTTTCTCCGTAGGTCCAGGCAATTAGAATTAAAACAATTGCCAATCCCAAAGTAGCGGCGGGCTTTAGCCCGCCATTTCCGGCTGGCGACCTAAAGGTCGCCACTACGTCAGCCAAGGCGGCGTTGCAGAAAACGACGAGAAAGCTGACGCCGTAGACCTGGGAAAAAGCGGCGATCTGGACCAGCGGCAGCAATTGGACCTGCGAGTAGCCTATTCCGCCGGCCGTGACGCCAAAAGGACCCCAGGCCCGGGCAAGCTCGACCAGCAACACCCAAAGCACCGCTTTCCAGAAGCCGGCTAAGCGGTACGAACAGACGGCGAACAGGACGACAAAAAGGGTTTGGAAAACGATCAGGCAAAGCCAGGCGACATAAGCCCAGAGGCCGACATAGCGGCTGAGCGATGTGACCCAGAAGAGCGTGCAGCCGAAAAAGGGGAGGCCGAACCACAGCGCGGCGCGCGCGGCGGCGCGCGGCTTTTCCGCCCGGTCAAGGACGATAAAAAACGGCACCAGCGCCACCCAGGCAAGCCACCAGAGGTCGAACTTGGGAAAAGCCAGGGCTAACAGCAGCCCCGCGCCTATTGAATAGTAACGGTGCATTTGCTGATGTCCAGGGAGGCGTCCAGCGTCGGATTAGGGTCGTCGGTGATCGTGGTAATGGAGCCGGCGACCTTGGAAATATAGGCGTCGGTGGCGGTTAGGTGGTCGGCCGGCAGCCGGGCCGCGTCGTCCGGCCACGGCACGGTGACCAGGTCAAAATAGATCGTGTCGGGAATGACCGTCCCGAACGCCCGGCTCAGCTCAAAATTGAACTTCAGGCGGGTCGAGACCGTGCCGAGGCTGGCGATCACTTCGCGGGTGATCGGCGCGCCGATCACGAACGGCCCGTCGACCAGGAAGTAGCCGCCCGGATCGACGATGCAGTAGCCTTCCCACGAAGCGTAAAAGTTCGCGTAATAATCGGCCAGCGCGCCGCTGCGCGGCGTCGTCCCCGGCTCGATCATCTCAAAATCGATATTGTCGGGGGGCGGCAGCGGCACGCGGTAAGCCGGCGTCCGCGCCAGGACCAGGAAGTAGCGGTTCGCGTTGGTGTCCATGTTCCCCCGCAGCGTCACGTCAACGACCATTTCCTCGCCGTAGGTCACGTAGGAAGTGACCGTCCGGGCGCAGCCGGTCGTTAAGAACGTCAATAGCAAACAACAAACTATAAAAAATAAACTATAGGTTTTCTTCATCAGTATCGCCTGATCTCCTCTTCGGGCTTGAGCTTGCCGAGCTCGCGTTCAAAACCGTCGTAATAGAAGCCGCGGCCGGAGCCGAAACCGACCGGTTCGCCCGGCAGCGCCTTGAGCGTGTAAACGAAACTGTACTCCTTGCGGTAGTCGGAATAGGTGAACTTCATCTCCCAGCAGTGCAGGTCCTTGACCAGCATTATATCACGGACCTTCAGCTCCTCGGTGGTCGGGTCCAGCACCTGGCTGAAGCGGAGATGCCACTGGTTCGGCGCCCCCTGCAGGAGGTACAGGTCGTGCAGGGCGCTGGCCGCTTTCAGCTCGCCCAGGTTCATGTCCTTGGTAAACCCGGCCTCCAGCCCGTAGAAATCGGTCAGCTGCCAGCGCAGGGAGCTGACCAGGTCTTTGTAGCGGGTGTTCTCGATGTCCCAGCCGGTGTTCAGCGTCAGGCGGAGCCATTTTTCCGGCGCGTAGACCAGGTGGGTCATCACGTCGAAATACTTGCTGGTCTGCCAGTTGTGGCCGCCGTCGAACGACCAGTTGAACTTGTTCAGGTAATAAAAGGTCATCTTTTCCCGGATATCGTGGTAGCGGGTGCCCAGCTGGTCGAAAAAGAACGGCGTGTTCCCCGCCGTGTAGCCCTGGCGGAAGGCGATCTCGTTCTTCCACCAGCGCCGGTTGTCGCTGACCACGTTGGCCGATTCGCGCATGGCGTAGAGCTGGTCGCCGGGGGCGTACAGGTACTGGTCGATCCCGGCGCCGAGCGCGAGGGTTGTCCCCGGGCCGAACGGCAGCGAGCGGTTGGCGTTCAGCGTGGTCCGCCCCCGGTCGGTGGTGAAGTCGCGCTTATGGCCGAGCGCCGCCACGTATTTGACTTCGTGGTACTTGGCCAGGCCGATCGTCGATTGCAGATTGAACAGTTTCAGGTCGATCGGCCGCGGGCTGACTTCCAACTCCGGCTGTTTCTCCAGGAATTCATAGCGCGGCTCGCCGGGCGACAGGTCTTCGCGCAGGTCCACGAACCAGTTCTGGGTCAAGCGCCAGCTAAAATCCTTTTCCCGGCCGCTGAACTCCACCTGCGGGTCCAGCTTCTCTTCGCCGGAGTCGCCCCGCTTGGTCAGGTTGTAGTAATAATTGGTGGTGGTCGCAAAGTTCAGGTGGTTGCCGGGAAGCAGCGCGCGCTGGTGGGCCAGGCGCTGCGAACCGCGCAGCCAGCCGGGATCGTCCTTGGCGCTGTTATAGTCCAAAACGTAGCCGGTCGTTTCCTGGGTCGTCGCCTGGTTGAACGCGAGATTTTGCCGCTCGGTCTTCCCCCAGCGGTCGTCAAGGTAGCTCAGCTTCAGGCTGGCGCTCTCCTTGCTGGCATAGGTCAGCTCCAGGCCGATCGCCGTATTATCGAGCCGGCCCGACGGGATCTGGTAGATGTCGGTGTAGCTGTGGGTCAGACGCAGCTTGGTCTTCTCTCCCAGTTTAGCGGTGTGGTCGAGCTTCTCGATCCAATCGCCCCGGCCGGTATCCGCTTCGTTGTTGTTGTAAAGTTTTAAGGTCCCCAGTCCCCAGCCCCCGGCGTTGTAGGGCGTATCAGTCCCGATGCCGAATCCCTTCTTCGTCATGTAATCGAGCAACAGCAGGCCGCCGGCGTAGGTCCAGCTGCTCTTGACGAAATCCCCTTCGATCTCGTTATGGCCGAATGTCCAGTTCCGCCGCTGCTGGTCCTTCAGGTCGTAATACAGGTACGGCAGCCAGAAGACCGGCAGCTCGCCAACGTACATGGTCGCGCGGCTGGCCGCCAGGTGGTCGTCGGGGAAATATTCCAGCCGGTCCGCCAGCAGATAATAATGGGGGACCGCGTCCTGGCAGGTCGATAGGTCGACGTCCCGGCCGGACATGTCCCGCCCCTCGTCGCGGAACTGGTCGGCGATCAGGTAAAGGTCGCCGCGCAGCGTGCTCGGCCGGAGGACGACCTCAAAGCTGGTGAACCCGGCCTGGTCGGCGTCGGCATCGTAAACCAGCTGTCCGGCGGAACCGGTATAATCGGCGGCGACCAGGCGGACGTGCCCTTCGGCGGTCACCACGTTGGTCGCCGAGTCCATCAGCAGCTGGTCGGCAAAGATCGTCGCGTCCTGCAGGCGCACTTCGACCGAGCCGCTCGCCTCGACCAGGGTGGAATCCTCGTAGAACTTCAGGTATTCGGCCTTGATGTTAACCGGGATCTCGGCGGCGGAGACAAGGGACTGGGACAAGAAAACAGAGAGTAGAAAGTAGAGGGTGGAACGGAGATTTATGCTCACGGCACCTTGTAGAGCAGCCGCTTGCGGGCCAGGTCGGAGAGTGTGTCGTGCGGGCCGATCCGCTTGTAGCAGTCGAGCGCTTTCTGGACCTCCCCCTTGGCGTAATAAACGTCGCCCAGGTTCAGCAAGATCGCGGCGCACTGCGGGTCGAGCGCGTGGCTTTTTTCCAGCGCCGTCAGGGCGGGATCGGCGCGGCCGAGCAGCCAGTTGACCGTCCCCAGGTTGCCGTAATACACCGCGGAGGCCGGATCGAGCTGGACCGTTTCGTTAAAATACTGGCGGGACTCTTCCAGCCGCCCCTGTTTGGCCAGGGTGACCCCCAGATTGTTCAGCGCCGCGCCGAACCGCCGGTCGAGCTGGACGGCCAGGTTCAGCTCCTCTTCCGCCGCCGGGAACATCCCTTTCAGGAAATACTCGACCCCTTCGGCGTTATGCTCCTGGCCAAAGGAGACGCTGACCTCTTCCCGCCGTCCCGTCCGGGCGCCGCTCTTCGCCTCCCCGCCCCACAGGCCGATCACGTCCTTCTGCCCGTATTCGCTGATCGCCAGCTGGAGCGGCCGGTTGCGCATGCTGGCCAGGGTCATCGATTTTAAATATTTGATCCGGCGGCCGAGGTCGGCAAAATCGAGCTCTTCCTGCAATATCCCCTCGTAGATCTTGATCGCTTTCTTCACTTCGCCGCGCGCCTCGTAGGTCGTCCCCAGGTTGAACCGGACGGTATTGGCCAGCTCCGGCAGCGCCATTTCCAGCGCCCGGTTATACTGCGCGGCCGCCAGGTCGAACCGCCCGTCGCTCCGGTAGACGTCGCCCAGCAGGTTGTAGGCCGAAGCGGCGCGGACCGTGTCTTTCTGGGCCAGCTGCAGTTCGCGGATCGCCTCTTCCCGCTCCCCTTTTTCCAGGCGGAGCCGGGCCAGGTCAAAGTGGTTCGTGTTCGCCGCGATCTCGGCGTCCGCTTCTTTCCGTTTGACCAGGCGGTATTTGTCGTGCACCTGGGCGTTGAACGGATCAAGGACCAGCGCGGTGTGGAGCGCCTGCGCCGCCTTGCGCAGGAAATTGAGCCGCTCGAACGCTTCGCCCATGAGCAGATAAGCGGCGGTCAGGTTCCGGTCCAGGGCGATCGCCCCCTCCGCTTCCACCGCCGCCCGCTGGAAATCGCCTTTGGCCAGGTAGGCCTGGCCGAGGACGATGTGCGCCAGCAGCAGCTGCGGGTCCTGGCGCAGGATCTCGCGGCACTTCTTGATCACCGATTCGGCCACGGTCGGGTCCGCCTCGATCATCTTGCTGTATTCGGAGAGCGCTTCCACGACTTTGTTCTGCGTCAGCAGCGCTTCGCCCAGGTAGGCGCGCGCCAGCACCTGTTCCGGGCAATCGGCCAAGACGGCGTGGTAGCCGCGGATCACCTCTTCCAGATATTCCGGTTTCGCCTTGCACAGCAGCTGGTAGGTTTCCGCCGCGGCCGAATACTGCCGCTGCCGGCGGAGCGCCTCGGCCAGCGCCAGCATGGCGGCCGGATGGTTGGGATAGCTCTTGATGATCGTTTTCAGCCGCAGGACGGCCTCGTCCAGTTTGGTCGATTCCAGGCGGATAATTTCTTGCAATTTAACGACCGCCGCGTCGGGGTTAAGCGTCTTCATGTAGATGTCGGCCAGCGTCTCCCTGATCCCGATGTTCCCTTCCACCTTGCGGAGGAGCTCTTCGAGCCGGCCGATCACCTCGCGCACCACTTCCGGGTCGTCGGAAAACATCGCCGCGTACTGGGCCGCCGCCCGGTTGTAGTCCTCGGTCCGGGTGTACAGCTCCCCCAGCACCCGCAGGGTCTGTTTGTCGCCGGGGCGCTGGGCCAGGATCTCTTCGTAGAACTTGAGCGCGTCGCCCAGGCGGCCGCTTTCCAGGTAAGCCCAGGCCAGCGTCTCCGACAGCCGGACGTCCTTGACGCCGGCCGTGATCGAGCGCTCGAGCAGGCCGATCGTCGCCTCGATCTCGCCCCGCTTGATCAGGATCCGCCCCAGGGCGTTGTACGCCTCCACGTTCTGCGGGTTTTCGTCGAGCAGTTCTTCCAGTTCCAGGAGCGCGGGGTCGACCGCGCCGGCCGCCAGCAGGAAACCGGTCAGCGACAACCGGGGCCCGATCTTTTCCGGCCCGGCCGCGATCTGCGCTTCGTAATCGAGGAGGATCTCGGACTCGAGCCGCGGCGCGGCGGCCAGCGCCTGCGAGTAGCATTCCTGCGCCCGCTTAAAGGCGCCGTCGCCGAGGTAATAACTGCCGGCTTGCCGGAGCGCCCAGGCGTCGCCCGGGTCGGCGTTCAGTTTTTTCCGGACCTCCGCCAGGTCGCTGGTCATTTCCGTCTCCCCATGTAGACCAGCATCACGAACCCGACCAGCATGAACGACGCCTGCGGGGTAAAGGCCGCCAGCGCCGGGTCGATCACCCCGCCCCGCCCCAGCGAACGGCAAATCGAGGCGAAAACGTAAAAGGTGAACATGAAAACGATCGTCATGATCACGCCCCAGGTCTGGCCGGAGCGCGGCGACGAGAGCGAAAAGGGAATGCCGGCCAGGGCGAAGACGAAGCAGGTGAGCGGCACCGAGAAGCGCATGTAGAGCTCGGTCAGCAGGGCGGCCGTGTTGCTCCCGCCCTTCTCCAGCACCTTGATCATCTCGGTCAGTTCCCGGCGGTCCATGTCGGTGTACCCTTTTTGCTCGGTAAAGCTCAGCACGTCGTCGGCGACGTTCAGCTTCATGGCGGTAAAATCGGCCTCGTATTTCAGGTAGCCCTGCTGGTCGTACTTGTGGATGACGCCCTGCTGCAGCTCCCAGAGCCGCCCGGCAAAGGTGGCGGACTGCGCCGTGATGACCTGGGGGAACTTTTCGTCGGTCAGCTCGTAGACCATGATCCCTTCCATGGTCCGGACCTTCATGTTCACCCGGCGCGCGTAGTAGTAGCGGTTGCGCGCGTCCTTGAAGAAGACGTTCTCTTTGACCTCCGGCAGCGGCTGCTTGTAGATGATCTGCCGGATAATGTTGTTGGAGACCTGGTTGGCGTACGGCACGATCTTTTCGTTGGTGACGAACGACAGCAGGCTAACCAGCAGGCCGACCAGGAGGATCGGGATGGCGATCCGCCAGAGCGAGACCCCCGAGGTCCGCAGCGCCGCCAGCTCGTTGTCGCGGGAAAAACGGCCGAGCGCCATCGCCGTGCCGAACAGGGTCGAGACCGGGAAGGTCAGGATCATCAGCGACGGCAGCTTGAACAGCATCAGCTTGAGCACCGCGAAGAGCGGGACGCCCTTGTTGATGATCAGGTCGGCCATGGTGAAGAGCAGGTCGACCGCCAGCACCAGGATAAAGCCGACCACTCCGACGAGGAACGGTCCGGCCATTTCCCTGACGACGTAACGGTCCAGGATCTTCATTCAGAGTCTCTTCTTCTCCGATGCTCCCGGCGGACGGCTTCTTCCATCTCGCGGCGCTTCCGCTCCGACGGTTTCTCGTAGGACTCGCGCTTCTTCATCTCGTCCATGACCCCTTCGTGGCGCAGCTTGGTCTTGAACTTGCGCAAAGCGCGTTCGAGATCTTCGCCTTTTCTCAGTTCGATCTTTGGCATGTCAGTAAACCTCCTTCCCTATTTTTTTTGGTGTTCGTATTCCAGGCAGCACATCAGCCGGCCGCAGACGCCGGCCGTCTTGGTCGGCGACATCGCCAACCCCTGTTCCTTGACCATTTTCACCGTCACGTGTTTCGGCTTTTCCAGCCAGACGGAGCAGCAGAGCGAACGGCCGCACGGCCCCATCCCGCCGAACAGGCGGGCCTCGTCGCGCGGCGAGACCTGCCGCATGTCGACCCGCGCGGCGAACAGCGTCGACAGATCGCGGGAAAAATCGCGCAGGTTCAGGGCCTTCTCCCCTTCGCCGACGTGGTAATAGATGATCGCCCGGCTGGCGTCGAACAGATATTCCAGGGCGATGATCTTGACCGGCACTTCGTATTCCTTGGCCTTGGCCGCCGCTTCGGCGGTGGAGCTGGCTTCCCGCGCGGTCAGCTGTTTTTCCTTCTCCACGTCCTCGGCCGTGGCGTAGCGGATGACCTTTTTCAGTTTAACGTCGCGCGAGAGCGCCCGCGGGAAACCCCGGGCGAACGAAATGATCTCCCCGTATTCCACCCCCCGGTCGGTCTGGACGATGACCGGCGAGCCGATCTTGATCGATTCCTCCCGGTAGCCGGTGATCGGGCATACCCGGTTGAACTTGCGCAGCCTGATCCCTAATTTTAAATGTTCGTTCATACCTCTCCCAGCCGCAGGCACATGTTATCCAGCGCCAGCTTGACGCTCGCTTTCTTCTTTAGATGCTTGATCCCGTCGAGCAGCACCCGGACCAGCTTGACGTCTTTCAGCTCTTCCCGGGCGAAGAACGCCAGGTCGTACAGGAGCGCTTCGACCCGGCCGATCCCCTCTTCTGCCGTCTTTTCCTTGCCGAGCCTGGTCGCCAGCTCGAGCTGCTCCAGGATGCCCAGCCGCCGGGCGGACTTGATCGCTTCGTAATACTCGGCGAACTCGGCCTTCCGTTCCCATTGCCGCGGCTGTTCGCCGAACACGATCCGCTGGCAGCGCGAGGCGATCGTCGCCGGCAGGCGGTCGTCCCGTTCCACCAGCAAAATAAAAACGACCCGCGGCGGCGGCTCTTCCAGCGTCTTCAAAAAAGCGGCCGCGGCCTCGGGTGTCAGGCGATCGGCTTCACGGACGATCACTACCAGGTACTCGCCCGCCGCCGGCCCGTAGCGCACGCGCTGCTGCAGCTCGCGGACCTGGTCGATCTTCAGCGTGGCGCCGTCGGGGACGACCTCGACGAGGTCAAGCTTGGCGCAGCCGATCCGCTGCGCGAAAGCGCGGGCGTCGTCGAGCTTGGCGGAGTCCGGGGGACCGGTGAAAATGTAGCCCGCCGCGACGCGTTTTATCCTGGCCAGTACGCGATGCACGGCGCTATTATATCACTTTCGCCGGACATTATAAACATCGTCGATCTTGCGGATCTCGGCGGCGACGCGGGCCAAATGGTCGGCGTCGGTCACGTCAACGACCAGCCGGAGCACGGCCGAACTGCCGCGTTTGGTGGTGACCTTGGCGGCCGAGACGTTGGTCCCGCCGTCGGCGATCTTGGTCAGGATATCCTTGAAGATGCCGACCCGGTCAAAAGCTTCCACTTCGATCTCCACCGGGTAGATCTGCTGGGCCTCGGGGTTCCATTCCACTTTGACCAGCCGTTCCGCGCTCCCGGCCAGCCGGACGGCGTTGGGACAGCTCTGTTTGTGGACCGAAATGCCGCGCCCCTGGGTGACAAAACCGACGATCTCCTCGCCGGGGATCGGGAAGCAGCAGTGGGAAAAGCGGACCATGACGTTCGAAAGGCCGGCGACCTTGACCGCCGATTTCCCCTTGCCGCGCGGCCGGGAAACCGGCGGCTTGCGGACCGGCGGCTCTTCTTTGACGATGACCGGCGGCGGCGGCGCCTCCGGCTCCCCGCCCCGCTGCTCCTTGAACCATTTCTTGATCTTGACCCGGGCGCCGGTCGTCTTGATGAGGCCGAGCCAATCGCGGCTCGGGGCGTCCTTCTTGCCGGTGATGATCTCGACGATATCCCCGTTCTCCAGGGCGTGGTCAAGCGGCACGATCCGGCCGTTGACCTTGGCGCCGACGCAGCGGTGGCCGACCTCGGTGTGGACCCGGTAGGCGAAGTCGACCGGCGTGGCGCCGACCGTCAGGCCGTAAACGTCCCCCTTGGGGGTGAAGACGAAAACCTCTTCCGTCGCCAGGTCGATCTTCAGGCTGTCCATGAAATCCTTGGCGTCCTTCAGTTCGCTCTGCCAGTCGAGCATCTGCCGCAGCCAGGCCATTTTCTGGTCGAGCGCTTTATCGGTCGCCCCTTCCTTGTAACGCCAGTGGGCGGCGACGCCGTACTCGGCGATCCGGTGCATCTCGCGGGTCCGGATCTGGATCTCTACCGGGCGGCCGGCGGCGCTGATCACCGTGGTGTGCAGCGACTGGTAGCCGTTGCTCTTGGGCATGGCGATGTAATCGAAGAACCGGCCCGGGATCGGCTTCCAGGCGTCGTGCACCACGCCCAGCACGTTGTAGCACTCCTTGACCGTTTCGGTAATGATGCGGACCGCCGTCAGGTCGAAGATCTGCTCGAACTCAATCCGCTGGTCGGTCATTTTCCGGTAGATGCTGTAAAAATGCTTGGCGCGGCCGTTGACCTCGGCCGTGATGTGGTACTTGCCGAGCAGCAGCCGGATCTCGGTGATAAAATCGTTGATAAAGCTCTCGCGGTTCCCCCGGCTCTCGGCGACCTTCGCCTTGATCGTTTCGTACGCCGCCGGCTCCAGGTAGACGAACGCCAGGTCCTCCAGCTGCCACTTGAGCCGCCACATCCCCATCCGGTGGGCGAGCGGGGCGAAGATCTCCCGGGTCTCCAGGGAGGTCTCCCGTTGTTTGGCGGCGGAAATATACTGGAGCGTCTGCATGTTGTGGAGGCGGTCCGCCAGCTTGATGACGATGATCCGGAAATCTTCCCCCATGGCCACGAACATCTTGCGGAAGTTCTCGGCCTGCCGCTCCTCGCGGCTGGTAAAGCTCAGCTGGCTCAGCTTGGTCACCCCCTCCACCAGGCGGGCGATCTCGGGGCTGAACTTGGCGGCGATCTCCTCGGCGGTCACTTCGCCGTCCTCGACGGTGTCGTGGAGGAAGGCGGCGGCGATCGTGATCGGGTCCTGCTCCAGGTCCGCCAGGATGTGGGCGACCGCCAGCGGGTGCATGATGTAGGGATCGCCGGACAGGCGCTTGTGCTCGCGGTGGACCTCGGCGGCAAAGTCGTAGGCCCGCTCAACGATGCTTAGATCGGCTTTCGGGTTGTAACTCCTGATCTTCTCAAGGAGTTCCTTCATTATCTTTTATAGCGGCTCCGGTCCATAACGCCGATCCCCGGCGGGATGGCGCTCCGGTGGTGCGGCTGGTGCTGTATACCGCGCGGCATTTCGCGCGGCTTTTCTTTCCGCTCCGGCGGGCGCTGCCCGCCCGAGGCGCGGACGGCCACCAGCACGCGGCAGGAGTTCTCCAGCGCGGAGGCGTACTTGTAGGCCTCTTCCAGCGAGCGGCCGACGGCAAAACTGCCGTGGCCCTTGACCACCGCCACGACGCTCGGCGGCTGCAAGAAGGTCGGCAGCAGCCGGGCCAGCTCGTCGGAAGCGATGGCGTTGTGGGCGCGGACGATGGCCGCCGAGCGGAAGACCGCCAGCCCCTCGGCGTCCTGCGGGATGATCTTGTTGTCGGTCAGGGAAACGGCGATCGCGCTCGCCGAGTGGGTGTGGACGATCGCGTCGGTCTTGCATTCCCGGTAGATCGCCCGGTGGGTCGGGAGCTCTTTCGAGGCTTCCTTGTCCGTCTCCCCCGGCTCCAGGCCGACCTCCATAATATCACCCTCGCGCAGGTCGCCCAGCATCACGTCGCGCCGGGAGATAAAGATCCGGTCCCCCTGCTTGACGCTGAAGTCGCCGCCGTGCGAGTCGACCAAGCCCTCCGTGAACAGCATCCGTCCGATCCGTTTAAACTCGTCTAACATTCATTTCCTCCTTCTTGATCATTAACTCAGCGCCGCGAACTCGGCGCTTTTCCTGACCGCCGCGAACCGCTCCACTATCTCCTTATACTTCAGAGTCTTCATCCGGTCAAGGCTGAAGTCCTCGATGTTGAACGACGCCATGACCGAACCGACGATGACCGCCTGGCGGATGTTCGCGTCGCAGAGGTCGCCGCTCTTGGCCAGGTGCCCGATGAACGCCCCGCCGAAACTGTCGCCCGCCCCGGTCGGGTCGCGCAGCAGCTCCTGCGGGTACGACGGCGCGGTAAAACTCCCCTCCTTGGTGAACATCAGCGCCCCGTGCTCCCCTTTCTTGACGATGACCCCCCGGCAGCCGAGCTCCAGCAGCCGCCGCGCGGCCAGCGGGATGTTGGGCGTCTCCATGAACTGGCGGATCTCGCCGTCGTTCAAGACCAGGAAGTCGACTTGCCTGCTCACTTCGTGGAGCGCGGCCCGCTTGCTCTCGATCCAGAAGTTCATCGTGTCGGCAACCAGCAGCCGCGTCCCCTGGAGCTGGGCGATCACTTTCAGCTGCAGCTCGGGATCGACGTTAGCCAGAAAAACGTACGGCGCCGACCGCAGCGCCGCCGGGACCTGCGGGTCGAACTGCGCCAGGACGTTGAGCCGGGTCGCAAGCGTATGCGCCTGGTTCATGTCGTACTCGTAAAAGCCGCCCCAGCGGAACGTCGGACCGTCCAGCCGCTGCAGGGCGGACAGGTCGATCCCCCGCGAGCGGAGAAAGTCCAGGTGCGCCGGCGGGAAATCTCCGCCGATCGGGCCGATCAGGGCCGGCTTAACAAAGAAACTGGCGGCGACCGACGCGTAAACGCCCGAGCCGCCGAGGATCTCTTTTTTTTCGCCAAACGGGGTCTTGATCGAGTCGAGCGCGATCGTCCCCACGATCAGAACGGACAAATTACCCTCCCAGAATATAGTGGATGATAAACCCCTGCAGCAGCCAGAGTAAAACAATTCCGGCGAACGGGGAAAAATCAAAACCGATCTTGTCGGGCGGCAAGCCGAGCCGGATCGTGACCAGCAGCGGATCGGTCGCCCGGTGCAACACCCTTATTATAGCATTATTTGGCGGCAGGGGGAGCCAGGGAATTACCGCCTCGGCGACCAGCAGCAGGTAGCCGGCCGCGAACAGCACGTTGATCGCCAGTATTACCGTCCCCATTTAGCGCTCAGCACCCCGGATTTTTTCGCCGCCGCCCGGACCGCGCCGGACAACGCGGCGACTAACCGGAATTTTTCCAGGACCGCCAGCCCCTCGATCGTCGTTCCGCCGGGCGAGGTGACCATCCGCCGGAGCTCTTTCAGCGAATGGACGGTCTGTTTGGCCGTCTGCGCCGCACCGATCACCGTCTGGATCGCCAGCTGCTCCGCGACGGCGAACGGCAAACCCTGGGCGACCCCGCCTTCGGTCAATGCTTCCATGATCAGGTAGACAAAAGCCGGGCCCGAACCGGATAAGCCGGTGACCGCGTCCATCCATTTCTCCGGAACCTCGACCACTTCGCCAACTTTATTGAATATCTCTTTGGCGACTCGTGACTCGCGACCCGTGACCCCCTTCCCCTTGGCCAAGGCGGTGATCCCCTGTCCGACCAGCGCTGGGTTATTCGGCATCGTCCGGATGATCCGGCAGCCAGGGAGTTTCTTTTGCAAATAACTAATGGGTATCCCTGCCGCAATTGAAATAATAAGCTTACGCCCCCCAGCCCCTAGTCCCTTAGTCCCCAGCCCCTCAATTGCTTCGGCAATTTGTTGCGGCTTCACCGCCAGGACAACGACATCCGCCCCGGCGAACGCCTCAGCGTTGGACTTTGCGATCGTTATCTTATACTGAGACTTAAGCAGCCGCAACCGTTTAGCGTCGACATCAGAGACGATCACTTGAACCGACTTACCAAGGCCGGCTATAAGCGCTTCGGCCATTTTGCCGCCGCCGAGGAAAGCGATCTTATTAGAAAGTTTTGAGGTCATTGAGTTTCTCCTTGATAACTGCGGTCCGGTAAATTATAGCGGCAGCCTCGCCTCGGGTCAATTTTTCCTCCGGCTGCAGTTCGGTCGTCTTCAGGTAATCAAGCAAGCCGGCTTCCTTGGCCGCGGTCACTTCGGCAACCGCCCAGTGGCGGGCGGGAATGTCGGCATAGGGCGCTTCACTCACCCGCGGCTTGCCCAGTTTGTCGAACCGGCCGACCATTAAGATCCCTTCCAGCCGGCTGATATTATCATTCGGTTTGAACGTCCCGTCCGGATACCCGCTCGCGATAAAGGCCGCAACTGCCTGGTCGATGTAGCCACTGGCCCAGTGCTTGGCCGGAACATCCTCGAACCTTGTCCCGGGTTGCAAGTCGCGGATCGCGGGTCTTGCTTTGATCAACAAAGAACAAAGCTCCGCCCGCGTGATCTTGCCATCAGGCCGGAAGTTGCCGTCCGGATAGCCGGCGATCACGCCCATGGTGGCCAAATACTCGATCGCTTCCTTATTAACATTGCCGTCATTAACGTCGGGGAAAGAGGCCAGCATCAAGACCCGGCGGTCAAGCTGCTGCAAGATCTTCCCGTTCCGGTCGACCGCCAACAGGGGGACCACGTTTTTCGTCCGTTTGAGCTGCTGTTCTGTGCTGAAGCGGCCGTTGTCATCGGGAGTGATCAGCTCGTCGCCGACCTGCACCCGGTGGACGCGGCTGGTCGTCGTCCGGCCGCTGACCGTGATCTTATCGGCGTAAGCAGTCGACCAGCCCGGCGGCTGAGTAACGACCAACAGGTCTTTGGGCAGCGGCAGCTCGCCGACCCCGTAGGAGATGGAGAAATAATGCGTATCGTTATCAGCCAAGTTCGAGTACTGGTGGAAAGCGTAATCAAAGCGGAAATCGCGGAACGTCAAACCCAACCCGGCCGTCAGATTATTAGCTACGCCAGCCGTGCTCCCCGAACCGGTAATGTCCTGGTCAAGGCCGATCCGGAAGGCCAGCATTTTGAGTGGCTGCCATTCAAGGCCAAGCCGGTATTGCGGCGGGATGCTGGTAATAAGGAACGAATATTCGCCGTCGAGCGAGGCGGTCAGCTTTTGCTCGCCGTACTGTTCCAGCCCGTCATCGCCGATCAGCCGGAGGGCACCGCCTAAGCGGAACAGCATCGGCAGGTATTCATTAGTCCCGTCGTTCCAGCTGACTTTGCCGCCGGCCGCGAAGGGAAGCGCGTTATTGAGCGAAGCGCCGAGCCGGAGCGGCTCGCTGACTTGCGCCTGGAGGCCAAGGTCGACGTTCCAGCCGGAGAAGGTCTGCGACATCCCGGGCCCGGTCAGGCCGCCAAAATAAAGCTTGGCTGTCGAACCGGCCGTCACTTTCTTGCTGAGCGGCAGCGCCCAGGCAAGCAGCAGGACGTTGTTGGCATTGGAGAAGGTCGATCCCTCGGTCGTCGTCGGGTAAATGATCCCGCTGCCGGCGTCAACCGTCCCGCCGGAGGTTAAAAAGCTGATCCCGCTGCCGACGTAAGCGATCCCCATGCTCCCCTTAGGGACCGGCCAAGTAGCGGCGAGGTTGAGGTAGTTATATTCATTGAGCAGCTTGCCGCCCATCGAGCTGAGCTTGAGCCGGTCGACGGTCCCGAGACCGGCCGGGTTCATAAAGATGACGGCGGGATCGCCTTCGATCGCGGTAAAAGCCTTCCCCATCCCCAGCGGCCGCGCGCCGACGCCGATCGCGATCGGGTCAACGGCGATGCGGTATTCGGCGGCGGCGGAGAAGACAAAACAACCAATAAAAATAGCGGCTAGTAGTTGCTTTTTTAGCATCTTATCTAGCCGTTATTATACACTGATATTTTAGTGCAAGTAAAGGTAAGCTAGCGCCTATTTTTTCTCTAACGCGTCAACTTTCGCCTTCAGCTCGTTAATCTCTTTTTGCTGGTCTTTAACAACGCCAAGAAGATAAACGGCAACCTTATCATAATTTACTGCTTCTGGTTGACCATTTTTAAGGACGACCAATTCCGGAATGGTTTCATTAACCTCTTCGGCAATTAAACCAATATCCTCTGAACCGCTCTCCTTCCATTTAAATTTTCTGGGCGTGAGGCCTAAAACCCTGGCCGGAATTATTTGTAGATCTTGTATATCTTTTTTATACTTGCGACTGCTGGTAACATGATAAAGCTTTCCCTGTGAGTCAATGCCAACATCGTAATGAGTCCCCGTCGGAGAAGTTGACATATTAGGCATGTATAATTGGTTAGTGATCTCCGTATTACCGGAAATGTAAACATCAGCCGCCGCGCTCGACGGTACTGCCCCCCTGATTCCCACCTTTCCGTTTGAATGAAGCCGGATGTAAGCACTTGACAAAACCGACTGTAACAATAAATCTGTATCGGTGGATGTACGAAGCTGCGCTACAGTATCACTGGCAGTAAATGCGGTTATTAAGGATTTAGTCCCCGCCTTGTTTAAATGATAAAACCCTCCCTCTCCTTGAACTGCTACCGCATAACCGCCAACCGGCCCTCTTTTTACGCCGATCTCTTGATCAAATACCGCGTAACCGCCTGCAACATGTAATTTTTGGGATGGAGCAGTTGTCCCGATCCCGACCCTCCCATTTCCTTTGACCGTCATCACAACAACATTTTGGTCCTTATAACCACTGTTATACATAGAATGGAAGTCGAGATCGACCGTATTTGCTGTACGATCATAATTTGCCCCGAGCCCCGCTACATCGCCACCGCTATCTCTCCAAGTAATGCTTTGCCGCGCATTAGCCGGCAGATTAATCCAGGAATTGTTGTTTTGCAGTACCAAGAATCTTTGCCCATATAATCCATCCGCTCTGATATGTAGATTTCCTAGGTTGGTAGGCGTTGTCCCCACTCCCACATTACCCGCAAAATAAGCCGATCCATCAGCTTTTAACCAGAACTGTTCCCCCCATTGAGGCCGGACGGCATTGATCATAACCACATTAGGATTTGTTCCCTGCGCGGTTTCGATCCGCAGTATTCCGCCGGCAATATCACCCGAAGCTGCGGTGTTCGTTAATTTTAATGAATGGCGCCAGTTTTCACCTCCGGCCGCGTTCACATGAAGAGCGCCGGAAGGCGCTGCCGTCCCGATCCCGACATTGCCGCTGCCGCTCTGCAAGAATAACTGCTCGGGATAACCATTTTGTCTGATCCGCAAACCGGCATCAAGGTCATCGATAAACCACTTTAGTGCTCCGGTTTTGTCGGTTAGCTGGATCTCGCCGCCTTCGACCGCCCCGGCCGCATTGGCGACAGTTGCCGTCAGCACTCTGGCGTTAACAGCATACGCATTAATCGTACCGTTGACGTCCAATTTGGCTTTTGGCTCAGCTGACCCGATCCCGACATTGCCGGTGTTATAAGCGATCCCGCCGGTTGCCGGGGTCCAGGGATTAGTCGGCAGTCCTGTCAGAGCAGAACCGTCACCCACGAATCTGGCTGCTTTCACCAAATCGTTCGCTTCCAACGTGCTGACCAGCACCTTTTTGGCCGCCTGCTTGCCGGCGTTCCCCATACCGATCTTGATTGTTTGGCTAGAATCAATCGCGCTCCCTTCAATATACATGGCGCCGACCCCGGTTCCCAGGGTCTGGAAAGAATTAGCAGAGACCCGGCTAACTTTGTTATCGTTAATATTGCTGCCACCGTTATAAGTAGCATCAACGGTAACTTGGGCAGCCTGAAAACCTTTTAAGCCGGTAATCGTCCCGTCCGCGGTCAGGTTGCCGACCACGTGCAGCTTGGTCGCCGGCTCAGATGTTCCGATGCCGACCCGGGGAATATAATAAATACCACCAGTGGTCGCTTGCCATGGATTGGAAGGCAAACCAGTCAGGGTAGACCCATCGCCGACAAAACTGGTCGCCTTAACGACCCCCCTGACGTCCAGCGTCGCGGTCGGCGTCAGTGTCCCGACGCCAACGCTCCCTCCCGCCGGGTTCAAACCAATAGGTTTCTTGGTAGTATTATCTCCCTGCTGATACGCCTGAATGGTCAAACCGTTCGCCGCCGGCTGCAGAGCGCCGGTCGTTTGGATAGCATTGATCCCATTAACATAGATGCTCCCGTAAAGATTGGTAGTCCCCTCAATATTGACATTACCGATCACGTTCAGCTTGCTGGACGGTTCAGAAGTCCCGATCCCGACCCGGCCGGCGGAATAATAGGTCGTAGTCCCTTTTTTTTGCCAGATCGAACTGACCGAACCGGCCGCCTGGCTGATTATTTCCGTTGTGGTCATGCCGTTCAACCGGTCGGCGTTCAAAGCGTAAGCGGCGGAGTTAAGCTGCACCCGTTCGCCGATCGGCGTTGAACCCAGTTTGACCTCAACCCAGCACGGCTGATTAAAGGTAAACCCGGCGTTAGTAATGGGAATCACGACGTTAAAATAGCCGTTGGGATCAAGCGTCGGACTCGCACTATAATAGCCGACCTGAGTACTGCCACTTGCGCTGTCGTACAGGGTGACCGTGACCGGCTGCGCCCCCGTAACCGGCGTGCCGGCGGCGTCAGTCAGCACCCCCTGGAAGTTTATTTGCCGCGGGACAGCCGCGCCCGCTCCCCCGACCGCCAAACAACCCAACATCCCAACCACCAGGCCAACCAAAATCATCTTTTTCATTTTCTTTTCCCCCTTTATTTCCGACTTAGTAAGAGTCCCAATTTAATAGATCTTTTTTCAGGATAAACTGGACGCGCGCCGTCTTCTGCAGCATTTCCACGGTCTCTGCCCTGGTCAGCAGCTTGTTCGGTTCGAACCGCCGCCCTTTCAGATAATCCAATATCCCTTCGGCGTAAGCGGCACTCGCTAATTTCGCTACCCAGTGGGTGATCGGCAGATCTCCAAACTGGTTCGTGTAAGCTTCTTCCGAGATCTCCGCGAACCGGGCGATCATCGCCAGCCCTTCCGCCCGGGTAATGTTCCCGTTAGGCTTAAAGACATTTCCAGGATAACCTTTAACTATCTCGAGTTCCGCGGCACGATCAATATACCGCACTGCCCAGTGTTTCGAATTTACGTCCTGGAATTTCGAATTTATTTCGGATTTCGGATTTATTGTTTCGGATTTTGCCTTGACGAGGAGAGAGCACATCTCCGCCCTCGTGATATTCCCTTCCGGCTTGAACGCCCCGTCTGGATAGCCGGAGATAATATTAGCCATCGCCAGTAAAGAGATCGGCTTCGCTTCCCAGTACTCAGCCGCCACATCCTTGAACACCCGCAGGCGCAGGACCCGGATATATTCCGTCGCCAGCGGCGAGGTCAGCCGGCCCTGCTGGCTAAAACCTTCCACCATGAGCTTGTTCTTCCCGGGGGCCAGCGCCAGTTTCTTTGCGAAAGCCGGTTTACCGCCGGTCATCAGCTCGCTCCGGTCGACAAAAACCCGTTTAACCTCCGGCTCGCCGATCCGCCCTTTCAGGTCGACGTCGCCGGCAAAGGTCAGCAGTTTGTCCGCCGGCTGGTCGATCACCAAATATTTTTTCACCGCCGGCTGTTCCTTAACCTGGGGGGCAAAAGAGAGCGAGAAATAATGGTTGGCTACGCCGGGCGCCGCCTTGTTCTCCATAAAAGCGTAATCGAACCGGAAGCCGCCGTAGTAGACGCCGGCGCCGGCCGTCATGTTCGAGACCGTCGCCAGGCCGCCGGCCCCGTCGCCGTTGGCGTCCTGGTCCAGACCGAGCCGAAGGGCGATCAGCGAAAGAGGTTTCCATTCAAAACCGCAATGATTGATCAGCGGATAGCTGCCCAGCGACGGATGATAGTCAACGTCATAAACAAAGCTCAGCTCCTGGGGCGCTGACCGGAGCGCGTCTTTCTGGCCGAGCAGCTTGAGCGCCAGGCCGGTCTCCGCTACTGCCGGATAGGTTTCTTCGTGCCCGTTGGCGTAAGACAACTTGCCGCCCATTGAGAACGGCAAGGCGTTCTGCAGGGTAAAACCGGCGCGGAGCCACGGCCAGGGCGCGCGGTACTGCAGCGCCAGGTCAAGCTCGCGGCCGGAGGCGCTCCCGTCGGTGATCCCGTCGCCGGTCATGCCGACGCTGAACAGCTTCAGGTTCAAGCCAAAGTTAAAACTATCCAGGAATCCATTCTGGTATTTGGCCAGCTTCAGCCAGTCCCCCACTTTCGCGCCGTAGGAAAGGACATACAGGTTATTGCTGTTGGAAACCGGCGGCGTGGAATAATCGAGCTCGTAAATCGGGTCGTTCGGGTCCGAGCCCTCCTTGACCTTGGAAACGTAAGCGCCGGAGATCGCCGAACCGGCGAACCCGATGCCGAAAACACCGAGCGGCAGCGGTGAATAACCGGCCATTGAAAAATAATTATACTCGTCCAGGAAATGACCGGACAGGGAGCTGACCTCCCAGGCGGTCCGTTCAGCCAAACCAGCTGGATTGGTGTAGATCGCCGCGCTGTCGTCCGCCAGCCCGACAAAAGCGCGCCCCAAGCCGAGTACCCGGGCGTTCGGCGTGCTGCGGCTCGGGTCCCAGGCGATGAATGTTTCCGCCAGTGCCAAGCCGGCAAAAGCGCTCAGCAAAAACGCGATAGCCAACACTCTCCCTATTTTCAGGGCGCTCATCGAAAGATCACCACTTTCCCTTTCGCCAGGATAGTGGAACCGTCATCGACGGTCACCATGTAGACACCGCTCCGGGCCATGCCGCCTGAGTCATCGCTCCCGTCGAAAGAAACTTCGACATAACCAGGCTGGGTCGGCGTCACGACCAGCGTCTTGACCGGCGACGGCGCCGCGCCGAATAACCTGACCTTGAGCGGCTTGGTGATCGTGCTGTCGATCTTGAACTGGAGGGTCATGGGGTTCGCGGCGGTCGGGTTCTTATTCGGGCTCGCGATGACCGTGCCGGCGGTCGGTTTATCGGGCGGCTGCGGGCTCGCCACTGTAACCAGGCAATCGGTCCGACCCGGTACTCCGGTATCGTCCTCGGCGTAGAGCGTCAGGACGATGTCGCCGGTCGGAGCGATCGTCCCGTGATGATAGAAGTAAGCCAGTTTACCGCTCGCTTCCGGGCTAAGCTGGCTGCTCAGGTTATCAGCAAATATCCCATGGTCGAGCAGCAGTTTGGCATTCCCGTTAGCGATCGAGATGCCGGCATCGGCGGTGATCAAGGCCGACAGGTAAAGGGTTCCCGGATCGATCCGCAGTCCGCTGGCGTAGTCGACAAAACCGGTCGGGGTCGAGAATTTGACCGCGCCGATCCGGACCGTTCCCGGGTTAGTGTTGACGGTCAATGCCCCCGCTAACCGGGCGGTTGTGCCGTCAGGGTTGGTCACAAAAATGTCCCGGGCAACCCCGATCAGGATACCCGGCTGAATATCAATGTAAAGTTCCAGCTTGGTCGCGCTTTTGACCTCGGCGGAAATGACCGGCAGGCCGGTGTTCACATCGATGACCCCGCCCGCTTCAAAGGTGACCGTCGCGCCGCTTTCAAACCCGGCCCCTTCGATCGTCGCGACCGTGATCTTTCCTTCGAAGACGGCACTCGGCGTCATCGTCGTGGCGGTCGGCGCCGCCTGGGCCGCACAAGTCAGAGCATAAAGACTGAATACGAAACACGAAATACGAAACAAACTCGAAATCCTAAATCCGAAACTTCCCATTTATTTCACCACCAAATATCCTTTCCCAATTGCTTTCCCATTCGCGATGATCCGGTAGACGTAGATCCCTTTGCCGGCGATCGCGCCGCTCGGTTCCCGGCCGTCCCATTTTGCTTCACTGTTCGTGCCGGCCAGCCCGCCGTTAGTGTCGGCCGCGAAATGCAGATTGAATGCCATTTTAGCCGTTGGTCCGTAACCGATGATCTGGACATTGGCTGGCGTGGTCAGCGAGTAGAGGATCGTGGCGCTTTCGCCGACGATCGGGTCAAAGGACGGCTTATCGGCAGTCGGCTCGGTGCCAGGGATAAGAATCGTCCCTCCCGTAGCGCTGTAGATCTTGACCTTGACGCGCAAGGTCCCGGTATTACCGAGCGTATCGGTGACCGAGAGGTCGAGCCAGTATTCGCCCGCTTCCATGGTCGACATCAGTCCGTGGTTCCAGCCGATCGCGTAAAGATCGGTCCCTTCCTCGTAGCGAGAATAGGTGCTCACAGAATACGGGCCATATCTTGTCCCGTCTGATATCCTGGTAAAGGTTGCGTTAAAAACACCATCGCGGTCGAAACCGATCGTGCTTTCCACGATCGCCCCGATCAGCGGCCGACTGCTGACCACATCGCCTTCCCTGATCTGGCGCCGGGTGGCCGTAGCGTAGCGAATGATCGGCCCGGCGGTGTAGGCGCCGGTCGTCGCCAGTACCGTTAGCGATGGCGCGGTCATGATCCCGTCGCCGTTAAAAGCGCTGACCCGGTACCAGTATCGCTTGTTCGGCAGCAGGCGACTGTCGGCAAAACTAGTCGCCGTGATAGTTGTCGTGAGGAAAGTAAAGTTCGTCCCATCGAATGAACGTTCGACCTGATAACGGGTGCCGTTGCCCAGCCAGCTCAAGGTCACTTCGGTCGAAGCCCGGCTGGCAATGGCCAGTGCGGTCGGTACGTCGGCCCAGGTGTAACGGGCAGCGGTCGCGTCGGCGCTGCTGGTATTATTGTAAGCTCGAGCGATCCGTTGATAGCGAGTGTTGGCCGTCAACCCGTCCTCGACGGTCGAAACTGACGTTGCCGGGTTAATGATCGCCAGCGTCGCCCCGGATTCGTTCAGCAACCGGAAGCCGAGCAGGTTGGTCGTGTCGTGCTGCCAGCTCCAGCGGATCGAGAAGGTCGATTCGGCACTACCGGAGAACGCGGTCGGCGGGTTGATCGGTCCGGCCGACGGCGGGATAAAATCGTAGGCGCCCATGTCGGTCAGGGCCGGCGTTCCGCTGTCGATGCAAGGCGACTTGGTACCATCTACCGTCGGATAATTCGCCCAGGAGAGATGGAAGTCCTTGGCTGCCTTGTTGACGAAAAGCGGATCGACGGAAATATTGCCCGCTCCCGCGTTAAAAGTCCCGCCGCTGATCGCCGGCGCCGCTTCCCAGGTGTTATTGTAGAAGAAGTTGATCGTGCCGCAGTCTTGCATGACGCCAGAGTTTTCGCAGGAAGCGATGATCGTGTTAGTAATATTATAAGTATTGGTACAGCTATTGACCGCTAATAGACCATTCAAACAACCGACAATAGTATTCTTGTTCAATAATGACGCGGTTGTCCCGGTCTCTTCGGCGAAAACGACCGCCGAGCCGAGGTCACGGACCTCACAGGTCGAAACCAGCAAATTATTAGCGGCTCCCGGTCCACCTATCCCCCCCGCGATTATACCGGCGTTGATCTCCGGCCCGCCGAAATTGGCGAACCGCTCGTTGCCGTAGATCGTCATCTCGCTTATCCGGCAATTATCAGCGCCGGAGACATAAATACCGAGGTAATTCTTGTTCCCGCCGTTCCCAGTCACAAACAAAGTGCACCCCTTGATCGCCGCGCCGTTCGCCAGAGTTACAGCTGAGCCGAACATCCCACTTATCGCCGCTTCGATCGTGACGTAACCCTTTCCTACCCCTTCGAGTGTCACGCCGGCCGGAATGACAATCGGAAAAATCTCATCCACTGCTGTATATTCCCCGGTCCCGACAAGGATCGTATTGCCGGTCCCGACTTGAGTTAGCGCTTTTTTGATCGTTTTGAACGCCGAGCCAAAGCTTAATCCGGTGTTGCTGTCGCTGCCGTTGAGCGAACTGACGTAGCGGTCGCCCGGCGCGGCGGTCACACCAAAAGAGCCGACCCCGGTCACGATTTCCGAACTGCTGACCGTGTTGAGCGTCACGTTGCGGCTGCCCGCCACTGCTCCGGTGGCGATGCTGAGCACCGCCACCAGTCGGCTCTTCCCTTCAACAGTCAAATTCGTCACGGTGACTCCCGCCCCAAAATCTGCCGTGGTGGTTGCGTCAAAGTGAGTGTACAAACAATTTACCCTGACCTGCAGGCCGGTTTGGCCGCCCGTGCCGGTATTTGGGCTAACGCTGCTGACCAAGGCCGGCGGCGACGGAGAGTATATCCCATAGGCGCCCATGACCGTCCCCTCCGGCGTGCCCGCGGTGCAATCTGATGAATCATAGATGCGAAGATCATTGCTGTCGTTAACGAATTGCGGATTGACTTCGAGCGTGCCGGCTCCCGGCGTGACCAGCGAGTAATTCGTCGCGAGCCCGTAAAGATCCGAATAGCGGACCTCGAGCGTGCCGGCCGCCGAGCCAAGCCTGATCCCGTTGGCATTGCTGCCGCTGGAATAAATTATGTTATTGTAGCAGTGCGCTATTCCCTGATAATTACCGAGACCGCCGTCGCTCGAAAGAATGCCGTAGCCGCCCGCCCCGTTCCCGTTATTCACGAAAGTATTATTATTAATGGTCAAGGAATGACCGGCGCCGACCCCAGCGAGCGTTATCCCGATCAAATTATCCCTGATCCCGTTATGAGAGATCATTACCCCGTCGACCGATGCACCGGTCAAGAAATTGGAGACCAAAATGCCGTACGACGTACTCGCCAAGCGGACAATATTTCCCCTTACCAGCACCTGCCCATAACCGACATAAACGCTCCCTCTGCTCGAACCGTTATCAATCACTTCACTGCTGAGCAAAGCTGAACCATAGCCGGCCAGATAAACCACTGTTCGATGAAACCCGACCCCCGCGCTGGAAGCCCTGACCGCGAATCCTTCCAGCGTGGAATTTGCTTCTAACTTGACCAGGTGGTCGATCGTTGTTCCCACCGGCGTCCCTTCGAGCGTCGTCAAACCTCTGCCCGCACCAAGCAGGCGGGTACTGGCAGGAACAGTCAACGGAATCGCCTCACCGCCGGCACTGTTATAGGTCCCCGCCGCCACGTGGACCGCGTAGCCGGCCGTGATCTGGGATAAAGCTTTCGTCACCGTCCGAAATGGGCTGCCAACCGACCCGGTCCCGGTCGTGTCGCTGCCGGTCAACGCCACATAGAGGTCGCTCGGCGCCAGGGCCACCAGCCTGCCAGACGAGAATTGCGAGGTGTCGTTCAGGTTGTTCGTCGCCGTGACGCAGAGCGTCGTCCCAATGCTAAGCCCGGTCAAGGCCAGCGCCCAGCTGCCTGACCCGTTCGACTCGGTCGTCCCCAGAAAGGTTTTTCCTTCCGCGCTGCTGTTATTCGAGCCGGTCGGCGCCAGGAAAACCTCGATCACCGCGTCGGGCGTCGCCGTCCCGCTGAGATAAGTTGCCACTGCTCCGGCTGTCTCCTTGGTCGCCAGGCCGATCACCGGCACCGGTATGCCGTGGTTCGCTCCACTCCCGAGGACGATCCCTTGCGGGGCGCTACTGTTATTGCCATAAAAAGAATTCTTGCTGATCTTGTTGCCATAAACGCTAGCACCGTCCAGCACGAGCCCGGCGGTGGTGTTGCCGGCAATGACGTTCGCTTCGTCTGTCGTCGGTCCGCCCACCTCATTACCGCTGATCGCCGAGCCGCCCGTTAAGGCATGGAGCCCGATCAGGTTCGGCAAAAAGGCGCTCCCGGTCCGGTTTGTCCCGATCCGGTTCCTGACGATCCGGTTGGCTTGGGTGCCGTCTAAAATTCTGAGGCCAAAATTGGTATTGCCGGAGATCAAATTGGCTTCAATGGTGCAATGATAGGCATTGACCGTAGCTATGCCGAAATCATTGGGCAATGCCGCCATCCCCTCGGCCGTGGTCCCGATAAAATTACCGACGACCTGGTTGTAGGGGCCAAAGATAGTGATCCCCTGGTTGCCATTGCCGGAGATGACGTTCCGCTCGCTCTCCAGCGTCCCGCCGATCACTTCGTAGCTGATACCGACGTCAAGATAAATACCGCTTTTCGTATTGCCCTGGTCGGTCGACCCGTCAGCCCCAACTCCGATGTAATTCCCCTGGATAATATTCCCGCCGCCGCTGCCGGAATTGATGCTGATCCCGTGATTAACATTCGCGCCGATCCGGTTGGCAATGATCCGATTGTCGACCGAATTTGAACTATTATCCAGACAGATCCCGTTGCCGCCATTGCCTAAACCGGCATTGCCGCCTGCCTGCAGGCCGATATAATTCCCTTCGATCGTGCAGCCGCTGGCCGATAAGTTGATCCCATTGCCGGTGTTGCCGGCAATGATGTTCCGGTCAGACGCGTTCGGCCCGCCGACATAATGGTTCGTCCCGGCCAGATCGATGCCGTTCCCCCCGTTAGCGTCGGCGCTGAGTCCGTCGTTGGTCCCGAGATAACAGCCGCGGATAATATGCCCGGTGTGAGCGCCATTGGCCTTGATCCCCCAATTAGAGTTGCCGTAGATCCGGCAATTGCTGATCGTCGCCCGATCGACATTATTGAGCAAAATGCCGACAGTGGTAAAACCGGTGATCCTGAGCCCTTTGACCGAACCGTCTGCGGTCACGACGCAGTCATCCGCTCCGATAACCAAGCCGTAAGTCCGGCTCCCACCCCCTTCCAGGGTAACGACCTTTGTCCCGGCGTCAATTATCACTTCTTCAGTGATATCCGGCAAAGCAGAAGAAAGAACGAGATTGAAGTCCGCTTCAAAGGTGATCGTGTCGGGGCCGGCGGTGCTGTTCGCCAGCTCGATCGCCTCGCGCAGCGAACCGGCGCCGCTGTCCGCTTCGCTGGTCACGACAAAGTCGGCAGCCAAAGCCAAGCTAGCTGCGCAGATTAAAACACCTATCGCTATTAACGTTCTTTTCATTAAACTATTAACTAATTAATCAACGATCGAAAACTTGAACTTGGCTAGCAGTTTCCCGTCAAGGCGGGAAACGATCGTCCCAACATAAACACCGTTGCCGGCTTTGGGCCCGAGGTCGGTAGTGCCGTCCCAGCCAACTTTATTGACGCCGGCCGAACCGCCGTCGGTCCCGCTCGGGCAGATAAGTTTCTTCATCGTCTGGCCGCTGCCCGTCAAGAGATAGATCTCGATCTCGGCGTCCTGCGACAGCGTGTACTGGATCTCGCCGCGCCGGTGCTTCGTACTGCTGAACGGCTGCGGGTAGAAAACGACCGGACCGATCACCTTGAGCGGGCCGCCCAGCACGGTTACCGTGCAAGTTTCGCTGGTCGCAGCGGCGCTGTTCGCCGCCGCGATCACCACTTCATTTTCACCCTCGGCCAGTTTATCCGTTTCCGGAATGTTGTAGCTTAGGCTCATGCTCCGGATCCCGCCGGTCTCCGGGCTCTTGGCCATAATATTAGTCCCCGACATGTAATGGGTCTTGGGGGCAGTGCCGGCCAAAAGGCTTGCCGTTCTAATGTAAATGCTGGCCGTGTCGACATCGGAATCGCTGTTGACCCGGGCGGAGATCTTGGGGGTGCTGGAGACAATGAACGGCTCCCCTTTGGCGACCAGGGCTTTCTGGTACAAGCGGTTGCCAAAACGGATGTCGGAAATGACCGGCGGGTTGGCAACGGCACCCGGCCCCGCCCCTTTAGCCAAGACCAGGCGGGAAGAGACCGTATCGATGCCGTGGCCGGTCAAAACGACCGGGACCGGATTGGCGCCGTAACCGTCCGCCCCCTGCGGGATGGCGACCAGATAAGTCTGGCCGACTTCGGCGAACGGTTTTTCGTGGCCATAGGCGTTGAGCAGGAACCGCGCGTTCTGGGCCGAGGCCCCGGTTGGCCCGCTGGTATCGGACGTGTACGAACCGGCCAGCCGGCTGCTTTCGCTTTCATACAGGACAACTTGCCGGCCGTTAACCGACACGGCAGCGTCACTGACGACTTCCCCCTTGACCCAGTAGGTCGGGTAATAAGTCTGCGCTAGCGCCGGCATAACCAGCGTTACTATTAATAAGCCGGTCAGGAGTAGTTGGTTAACGCCCCTCAAAAGTGACCTCCAGATCTTGATTGACGAAAAGCTGATACCCTTCGCCGGCTGCCAGGCTAAAATCTTCGCCGGTCAAGCCGCTGATCGCTCCCTTATCGTCGTAGATCGGCGCGTAGCCTTGCGCCCTGGCCAAAGTCGTGTCCCAGCGGCTGATCGCGATAACGATCGGGCTCTTGGCGCTGCTATTGATCAGGCTGACAAGTTCGCTCGCTTTAGCAACCGTCGCTGTCGTCGGCTTGACCAAATTAAGTCCGGGCAAGGTGACGCTGTTAACGATTAGCTTGCCGGTTTCCGATTTCTTAAGGGCGTAAGTGAAACTGACCGTTCCCGCGGTCACGCCGGCGGCAGAGCCGGCCAGGGTGTGGGCGTAGATATCGCTCCAGGTCGAGCCCCATTCGTTGCTGTCCAGAACGCGGAAGGCGTAAGTCTTGCCGGCGGTAACCTCCGCCGAGCTGAGTTGCAGGGTAGAGCCGGCCGCGCCAGTCACTGTTGCCCCCGGCTCGTCAACGGCCGGGCTGGAGGGGTTAGCCGGCTGCCAGAACTTCCAGGCGTGGCCGGTCACCTCGCGCAGGCCGTCCGCGCCGTTCCCGCCAGCCGCGAAAACCTTTAAAGTGGCGGTCGAGCCGGAGCCGTCGGTCGGGTAAACGGTCGCTTCTTCGAACCGGGAGATCGCCGGCTTGTATGGCGCGTCCGCTTTGTAATCGACGCGCAGGCTGTTCCAGCTCCAGGTCAGCGCGGAATCATCAAAATTGGCCGCGCTCATCGATAGGGCGGTCCGGCCGTAGTAATTGCCCGCCCCGACCGCCGGCGTCCAGACCGTGGCGGACAGACTGTTCCCGATCACGCAATCAACCTGAACGTTGCGGCCGGCTGGGCTGCCCAGCGTCTCCACCGCCCCGGCGTTAATGGCAAAATCACTGATCGGCGTGCTGCCGCCCGGGATGGTCAAGGTCAGCGACGCGCCGTTCTTGAAAAACTGAATATTGTCATTGCCGACCGTCACGTTGCCGCTCGCGCGGGTAATGTTGGTGCCGGTAATGAACAGCGTTTTATCGGCCGCTCGCGCGGGCGAAGCCAGGCCGAGACACAACAACAGCAACCCTCCCGTTAATATAATTTTTCTCATAACCATCTCCTTCTTAAGGCTTGGTCCGGAGCCACTTAAAACCGGCGTCCGTACCATCGCCAAATCTGACATAGATGTAACTGTTCGGCGTTCGCAGCAACGAGATCCGCGGATCGAGCGGCTCGCTCGGATTGGCCGCGTTCTTCCAGGCTCCCTCGCTCACGACCGCGGAAATATAGGCCGGATTAAGCGGGGAAACCTTGAACTGGATCAGGTCACCCGCCCGGGCTCCGTCATTGATCAGCGTGGTCGCGGTCAGGCCCAACGCTTGCGGATAGACCAGGCCGAGCAAGGTTTTCCCGCCGGTCGTTAGGCCGGCGCCGCCGTAAACGTCGACCGCCACGGTCGGGCTGTCATGCAGCACTTCGCCGATCAAGGTCGCCGTCTTGTTCGCTTTGGTAATGAGCCAGTTGCCGAAACGAGGGTCAAGCTCGAAGGCCGGCGCATTCGCCGTATTGGCGGCATCTTTCCAGGCGCCGCCGACATAAACCGCCGTCTTATACGCGGGGGAAGCGGCGAACTTGCTCTGCACCAGGTCCCCCTCGGTCCAGACCGTTTCACTTCCCTCTCCCAGTACACCGGCAACGGTCATCCCCTGCTGGGACTGGAACGGCAGGGCGATCAGGTTTTTCCCTGCGGGATCAGCCGTCCCCTGGAGCGCCGCATTTATTTTGCCGACCGCCCAGGCGGTAGGCAGGATCATCGGCAGGTCAGCGGCGCTGATCTCGGCCTTGACCCCTTTGTAATAAAGTTCCGGCGCGCCGCTGCCGACCTGGCCGCCGTGGACGATCCGGCCGTCACCCAGACCGGCCGCGTCATCAATCTCGCCGTCATGCGCGGCCGCGTAGTCCGTAAGCGGTAGCCAATTGTTATTGTCGATATTGTTGGTGAACTGGCCGCTTCCGTCGCCAGCCAGAACAAAGAGTTGCGGGTTCGGGTAGAGGGCCTTATCCCAGGAGATCATTAACCCCGTTCCCTGCCGGGCGATGTTAAGCGGCACCGTCCCCCAGGGAACATCGCTCCTGGTCAAAAGGAAGTTCAACGTTGTCGTCCGGCCGGCTTCGACCGTTACCGGTTTAGAAGCGTCTAAATAATTGCCGGCTTTCACTTGCGCCAGATAGGTCCCGGCAGGCACGCCGTTCACGGCGTAATAACCGACCGTATCGGTCCGGGCGCTTTGCGCTTCAAGGCTGACGAGCGCGTCAACGACCGCCCGGCCGCTGCTCTCATCGGTAATCAGTCCAGCAACCGCCCCCACCCCGCCGACATTGACCGAGGCATAAGCGGTAAACTCGCGGTTCTTCCCGCTAAAGAGCGCTTTGATCGCTCCGGGGAAAATCCCCAGGGTGGTGCCAGCAGTAAAGACTCCGCTGCCGGCGTCGATCGCTCCGGCGGCCGGATCGGTCACGGTCCAAGTTACGGCAACCTCCGGGATCAAATAACCGTCGACATCCTCACCCCGGGCGGAAAACCGATCGAACTGGTTGCCCGGCGCCACTTCGGTAGTCAGTGGGCTGATCGTTATCATCATTTCAGTCGGCCGCACGCCTCCTTCATAGGCGCCGCGGTTGCCATTGTCGCTGGCAGTCCCGAAACAGGGTGACTCATCGACATAGAGCCGAAAATCTTTATTCATCGGCCTGACAAACCACGGATAGGCCTTTATATTCGTTCCATCATCCAGGAAATAGCCTGAGTTCGGGTCGATCGAATGCTCCAAGTTATAGTAGCAATTGTGCGAATAATTGATCGTCACCATTCTCGGGGTGGCGCCCGAAAGCAGTTCACTCCTGACATCATACGAGTGTGAGGCCCAGCCGCTGGTGATCGGCAAGGCAAAGATGTTGTCTTTAACATTATAGGTCACCGCCCCCCAATGGGCATGCGCCAAAAATCCACCGATGCAATCGATAAAAGTGTTCTTGTTGATCTCGCAAACACCGGTCACCCAGCTGTTCGTCGCAATGCCGAGCATTAAATTCCGCAGTTCATTGCCGGTAAGCCGAAAACCGTTACTGCTCGATACCCACAAACCAACATTCATCGCCCGCGGGCCAGCCGTCATCGGGTTATAAGTCCGTGACGAATAGATCAGACAGTTCCTGACCGCGCAATTAAATTGGGTTACGCTAATCGCTTCCACCGTCGTCGGCGAGGCCACGTCAGACACATAATTCGTGTCAATAATGCAATTATTTATATCTACTGATTGCCCGGCGGTGGTCAGCAGGTTCGATGCAACTCCGGTCAGCGGCGCCCTGATAACGGTCAGGCCTTCCAACGTGCTGTTTCTGCTCAAAATGATCAGCGACGGGAAATTGGACGCTGCCGCGATGATCACGTTCTTGCGGTCGGTACTATAGCCGGCAACTTTCACGCCTGCCGGGACCTGGAAGGGCAGGTTATCGTCACCGTAGATCCCCGGCAGAACATTGATGATATCCCCCGAACGGTTGGCAATCGTCACCGCGTACTTGATCGTTTTCCAGGGCTTTAACGCGGTACCGTTTGCGGGCAGATCGCTGCCGGTTACGCCGTTAACAAAAAACTCGTTGGCGCCGGGCGGGCGGCTCTGCAAGAACATCGTTCGGACAACGCGGCTGCCGTCACTTAGGCGGGCGGCAGCTGGATCAGATGTTGAATAACGAAGCAAATACGTGCTGTTGGCAGCAGAAGCGCCGGCAGCGGAATCTGGATTAGCGTAGAGAGAGTTGGAACCGCTGGTCAGTTTTTCTGCCGGCGCTGCCAGCTGCAAAGCCAGCAACAGGGACAATACGACAAAAACTGACCTTTTCATGGTTGTAGTTTATTTTTGTCCTGATCCAGTCTATTGCCGGCCGAAAAAACCTTCCCTTTTCTCCGCCACGTCCTCGCTGATGGAGGAGCGTTCTTCCGCCGCGACGATGGCGATCGCGCTCGGCGTGAAGAGGAAGATCGTGTCGCCGATCTTCATCATGTGGCCGTCGATGGCGTAAGCGGTGCCGCAGACGAAATCGATCAGCCGGGTCCCCTCCGCCGGGTCCAGGTGTTTGAGATTGACGATGACCGGCGAGCCGGCCCGCAGGTTGGTGGAAATGTTGAGCGAGTCCTCGTAGATCTTCGGCTCATAAATGATGATCTCGGCCCCGGCCGGCGCTTCGCCGCGCGGCTCCCGCTTCCCCTTCAGGATCGTGCTCAGGTCCAGCTGCTGCCCCGACGGCATGTCCGGCCCTTCTTCCTCCAGCCCGATGAACGTCTTCGCCCGCTTGAAAATATTATCGATCATTTTTTTCCTCCCCCTTAAAGATCGCTTGTCCGATCCGGACCAGAGTGGAACCTTCGGCGATCGCCGCCTCGAAATCAGCGCTCATTCCCATGGACAAACAAGTGAGGTCGACGTCGGTCAGGTGCAGAGAATCGCGGAAAGTGCGTAAACCTTGAAAGCTCGGTCTGGCATCGCCGATCGGCGCCATCGTCATTAGCCCCTTGATTTTCAGATTTTTTAGCCCGGCCACGGACCGGACCAGGCCTGCCGCCGCCGCGCCGGAAACCCCGAACTTGCTCGCTTCGCCGGAAACGTTGATCTCGATCAGGACCGGCACGATCCGGCCGGCGGCGCCGGCTTTTTCGTCGAGAGCCGCGGCCAGCCGCTCGCTGTCGACCGACTGGATTATATCAAACAGCTCCAGCGCTTGTCCAACCTTATTTCGCTGGAGATGGCCGATAAAATGGAGGGTCGTGCCGGGGAATTTTTCCCTGATCGCCCGGCAGCGTTCCGCCGCCTCCTGCACCCGGTTCTCGCCCAGGTCGGTGATCCCCGCCTCCAGCGCCCGGTAAACGTCGTCCAGCGGGACGTGCTTGACGACCGCGACCAGCTTGACCGCGGCCGGATCGCGGCCGGCTTTTTCCGCCGCCGCGGCGATCCGCGCCCGGACCTTGCCGATGTTCTCCTTGATTGACACTCCGTCGAGAATTATAGCATAATAGTCCCATGCGCAAATCGGGCTGGGCCTGGCTCCTGCTGCTCCTGACGGTCACGATCATCAATTATCCCAATCCCTTCGACCCGCAAGCCGGCGAATTCGTGACGTTCGAATGCGCCGCGACCGCCTCGCTCGAGACCAGCTTGCTGATCTACGACCTTTCCGCCCGCCTGATCGCCCGCAAGCCGTTCCCCCTCGCGCCGACCAGCTACAACCGGACCACCTGGAACGGCTACAGCGACGGCAACGAGCTTGCCGGCCCGGGCGTTTACCTCTACCGCCTGGTCGCGACCGCCACCAATAAGTCGATCGGCAAAGGGAAGGTATGGATCATAAACCGCTGATCCTGGTCTGCCTGCTGGCGACGCAATGCCTGGCCACTTTTGACCCCCTGGCGCTCGGCGTCGGCGCGCGGTCGCTCGGCGTCGGCGGGGCGAACACGGCGACGGTCTTCGACGCCGACACCCTTTTCGCCAATCCGGCCGGCCTTGGCGAGATCGACCATTTCCAGCTGACCTCCATGGCCGGCAGCCTGCTGGAAGAGGTCAATTACTCGGTGCTCGGCGGCGTCTATCCGCTCGGCCGGCAAGGGGCGATCGGGTTCGGCTATTCGGGAGCGTTCGTCTCCGCGATCGAGCTCCGCGACCGGTACGGCAACCTGACCAGCCGGGCGAACTTCGGCGACAGCGCCCTGCTCTGCTCTTTCGGTAAGAAGCTGAACGAGAACTGGTCGGTCGGCCTCGGCCTGAAACATTATATAAGCGACGGGACCGAGATCGCCGCCGGCGACCGCAGCCGGACCAACCTTGACCTCGGCGTCCTCCAGCACGGCGTGGAGTGGTTAAGCCTCGGCGCGGTCGTCCAGAACCTGCTCGCTTCCGACCTGCCGCGCACCTTCAAGGCCGGCGCGAAAATGGAGCTGTACGATCCGCTCGGCCTCAACTTCGCCTGCGACGCCCGCTTTACCCCCGACGCCGGCAAGACCGTGACCCAGCATTTCGGTCTGGAGATCGCGCCGGTCGAGCAATTGACCGTCCGCTGCGGCTCCGACGCCGGCAGCCTGACCGCCGGCCTCAGCTTCCGCTACGCCGGCCTCGGTTTTCACTACGCTTACCATACTTTTAGCGGTTTTGACGGCAATTACGCCAGCTTCTTCTCGCTTTCTTATGATGAAAAGGGTTGGCCGCCGGAAGCCCCCTCGGACGCTTACCTGGCAAAACGGTTGCAGGGTCATTAAGTTTGTGATAAAATTACCTTTCGTGTGCGTTAATCACCAAGGAGGAGTTAAATGCCTGTAGTTACAATGAAAGAGCTGCTTGAGGCCGGTGTCCATTTTGGCCACCAGAGCAAGCGGTGGAACCCGAAAATGGGGCGGTACATTTACGCCGCCCGGAACGGCATCCATGTCATCGATCTCCACAAAACCATCCCGCTGATCGAAAAAGCGTACGAATTCATCAAGAACGCCGCCGCCAACGGCTCGGTCCTCTTCATCGGCACCAAGAAGCAGGCGATGGAAGCGATCGAGGAAGAAGCCAAGCGCTGCGGCATGTTCTACGTCAACCAGCGCTGGATGGGCGGCACGCTGACCAACTTTAAGACCCTGAAAAAGAACATCGCCCGCCTCAACGATATCGAAAAGATGAAAGAGGACGGCACCTACGGCCTCCTGCCGAAGAAAGAGGTCATCCTGCTCGAGCGCGAGCACCGCAAGCTGATGCGCGGCCTCGGCGGGATCCGCCAGATGGTCGCCCTCCCCTCGGCCGTGTTCATCGTCGACATCCTCAAGGAGCAGACGGCGCTCAAGGAAGCGCGGCGGCTCGGCATCCCGATCGTCGCCATTGTCGACACCAACACCGACCCGGACGAGATCGACTACCCGATCCCGGGCAACGACGACGCCATCCGCTCGATCAAGCTGCTGACCAGCATCGTCGCCTCCGCCGTCCTGGCCGGCCGCGAAATGTCCAAGCCGGTCGAAGAGCAGACGGAAGAGATCGCCGCCCCGCTCGAGGTCGAAGAAGCCGAGACCCTGACCATGGAAGAACACCTGGAGAACACCGTGCTGTCCCAGGTGATCATGCCGAAGGAAGAGGAAGAAGAAAAGAGGGTTGGTTTCTAATGACTGAGATCTCGACCGAAATGGTGAAGCAGCTCCGCGAAAAGACCGGCATCGGCATGATGGATTGCAAGGCGGCCTTGGCGGAAGCAAAAGGCAATTTTGAGGAAGCGATCGACATCCTGCGCAAAAAAGGGTTATCCGCTATCGCCCGCCGGGCCGGCCGCGTCGCCGCCCAGGGGATAGTCGATTCCTACATCCACCTCGGCGGCAAGATCGGCGTCCTGGTCGAAGTGAACTGCGAGACCGATTTCGTCGCCAAGAGCACCGATTTCCAGGCGTTCGTCAAGGACCTCTGCCTGCAGGTCGCCGCGGCCAATCCGCAGTACGTCTCCCGCGACGAAGTGCCGGACGGCATCATCGACCACGAGAAAGAGATCATCTCCACCCAGGCGAAAACCGAAGGGAAACCGGAAAAAGCGATCGCCAAGATCGCCGAAGGCCGGCTGGAGAAGTTCTACTCCGAGGTCTGCCTGCTCGACCAGCCGTTCATCCGCGACCAGAAGATCGTGATCAAGGACCTGCTCGGCGAGCTCTCCGCCAAGATCGGCGAGAACCTGGTCATCCGCCGGTTCGTCCGGTTCCAACTTGGCGAAAAGTCCTAACACTAAAGTCCTCCTGATCGACGGCAACTCCCTCGCCTACCGGGCGTTCTACGCTTTGCCCGACACGATGCGGACCGCCGCGGGGATCACGACCAACGCCGTTTACGGCTTCACCTCCATGCTCCTCAAACTGCTGGACGATAAACCCGACTACGTTGCCATTGCTTTTGACCGGCCGGAGCCGACGTTCCGCCACAAAGAGTACAAGGAGTATAAGGCGACACGGGAAAAAGCGCCGCCCACCCTGCACGAACAGCTGCCGTTCGTCAAAGAGGTGGCGCAGGCGCTCGATATCCCGGTCTACGAGCAGGCCGGCTTCGAGGCCGACGACCTGATCGGCACGCTGGCGATCGCGGCGGAGAAAGCGGGGCACGACGTCGTCATCGTCTCCGGCGACCTGGACGGGCTCCAGCTGGTCAACGACCACATCAAGGTCTTAACGACCCGGAAAGGGATCACTGACACGGTCCTGTACGGGGCAAAAGAAGTGGCCGAACGCTACGATGGGCTCCGGCCCAACCAGCTGATCGATTACAAGGCGCTCAAAGGCGACACCTCGGACAATATCCCCGGCGTCCCCAAGGTCGGCGAAAAGACGGCGATCGAACTGTTGAAAGAGTACGGCACGCTGGAGAACATTTACGCCAACCTGGACAAGATCAAGAAACCGGCGCTCAAGGAAAACCTCAAAAACAACCTGCCGCTCGCCGAAATGAGCCGGCGGCTCGGGACGATCGTGACCAGCGTCCCTCTCCAGATCGACTTCGACCGGCTGAAACGGGGGGCGATCGACTGGCCCAAGGTCGTGCCGCTCCTCCAGAAGCTGGAGTTCAACAGCTTGGTCAAAAAATACGCCGGCGGCCTCCCCGACCTGCAGCCCGCCAAAGTGATCGAGCAGAAACGCGAGGCGATCGCCAAGCTGCACTACAAGTGCGTGCAGACGGAGTCCGACCTGAAAGCGCTGCTGGCCGAACTGGCGAAGGCCGACGCTTTCGCCTTTGACCTGGAAACGACCTCGCTCGACGTCTTTAACGCGCAGATCGTCGGCATTGCTTTCTCGACCGCGGCGCAGACGGCGTATTATTTACCGTATAAGCGGCAGGACCTTACCGCGCTCTTCCAGAGCGCTAAATTAAAGATCGGCCATAACCTGAAATACGATATTGAAGTTTTAAAAGCCAACGGCATCGAGGTCGCCGGGCCCTACTTCGACACGATGGTCGCCGCCTATCTCCTCGATCCGACCGCCGGCAAATATTCGCTCAAATACCTGGCCAAGCAGTTCCTCGGCCGGGAGATGCTCAAGTTCGAGGAAGTCAGCCCGGACCAGAATTTTGCCGACGTGCCGCTTGAGCTGGCGACCGATTACGCCGGCAGCGACGCCGACGCGACCTTTGCCCTTTACGAAATATTCTCCCTGGCGCTGCGCGCGCAGAAAATGGACAAACTGCTGACGGAGATCGAGATGCCGCTGTTGGCCGCGCTGATCGGCATGGAAATGACCGGGATCGCGATCGACGCCCCGCTGCTCGCCAAAATGTCGGGCGAGATCGCCGTCGAGCTCCAGGAGCTGGAGCGGCACATCTTCGCCATTGCCGGCGAGGTCTTCAACCTCAATTCGCCCAAGCAGCTTTCCCAAATACTTTTTACCAAGCTGCTGCTGCCGGTCAAGAAACGGACCAAGTCGGGCCAGTCGACCGACGCCGAAGTGCTGGAGGAGCTGGCCGGCGAGAAGTTCGAGATCGCCGAAAAGCTCCTGAACTACCGCCAGCTGACCAAGCTGAAAAGCACCTACATCGACGTCCTGCCGACGCTGGTCCAGCCGCGCACCGGCCGGCTGCACACTTCGTTCAACCAGACGATCACCGCCACCGGGCGGCTCTCCAGCTCGGACCCGAACTTGCAGAACATCCCGGCCCGCCTGAAGCCCGCCTTCATCCCCGGGGAAAAAGGCTGGGCCCTGGTCGACGCCGATTATTCGCAGATCGAGCTCCGGGTCCTGGCGCATCTCTCCGGCGACCCGGTCTTGCTCAAAGCTTTCCAGGAAGACCGCGATATCCACCAGTCGACGGCCGACGAGCTCGGCATCCCGCGCGCCGCCGCCAAGACCGTCAACTTCGGCGTGATCTACGGCATCTCCGATTTCGGCCTTGCCCGCCAGCTCGGGATCAAGCGGACCGAGGCGGCCAGCTACATCGAGAAATATTTCCGGAAGCACCAGGGGGTCAAGGCGTTCCTCGACCGGACGATCAAGGAAGCGCGCGAGAACGGCTACGTTACGACGCTGCTCGGGCGCAAGCGGCCGCTCCCCGACATCAACAGCCCGCACGGCGGCCTGCGCGCGGCGGCGGAGCGGATGGCGATCAACGCCCCGGTCCAGGGGACGGCGGCGGACCTGATCAAGATCGCCATGGTACGGGTTAACGAACAACTAACAACTTACAACTTACAAGCAAAAATGATCTTACAAGTTCACGATGAATTGCTATTTGAATGCCCCGAGGCAGAGAGAGAAACGGTCAAACAGATCGTGAAAGATGAGATGGAAAAGGCGCTGACGCTAGCGGTACCGGTCAAAGTGACGGTCGGGGCGGGACCGAACTGGTCCGCGGCCAAGTAGTTAGACTTTTTCGCCCAGCCTTTCCATCAACCCGCTAAGCATCCGGCTCAACCGGTCGAACTTGTTATTGGGTATCCGCAAACATTTCTCCAGCTCGCCGAACTTTAACAGGATGTTCCTGACCTGGTCGCGCTGCAGGCTGCTGTAGGCCGACACGGTGAAAAAGAGCGAGCCGCCGTCCTCGCCGCCGCTCGCCAGGTTGATGTCGATGTTCAGTTTCAGCCGGCTGATCTCGGTCGTGATCTCCTTCAGGATGCCGACCCGGTTCTCGGTATGCACGACAAAGATGTAGCGCTGCCGGCTCCTCGTCCCTTCCGCGACCCGCTGCTTAAGCAGTTCCTGGAAAAAGGTCAGGAAATCGGTGATAACCTGTTCCGGATCGATCTCTCCCCGGCCGACGCCGGCGATCAAGTCGGGCGCCGTCTTGTAAGCCAAACTGTATTTCTCGTTCAACCGGGCGATGAACCGGGGCAGCCAGGAAACGGCCGTAATGTTAAGCATGTTCAGGTATTCCCCCTGCGCCGCCCGGTTCAGCGCGTTGAGCGCCAGCGTCCGCCGCTCCTCCGGCGTCTTGGTCTGGAGCAGGCACCTGATCGCTTCGGCGCTCCCGGTCGAGCCGACCCAGGATAACCAGGTCGGGGAGACCTGCATCTCCCGGCCGTGCTCGAGCTCGACCGTCTCGTTGCTCCGGAGCGGCCGGTTCAGCGGAACGCCGACGCCGTTGACCTTGGCGCCGGTGGTAAACTGGGCGAGGATCGGCTCTTCCAAAAAAGCGAAATCGAGCGGGGTCGCGCCGCGCGGCAGTTTCACCCGGCGGCCGTTCTGGGTATAAACGATGATCGGATAGGTCACCTCGCCGATCAGTTCGCGCACTTCGTCGGCCGAGAGGAGGTTGCGGCTGTAGTTGAGCAGCTTGTCCAGCCAGTCGTAGCTCTGCTTGAACCAGTTGGGGCGCGGCGCGGCGTCGGCCCCGGCCGCGGCAAAACCGAGCCGGTTGCTCCGGTTCATCGCCTTGTTGTTAACGGTGATCAGCAGGCTCCCCGGCAATCCCTCCTTGACAAAGTACGACTGCAGGGCGCGGTAGCCGCGGCGCGGGAAGCTGACGAAATCGAGCAGCTTCTCGCCGCGCGGCTGGAAGCCCGAGAGCTGGTTTTCCTTGTGCCGCGGCTGCATATTGGTGTCGCGCAGCGTCGCCATCGCCCGGTAAACGTCCTTGTCCAGCGCGCTGTTGACCTCCACGTTGATGTAGTGGAGGTAAAGCGGGTTCTCGGCCAGCAGGTCTTCCAGCGTCCGGCCGCTCCGCCGCATTTTCCGGAAAACTTCCGAGACCGCCCGCTGGCGCAGCTCGACGCGCGCCCCTTTAAAGCCTTTGGCCGCCAGCACTTCTTTGATCTTGGCTTCCAGCTCCAGGAAAAGCCCCTTGTTCTGCGCCATTACCCGGTCATACAGCGCGATCGTCTCAGGATATTCCGGCAGGTCGCGGTATTTGAGCGCCGAGTCCTCCAGCCGGAGCCGCATCTCCCAGACCCCCATCGCGTCCATGATCGGGACGTAGATCTCCATGGTTTCCCCGGCGTGCTCGAGCTGTTTCTCTTTCGGGAAAACTTCCTGGTCGCGGTTATTGCTCAGGTTGTCGGCCGCCTTGAGCAGGGCAACGCGCGGGTCCTGGCTGATCCCCTTGATCAGTTTTTTCAGATATTCCAGATCTCGTATATCGCGGTCGATCTCCTTGCTCAGTTTGGTCTCCGCGTCGACCAGGTCGGCCACCTCGGCGCCGAATTCCTGTTTCAGCTCCTCATAAGTAACTCCAATATCTTCGATAATATCGTGCAGCAAGCCGGCCGCAAGCAGGACCGGATCGCGGTTCTCCATGACTGTCCGGAGGAGATAGGCGGTATCGACCAGGTGGTCGATGCAGGGCCGGCCCGATAACCGCGTTTTCCCGGCGAACGCTTGCCGCACTTTGTTGTAAGCTTTGAGGACGAGCACGACCCCCGCCTCATCCAGCCCGGCGGTGATGGTCAGGATCTCGTTGAGGTATTGTTTGGGGAAGATCCGGGGAGCGCCGACCGGCCCGGCCAGGAAGACCCGTTCCGACGGCGGCAGGCCGTGCGTCTTGATCATTAATCTTTGCTGGAGCAGGATGTTGCGCCAGACGGCCTTGGTCGGCGCCTGGTAACGCCGCAGGTCTTGCACGCGGACGATCGCCCGGTTGTTACTCACGGTACTCACGGCTGTTTATCGCCCGGCCGCGGCCAAAATTTCAGTCTAAGAAGCTAAATATCGTTCGCCGATGATGACTGCGGACCAGTCGTCGACCGGCACGGGCGGGACGCGGAGCGAGGTCGGCAGCAATTTGCGCCAGCCGGCGGGGGGATTCTCCCGCCAGTAGCGCCGGCGGGCAAGCCAGGTCGAGTCTTTTTCGTTGACATAGATCAGATTCAGGCCGGTCAGCTCCTGGGCGATCCGCCGGCCGTAGTGGCCGCGGCCGATCACCACAGCGGTCGGGCGATAGACCGTAAGCAGCGGCGCGAGCGCGCCGGGCAGGTCGGCGCTGGCGACCACCGCCCGGTGCCGGACCGCGCCGTTCTCCTCGAGAACGGCCAGGCCGCTCTTGGCGCTGCCGGGATCGATCGCCAGGATCACCGGCCGCTCACCTTCAGGTCGACCGCCAGCGGGCCGATCGCGTAAATGTCTTTCTGGGCGACGATCCGCAGGACCGCCTTGCGGCCGAGCCCCCTGATCTTGCGGGCGGTATCGGAGATCTGCGAATACGGGACGCTGCCGATCGAACCGGCCGGATCGGGGACGATCCCCTGATCCCGCGCCGCCTGGTGCGCGCGCCTCAGCAGCTGCATCACCGCCTGCTCTTCCTGCGCCTGGGTCAGGCCGCCGGCGACCTCGCCGCTGACGATCTCCGCCCCCGCCCGGTAGACCAGTTTGTTCTCCGCCAGCGCAAAAAGCGCCGGGACCGGCTCTCCCCAGACCGAATTGCTGTCCGCCACCAGTTTGACGATATAAGGCCGGTTTTCGCCCAGTAGCGAGTAAACGGTCTCGTTGAACTCCTCTTCGTTGACCGTGACGATCGGCACGGCCGACCTGATGCCGAGCTGGCGGAGACTGTCGTCGGCATTGGCGGTGATCAGGTTCAACCCTTCCACGATCTTATCTTTATCGGGCCCGGCCTGGATCAGCGACAGGGAGATGATCTCCCCTTTCTTGAACAGCACTTCCCCCTGGCGGGCGGTCTTGACCTCCCGGCTCAACTGCTGCTTGGCGCGCTGTAGTTGGGAGACCTCTTGTTTGGCGGCGACCAGCTCCTCGGCCAGCTGCCGCTGCTGCCGCCGGACCTCGTCGAGGGACTTGTTGGCCGTCGCCAGCTCCGCCGTTTTTACGCCGATCTCCGTCTGCAGCCGTTCCAGCCCGAGCAGCGCGGTGCGGACGCTCTGCGACAGCGCCAGCATGATACCGACCGTGCCGAGGGCGATCAACATGCCGGAAATGACGGTGATGACCATGGCGGTGTAGCGCGGGCGCAGGCCGAAAATGGTCACCCGCCGCTTGCCGATGTACTTGCCGACCCGGTTGCCGACGAACGCGATCGTGCCGCTGAGCACGGCCAGAAGCAGGAGGATCCTCAGGGTGAAAAGCGACATTACTGTTCGGCCTTCTGGCGCAAAATGAAATAACCGACGGCGCCGGTCAAGATGTTCGGCAGCCAGGCGGCGCCCCCCGGCGGGATGAGCTTCATCTCGCCGACCGCCATGGCGATGAACATGGTGATGTAGTAGAAGAAGATGACGATGATCGAGATCCCCAGGCCGATCGAGCCGGACGCCCGCCGCGGCGACAGGCCGAGCGGCGCCCCGAGCAGGGCGAAGACCAGCGAGGCGAAGGGAATGGCCATTTTCATGTTCAGCTGGATCTTCAGGTCGGTCGTCTCCACCCCCATCTTTTCCTTCAGGGCGATGTAATCGCGCAGCTGGCCGATGGTCATCTCGTCGGGGTTCCGGTCGCCGGTCGAAAAGTCGGCCGGCGTGTATTTGATCGTCACGTACTGCTCGGCGAACTTGATCAGGTGCTTGTACTCGCCGCTCTCGGCCAGCAGGTAGATCGTCCCGTCGCGGAAGAGCCACTGGTTCTTACCCATGACCCACTTGGCCGAGCGGGCGTTGACGATCTGCCCCAGCTTCCCCCCGCTGAACTCCTGCACCACCACGCCGGACATCTCGTCCCCCTGCATCGTCTCGGCGTAAAAGATCCGTTTCAGCGAGCCCCCCTCCATTTCCGGCAGGAAGACGTTCTTCTGCAGTTTCGGCTGGCGCCGGGCGGTGGTCTCGATCAACAGATTTTTGGCCGCCTTGTTCGATTCCGGCACCACGACCTCGGAAAAGCTCATATTGATCAACGAAACGAGCAAGCCGAGCGCCAGGGCCGGCACGATCAGGCGGAACAGCGTGATGCCGGAAGCGCGGAAGGCGATCACCTCGCTGTCGTGCGACAGGCGGGAAAAAGCGAGCAGCGCGGCCAACAGCGTCGCCATCGGGAAGATGTAGACGACGATGCCGGGCAGCCGCAGGACAAAGATCTGCAGGGCGACGAGGAGCGGCATCCCGTTGATCACGACCCGGCGGACCAGCTCGAACATGATCATCGACGAGGAAAGGATGGCGGTAAAGGCGCCGAGGCCGAAGAGGAACGGCTCGAGCAGTTCCTTGAAGATGTACCGGTCGATGATCTTGATCAAAGCTGGAATTCTTCGCCGAGGTAGAATTTCTTGGCGTCTTCGCTCTCGGCCACGGTCTGCGAATTGCCGGAGACCAGGATCGCTCCCTTGTGGATGATGTAGGCGCGGTCAACGATCGCCAGCGTCTCGCGGACGTTATGGTCGGTGATCAGCACGCCGATCCCCTTGTCCTTCAGGTGGCAGATGATCCCCTGCAGGTCGGTGACCGTTTTCGGGTCGATGCCGGTGAACGGCTCGTCGAGCAGGAGGAACGCCGGGTTGGTCGAAAGCGCCCGGGCGATCTCCACCCGCCGCTGTTCGCCGCCCGACAGGGAATAAGCTTTCTGTTTGCGCAGGTGAGTAACGCCGAGCTCGTCGAGCAGCTTGACCAGCCGGGTCTCGTATTCCTTTTTCGGGATCTCCGGCATCAGCTCCCAAAGGATAAAAATATTCTCTTCGACCGACAGCTTGCGGAAGATCGACGGCTCCTGCGGCAGGTAGCCGATCCCCTGCTGGGAGCGCTTATGCATCGGGTAATTGGTGATGTCGTGGTCGCCGAGGAAAACTTTCCCGGCGTTCGGCTTGATCAGGCCGACGACCATGTAAAAAGTGGTCGTCTTCCCCGCCCCGTTCGGGCCGAGCAGGCCGACCACTTCCCCCTGGTTGACCTCGACGGAAACGCCGTTGACCGCGACCTTCTTGCCGTAGTTTTTGACTAACTTGTCTGTTTTGATGTAAATTGGACTAATCCCTCCAGTTTCTTTTTGGCCGCGCCGGAAGCGAGCGACTGCTCCGCCAGGGCCAACCCTTCCTTTAAGTTCTTAGCCAGCCCGCCGACGTAGATCGCCGCCGCCGCGTTAAGCAGCACGACCTGGCGCCGCGCCTCTTTTTCCTCATTAGCTAAAATGCGGATGGCGATCTCGGCGTTCTCCGCCGCGGAGCCGCCGCGCAGCTCTTCGTTGCCGACGCGCAGGAGGCCGAAGTCTTCCGGCTTCAGGTGGTAGGTTTCCAGCTTGCCGTCCCGCAGCTCGGTCACTTTGGTCTGTTCGCAGAGCGAGATCTCGTCGAGGCCGTCGTTGCCGTGGACGACGAGCGCGTGTTTCACTTTCAGGTTCTTGAGCACCGCCGCCATGATCTCGGTCAGCTCCGCGTGGAAGACGCCGAGCACCTGGGCGCCGGCGTTCGCCGGGTTGGAGAGCGGGCCGAGGATATTGAAGACGGTGCTGATGCCGATCTCCCGGCGGGTCGGCGCGGCAAAGCGCATCGCCCGGTGGAACCGGGGGGCGTAGATAAAGCCGATGCCGACCTCGTTGATGCACTCTTCCACCGCTTTCGGCTCGATGTCGATCTTGACGCCGAGCGCTTCGAGCAGGTCCGCCGAGCCGCAGCGGCTGGTGATCGAGCGGTTGCCGTGCTTGGCGATGTTGACCCCGGCCCCGGCCGCGATCAGGGCGGAGATGGTCGAGATATTGAACGTGCCGGCGTGGTCGCCGCCGGTGCCGCAGGTGTCGACCAGGTTCTTGGCGTGCGGGAAGATGTTGACCGCGTGTTCGCGCATCTTCTCGGCAAAGCCGGTGATCTCGTCGACGCTCTCTTTCTTGGTGTGGAGGGCGGTGATAAAGGCGGCGATCTGCGACGGTGTGGCGTTCCCCTGCATGATAGTATCCATGGCGATCGCCGCCTCTTCGCGAGTGAGGTTGTGGCCTTCGACGACTTTACGGATAGCGTCTTTCATGGTTTTTCCCGAAGTAACGCTGTTATTATAGCCTTTTGATCGGGTACGGGCAAGAGTTATTCACCGGCAATAAACGCAAGTTTTTCCCTGTAAAACACGATAATAATATATACGGCTATGGACATTAAAGGGTACTACTATAATAACCAATGCGTCGCGGGAAGCTATTTTCCCCCGTCCGGCCAGAACGGCCTGCAAACCGTTATCCAGGATGAAAATGGGGCCGTTCAGCTAATCGCTCCGCCGCTTTGGCCGCAATCGATCCCGTTGGCCGACAACCTGCAATGCCAAGAGCCCGCGCCGCCAACAGCTGAACCGGAAAATATTTGGCGCCAGGACCTTGAGGCCCTCATCATCAGCAACGACCCTTTTCACAATCAGTACAGCCTGGGACGGTCGATCGAAGCCAAAGAAAAACTGGTTCTGGCCGGTTTAGATCAGGGCCAGGCCCAGGCTTTGGTGCTTTTAATTAACGAAAAATGCGGCGCTGGGATCATTAATGCCATCGCCGGACTGCCGGCCGCGGTCGCGGGGTTAAAACGGTCCGGCTTGAGCAACGCCGCTATTTACGCCCTGCTCGAAGGAACGATCAAAGCGGTTGACTGCTACACGAGCAATGCCCTGATCGCTCTGCCCGGCCTGGTTGACCAGGGGTTAAGCCGGGAGAATATCCTGGCCATTTTTAGCGAGATCAGACAGTCCCCGCTCCAATCGATCGGTTATACTTTACAGCCCCTCCCCGATTTTTTCCGGGCCGGGATCATCGACGGCAAAACGATCGTTGCCCTGGTCAAGGTCTTTGACCGGCTCAATTCCCAGTCTTATCAAGATAGTTTCGCGTATCTTTATTTTCCCAAGCTTTTGGCTTCGCTGAAGATCAAAGACCCGGTAATCCTCGAACGCCGGTTGGGCCAGCTTTCTTCTCTTCTTACTTTAGGCCAGGGCAATTTGAGCAGTCTGATAACGTTCCTTTCCCTGACGGACTTTCAACCGCCGGCCGATAGCAGCAAAGCGGCGCTGGCCCGTGCGCTGGCTGCGGCCATCGATCAGGCCGTGCTCGCCCACGCCGCTGACCCGCAAAAATTGCGGGAGCTCTGCCAGACCGCGGCGATCTCGCTCAATACCATCCACGACAACGACCCGGGCGACCAGATCAGGAAAACGGCCTGCCGGACCATTTCGCCGGCCTCCGCCTATTTCCTTATCGCCCTGGGCGGTGCCGACCTTTACACTTCCACGTTCCTCAAGCTTTGGTCCAATCTTGAGCAGGGGAATATCCTCGAGTTGATCTCCCGGGTCGACCCCGGTAGCGAACAGCTGGGCGGTTTTATCCTGACCGCTTCCAATTATAATAAATTTGCCGCGCTTTTCGACCTTGACCCGGATTATTTCCTCAATAATATTGAGCGCTTGCTGGCAAAAGAAGAAAACCTGGCCGGCAAGGTGTCCGTCCTAACCCCGGCACTGGACACGATCTTTGCCGACGGGCGGTACCTGGACAAGGTTGAATCGCTGCTGGTCGGCCTTTACGAAAAATATGAAAGCGCGGGAAAAGACCGCCAACGCGGAGCGATCGGCTTTTTACTTAAGCTCTATGCCGCCAAGTGGTCGCCCGTCGGGCAGCGGATCGCGGACCGGCTGCCGGCCATCTTAAGTCCGGCAATTCCCATAGAAAAGTATCTGGCTGACGGGGCCATTACGGCCAAGCTCTATTTCTATGAAGATGAGCGCCACTACCTGCTAACCATCGACGATCTTCGCTCCCGGGGCTTTTCCTTAGCGCAAAAAGGGGAAAAGAGCTGGGAGATGGTCGAGACTTTCAATGGCAAAACGCTCAAGGTCATTATCACGCTGGACGCCAGCACGGTCGAACAGGACCTCCACGACGAAGCGCTCGATATCCTGGTCCACCGCGGCCATTCCTATCATTTGACCGATACTTTCGCGCCGGAAAACCAGGCCGCCGGGCTGGGCAAGGTCCTGTTCCTGGGCTCCTGCGGCAGTTTCAGCCATCTGGCCGACTATTTCGCCAATTATCACGGCAACTATTTTATTACCGACGAGAACACCGCTGAAGGCCGCGTCAACAACGCAGCGTTATATCATCTGATGACCAGTCTGGCCCGGGGCGTATCCGATTGGGGCGAGATCAAGATGACCTCTACCCTGGAAGAAAAGGGGCTTATATATCCCCATGACCGTAGTCTTTTGATCATTGATTACCTGCAGAACTTCGAGCAGCACTAAGCGGAATACCGGCGGCTGCGCGGGGCGGCTAACTCTTAATCGATCAGCAGATTGCTGAACCGCCGCAGGGCGAGGGTCGCTTCGTCGGGCTTATGGGCCGATAATCTTTCCAGCGCTTTGATATTTTCCGGATCGCCCATGATGTAGACGGTCGTCTCCGGCTTGCTCCCCCGGCGGACCCGGAGGCCGAGAGCGGTAAAGTCGCGGGAAACGAAAAGCGCTTCGGCCCGGCCCAGGTCGGCGATCCGCTCCGGAGCGAGCGTGTTGAGCAGTTTCCAGGCAGCCAGGTCGACGACGATCTCCCCGATCTCTTTCCCCGCCGGCAGCGCCTTGATCGCCAGCGCCACTATCCCCCGAAAGCTCAGCGCCCCTTTAAAGAGCGCCTTCTGGTCCACGGCGACCGGCGCGGGACGCTGGATATTTCTCCTGGCTGGACGAGCGACTTTGACCATGCTTGGTTATCGCGCGGGGAAAGTTATAATTTCAGGACCGTTGCTGTAGTATAATAAAGCCAGTTAAGGAGGTTCCTCATGTCAGAAATACTGGTGGAGATCAAGGTCGTCCCCGGCGGGGAGCGCAACGAACTGCACGGCACGCGGCTGCACATCACGTCGCCGGAGCACGACGGCCGGACCAACGAAACGGTGATCGATATTTTGGCCGAGCATTACAACGTCAAAAAGAACCGGATCAAGATCATGAAGGGGCACAATTCGCTCCAGAAAACGATCAAGATCATTTAAACGAACGGTCATGACCTACGTAACGCCCCAAAAAATGGCCGAACTGGAAAACCGCTTAAGGGCGCGCGGCATCCGCAAGGCCGACGTGATCGAAAAGTTCCTTCGCTCGTCGGGGGCCGGCGGGCAGAACGTCAACAAAGTTTCCTCCGCGGTCTATTTAAAGCATCTCCCCACCGGGCTCGAGGTCAAGATGCAGCAGGAGCGCTCGCAGGCGGTGAACCGTTTTCTCGCCTGGCGGCTGTTGCTCGAAAAGATCGAAGAACGGATCCTCCATAAGAAGAGCCAGCGGCGGCAGGCGATCGAGAAGATCAGGCGCCAGAAGCGGAAACGCTCGCGGCGGGCCAAGGAAAAGATGCTGGGAGAGAAAAAGCAGCGGTCTGCCCTGAAACAGCAGCGCAAGGTTTCCCCGCACGAGATCGACTGAGCAAGGAGGTCGAAATGAAGCTGGATATCGATAAGCTGACGCGCCGCTCTTGGTTCTTTGTCCTGGTCATTCTTTTGCAGTTTCTCCCCCCTTACGCCGCCAAAGGGCTGCACTCGGTCCCGCAATTTCTGGCGACGCATTTAATGAACGCTCCGATGCACCACCTGGGCGACTGGCAGATCGTCTTCAAGCTCGTCCCCCTTCTATTTGTCCTGGGGATCGTGCTCTTTGGCAACCGCTTTAGCCGGCTCTTCGCCCTCTACGCCGGCTTCGCCTATCTGGCGTTCAACATCTTGCAAAACTTTTCCTTTAGCCAGGAATACGGCCTGGGGATCCTGTTGCAGAACCTGGTCACGATGCTGCTCGTCTCCCTGCTCTGGTTCTGGGAAGCGTCGGCGGGCCGGAACGATTTTTCGCCGGTCAAGCTGACGCCGCTGAAATGGGCCTTTATCGCCCTCGCCTTCTGGGCGTTCTGGGACCCGATCAACGCGGCGACCCGGCTGCCCGACTTCAACCCGCTTTATCTAATTAACAATCCGGGCGGGGTCGCCTTTTGCATGATGACGCCGGTCTTCCTGGCGGTCCTTATCACTTTCTATCCGAAAGTTAATTTCGCCCTGCTCCGGGTCAACTCGCTCGCCGCGGTGATCATCGGCATTTTCAACGTCCTGGTCGTTTTCGCCAACCCGGCGGTCTACTGGTGGTTCGGCCTGCTCCATCTCCCCTTGTTCATCCTGGGGGTTTACGGGCTGGTCATTTCCTGTCAAAATAATAGGGTCGAGTGACCGTGAAGGAGGAGTTAACATGTTAAAAAAGCTCGGGATCGTTCTGGGGATTATCCTGCTGGTGATCATCTGTTTGGCCGGGGTGTTCTATCTCCGCGCTCAGTCAATGGCCAGCAATATTAAACACCAATACGCGAGCATCAAGCCGCTCGACCTGGCCAAAGTAACCGACGGGGTCTATGCGGGGAGCTTCGGCGACTTCCTCGTCTCCGTCAAGGTCCAGGTGACGGTCAAGCGCCACCGGATCGCCGAGGTCAAGATCATGGAGCAGAAATGCGGCCCCGGCTACGAAGCGCTTGACACGACCAACCGGATCGTCAAAGCGCAATCGCCCAAGGTCGACGCCGTGACCGGCGCCTCGGGCAGCAGCATGGCGATCATGATCGCCGTCAATCGGGCGCTGACCGGTAAGTAATGCATGAAAATTAAAACGGCTTTTGCCCTGCTGTTCGTCACCGTTGCCATCGCCGCCGGCTGCACCACTTCCCCCACTCCCGCCTTTGACTCGGCGACCGTCGCGGCCTTCGATAAGATCATGAGCGACATGAAGACTTACGCCAGCGCCGAGGGATTTGTCCTCCTGGTCTCGGTCCCCGGCAAAGGCGATTATCTGGGCGTAAAAGGAACGGACGAGGTCGCCACCGGCTCGGCGATCGACCCCCGCAAGCTATTCCGCGCCGGCAGCATCACCAAGACCTTTACCAACACCGTTACCCTGCAGCTGGTCGACGAAGGGTTGATCAGCCTGGAAGCGACGGTCGACAAATACCTCACCGGCATTCCGAGCGGCGACGTTATCACCATCAAGATGCTGCTCAATCACACCAGCGGCCTGCCCAATTACACCGCTTCGTCCGCCTTCTGGACCGCGATCGCGGCCGACCGGTTCCACAAGTACACTCCCCAGGACCTGCTTAATTTCGCTTTTGCCCTGCCGATGACGGCCGCTCCGGGAACGGAGTATCATTATTCCAATACCAATACCACGATCCTGGGGATGATCATTGAAAAATACAACGCTCAGGGAGAAACGCTGGCACAGGCGGTCAAAAGGCGGGTCATTGACAAGATCGGGCTGATCAATACCACGTTCGCGACCGTCGAGACCTTTCCGGGCGCGTACCTGCACGGCTACATGCCGAATCCCGCCACCGGGACACCGGAAGATTGGAGCCTCGAGGATCCTTCCTGGATGTGGGCGGCGGGCGCGGTCATTTCCAACATTTACGACCTCAAGGCCTACATCAAGGCGATCTATGACAACAGCGCCGGCCTGTTAAGCCCGGCCATGCAGGCCAAAAGGATCAACGATGATTGGGTCAGCATCTCGGCCGAACTGCCGACCTGCAAGTACGGGCTCGGCTGGGTGCAGATCGGCGGGTTCTTTTGCCATGACGGCGCGGTCCCCGGTTATCATTGTATCGCCGCCTACGATCCGGCCACGGGGACGACGGTCGTAGCGATGATGAACACCGAGCCCAACGACATCAGCACTGCGATGGCGACCCTGTTAATGGTCATCAAACAACTTTATCCGACCAGGGCGCTCTAAGAGACAGGTAAAAGGAGGGAATGTCATGTTAAGAAAGATCGGTTACGGTTTTATCGTCTGGGTGGTCCCCTATGTTGCCGCCATCCCCTTGCTCGGGCTCATGCAAACCGACGTCCATTTCTTCAAGACGCTGATGATCGTGATCGGCGGGTTGACCGGCGCGGTCTGCGTCGCTCTTTACTTTATGAAAGTGGACAAGGATTATTTATCGGAAGGGATCTGGCTCGGCGTCGTCTGGCTGGTGCTCAACTGGCTGCTCGATTTCGCCGCTCTTCTCCCCTTGTCCAAGATGCCGTACCTGCAATACTTTAAGGAGATCGGCCTCCGTTATCTGGTGATGCCGGCGATGAGCATCCCGGTCGGGTATGTTCTGCAAAAGAAGCTCGGTAAATAGGCGATGAAATTTAAATTAAAGAAGGCCCATCTGATCCTGGCGGTTGTTGCGGCGCTGGTCGTCGTTGTTTTCGGCGTCTTCATGCTGATCGCGGTCCCCGAGGTCACCACCGAGGAAGGTTTGCCGCCGGCCACGGACAACCGCTAAGTCATGATGAAGAAAGCCGCCGACGACTCGCTCGAATCCCTGCCAAACATCGGCAAGACGATCGCCGGGAAGCTCAGGAAGATCGGGATCAAGGGCAAGAAAGACTTCCTGAAACGCGATCCATTCACGGTTTTCGACACCCTGTTAAAAAAATGCGACCCCACCCTGTGCCGTTGCGCGCTGGCGTCGATCGTCGGCGCCAGCGTCGGCGCGCCCTGGCACGAGATCACCAAAGAGACGGCGCAAGAATATGCCAAGCGCCATCCCCGGCATAAGTGGGGACCGTGCTGATCGCCCCCTGCGGGATGAATTGCGCTATCTGTCTCGGCCATCTCCGGGAGAAGAACAAATGTCCCGGCTGCAACTCCTGGGGCCGCAACAAGCCCAAGTACTGCCGCATCTGCAGTATCAAGTTTTGCACCCACCAAAAGCGCTTCTGTTTCACCTGCCCCATCTTCCCCTGCGCCCGGCTCAAAAAGCTCGACAAACGGTATCGGACGCGGTACGGGATGAGCATGCTCGACAATTTGGCGCTGATCAAAAAGATCGGGGTCAGGAAGTTCGTCAAGCGTGAGGAAAAACGGTGGAAGTGCCCGAAATGCGGTAAAACGCTATGCGTGCATCGGCCGTTCTGCCTTTTCTGTGGAAATAAGGCCCGTAAGGGCCCGTAATAGCCCTTTGACTTTAATAGATAGCGGTGGGAAAATGTTCCCGTGGTCAAAAAACTGTTGACCTTTTATCTGCTTCTTTTCCTAACCGGAGGTGTATTAGCTATGTCGCAACCCCCCAAAGCGAGCGAGAGCGGCAAGGTCCGGCTTTACGACCCCGAACTGGGAACGGTAGTTGTTGTCGACCGGGTGGTCAAGAGCGACCGGGAATGGCAAAAACTGTTGACGCCCGAGCAATATGAAGTGACGGCCAACAAGGGGACGGAGCGGCCGTATACCTGCTCGTTTGAGGAGGTCAAGGGGGACGGCTTTTACCGCTGTGTCCGCTGCGGCACGGCGCTTTTCAAGGCCGGCACCAAGTTCGAATCGGGGACCGGCTGGCCGAGCTTTTACGAGCCGGTCTCGCCGCTCAACATCAAAGAATTGCCGGACAACTCGCTCGGAATAAAGCGGACCGAAGTCGTTTGCGCCCGCTGCGGCGCGCATCTCGGTCATGTTTTTGACGACGGCCCCCGCCCCACGGGAAAACGCTACTGCATCAACGGTGTCGCCCTGAAGTTCGTCCCCTTTGGCGCGGCGTCCAAGCTCAAGCAGGCAACTTTTGGCGCCGGTTGTTTCTGGCACGTGCAGGAGGAGTTTGACAAGGTCAAGGGGGTCAAGGAGACGGCGGTCGGTTTTGCCGGCGGCACGGTCCCCGATCCGAGTTACGAGCTGGTCTGCGGCGGCAATACCGGGCATGCCGAGGTCGTCCATCTGAAATACGATCCGAAGCAGGTCAGCTACGAGGAACTGCTAAAAGTTTTCTGGCGGATCCACGATCCGACTCAACTCGACCGTCAGGGGCCGGACGTCGGCAAGCAGTATCGGTCGGTGATCTTCTATTATGATGACGAGCAAAAAGCCGCGGCGGAGAAGTCGCAGCAAGCCGAGCAGAAAAAGCATAAACAGCCGATCGTCACTGAGCTTATCCCGGCCAGCGACTTTTTCCGCGCCGAGGAATATCACCAGCGGTATCTGGAGAAGCAAAGGGGGAAATGATAAAGCGATCCCGCCGTTAGTGCTGGCGGTTATTCCCCGACCAGGTTGCTGAAGCGGCGGAGGTTGAGAACGGCCTGGTCTGGTTCGGAATTCGACAATCGATCGAGCGCCTTGATATTGGCCGGATCCCCCATGATATAGATGATCTTGAGCGGCATCGTCCCCCAGCAGGCGCGGAGGCCGAGGTCGCGGAAGTAATGGGAGGCCAGGAAAGTCTGGGCCCGCCCGAACTCGGCGACCCGCGCCGGGTCAAGCGTATTGAGCTTGAGCCACGCCGCCGGGTCAACGATCACATCGAGCACATGCGGCATCCCTTTGAGCACCAGCGCTAACCGCCCGCGCAAAGGAACCGCGTTCTTAAAAAGCGTTTTCTGGTCAAAGACCGCTTTCCCGCCATTCGTGATCCGACCGACCCTTGTCATGTCCTGTTATCGAGCCGCCCCCCGGACAATTTCAGCCTTCCCGGTCAAAACCCCTTTGTCCCCATTGTCTCCCGGAGAAAGTGATGATAATATTCCCCCATGCTTCCCAAAGTAATCATCCACAATTCGGTCACTCTTGACGGGGCGCTGACCGGGTTTACTCCCGACATGGCGCTGCACTATAAATTGGCGGGGCAATATCAGCCCGAAGCGACGCTGATCGGCTCAAATACCGCCCGGATCGGATTTGAAATGTTCGGGATGCCGTCGGCGGAAACGAGCGCCGACTTCAGCCAGCCGCAGCGCTCCTCCTCTCTCCCCTACTGGGTGATCCCGGATACCAGGGGGAGCTTAAAGGGCCTGCTCCACGGCTGCCGCCGGTTCGAGTATTGCCGCGACGTCGTCGTTCTGGTCTCGGAGAGCACCCCGCGCGACTATCTGGACTACCTAACGGAGCGGCATTACGACTATCATGTAGTCGGTCAAGACCGCATTGACCTGAAGCAAGCCCTGGCGCTTTTGGCCGAACAATACAAGGCAAAGACCGTACTGGCCGACACCGGGAAGATCTTGAGCAATCTTTTGATAACGCAAGGTTTGGCCGACGAACTCAGCCTGCTGGTCCACCCCCAGATAGACGGCGGGAAAGGATTGAACATTTTCACCGGTCTCCGGCTTGATAAGCTAACGCTCCTCGGCTGCAAAAAATACAAGAACGGCCCGGTCTGGCTTAGATACGGGTTGAAATGATCCCAGCCAACCTGCTCGCCCCGTGCGGGATGAACTGCTAGATTTGTTTTTCTGCGGGACAAAGGCCCTTAATAGCCTTCTTCCCTTTGACATTAAAAGATGACGGTGGGAGAATTAACCATGAGCACTCAAGAAGCATCTTTTGTCAATATGGGCACAGTTTTTATCACCATACTATGGCAGACAATCCCTTATAAAGCTGATTTTCTAGCCTATTTCTTTGCATTATTTATCGGATCAATTATTATAATGTTGATACGTGATAAGCTCTGGAATAAAACAAAAAGAAGCTCAAACAGATATGAGTCGCAATTAGCACAGCTTAGTGGCGCGGTGGAAAGGACCCTTTATATGCTGTCTTATCAGCTACATTATCCTACATTCATTGGCCTTTGGCTTTCCCTTAAATTTGCGGGTCGTTGGGCAACATGGACAAGCGAAAAAAAGAAGGTACCCCAACATTGGCTTAGTAGATTTTTGGTTGGTAATGGATTATCAATCGGTTATGCAATAATAAGCTTAGAAGCTTTAACCCTCTGGAGAAAGGGGAATAATCTCTTAGCTGTCTCCTTGCCAATTATGCTCTTTCTTTCAAGTGTTTTCATCTATTTTTGGATAACTCCGCCTAAAAAAACAAAAGCTAGTAAGTAAATATATTACATTAAGCCTCATACGCTATACTATAAATTATGCGCCTTTGGAGCTTACATCCGCAATATCTTGATCCCCAGGGACTGGTTGCGCTCTGGCGAGAGTCCTTGCTGGCGCAAAAGGTGCTGCAGGGGAAAACAAAAGGATACCGGCACCACCCCCAGCTCGACCGCTTCAAGTCCCACCCCTATCCGCTAAAAGCGATCGCCACTTACCTCGATGTTGTCCAGAAAGAAGCGTGCCGGCGCGGCTACTGCTTTGACCGGCGCAAGATCGGCAAAGGGAGAACACGGAGGCGGATCGCGGTCGGCAAGCGCGAGGTGAAGGAAGAGTTTGCCTGGCTGTTGTCAAAGCTGAAGAAGCGCGACCCGGACAGGTACCACAAGCTGCGCGGATCGAAAAAGATCAGGCGGCACCCGCTGTTTAATTCCTAATTCCTTCCTGCCGGCGATCGGAGCGGGTTCAGATCGTCTCTTCGGCTAACTTGGTCACTTCACCCGTGCCGTTGTATTGATAAAGAGTAACGGTGTTGGACCCGCCGCTGGTGGCCGGATCGATGACCACGTAAGTCCGCGTGGCATAACCGGATTTCACGAATTTGGCGTCGATCCAGGTGCCGGTATTGGCGTAGATCCTGTACAGCGTGAGCAGGTTCTTCTTGATCATCGCCTTGTGCGAATGGCCAAAGACGACGATCTTGGCCCTGCCCGGCAAGAGATATTGCGTAACCGCCGGCTCCTCCAGGTTCCCCCACCAGCCGATCCCCGAGCCGGCCAGGATCGCGCTCGTCTCGCTCATCTTGGAATAGACCTCGTTGCTCGCCTGCCGCTGCTCCCAGTTGCTCCCGATCGTGGCGGCATAGTTGTCCCTGGCCCCGTTGACCGACATGTCGGCCGTGTAACCGTCGATCCCCGTCTTGATGATCTTGGCGTCCTTGTCGAGATCGTGAACGCCGATCGCCGCGATGGCGATCTCCCAGGCGGCGTAAAACTCCAGGTCGGTGGCGCCGGGCGCCGCCGGCTCCACCACCACCCCTTCGGCCGCCGTCTTGGTCGCGTAAACCCGCGAAATGAAGTAGCCCGGCGGGATCAGGCTGCCGGCCCGGGTCAAAGGATCGGGCGCGTTGAAAAAGTCGTAACGATGGCCGTGCTCGATCGCAATATCGCCAGCCGGCCAGTAGGCCCCCATGCCGGCGCCGGTGCCGGCCCAAACAATGTTGGGGATGATCTTTTTCATGATCGCTTCGGTCAGCAGCATGTCGTGGTTGCCGGGAACATAAACGACCTCGATCGAGCCGCCGTCGGCGATAGCGTTGAGCTTGGCGATGATCTCCCGGTTCAAGGGGGCGGCGGCCACCGACAGGAAGTAGCCTTCGTTGGAGGTGACGCCGGATTGGAAAGGCTCGGTCGCCATGGGAACGATCCATTCGTCGAAGAAATCGCCGCCGATCACCAGGGTCTTGACCTGCGCGCTCCCGGCTAATTCGTCGAGAAAACCGGCCAGCAGGCTTGAGTTTTCGGTGAACCAGCAGTAGCCCGCGTCAGCCGCCCGCTCCTCCCCCATGTGAATGTCGCTGATGACCACGGTCATGGTCCGGCTACTGGCCAGCGGGTCGCCAAAAAGCGGTTCTTCGCCGGCCGGGGAACTCACGGTCTGGCAGCCGCTGAGCAGCAGACCGGCCGCGATGATAAAAACCGCTAAAAATACGCGCTTCATTGCCCGTATTATAGCATCTCCGACGTTGTCGGGAACGGCTTCGCCGTGGCGGACGAGATAGACTCCGCTCTGCGGGCGCGGCGCCGGTCAGCGCTTGAGCAGGTCAAAAGCGGCGTTCAACTGCCTGACTGCCAGTAAACCGCTTTCCGTCGTGGTGTGGCGATCGGGATGCATCGCTTTCATTATCTGAAGATACAGGGCTTTCGCCTCTCTCGCCTGTTCTTCCCGGCTGCCGCTGACGCCGAATATCTCCCGCGCCAGCTCCTGGGTCATCCTTTGCCCGCCGATCTCCCGCAGCCGGGCAACGATCGCCTCCGGCTTGGAGACGCCCGGGCCCGTCTCCGGGTCCAACTCCAACAACGGAAGATCATCCAGCGGCGGCGCCGACGGCCAGCCCGGACCGGCGGGAACCCCCAAACCCCAGATCAGGGAATGGCCGGCGCTTTGCCTGGCAATGGCCATGAAGTTCTCCATCATCCCCTGAATTTGCGGCATGAATTTTTTGAACAGACCTTCCCGATACAGGTCCCAGACGCTCTTGTCGCTTTTAAAGATCGTCTCCTCGGTCTTGCGCAGGTCTTCCGCCAGCAGTAAGAACAGTTTGCCGGTAAACGGCTCGATCACCAGGTCATTGCGCACGTAAAAATCAGGCGGCTTGACCGGTTGCAGGTGGAACTCCGCCTGCAGGACTAACACCGTACGGAAAAGCGACTGGCTGGAGACAAGATCGCTGTGGCGCGCGACCGTAAACTCTTGATATTGGCCGATCCGTTCATGCCGGCAGCTCTCCGCCGCGTACTTGCCCTGGCCGATCAGCGACGGGTAAGCGCCGTTGGCTTGCACCGTCTCGTAAAAGCGGTAAAAATCGCGGCCGATCTGTTTCCGCAAAAGCTGTTTGATCAGGATATTGGACGGCGCGGCTACTCTCATGGTTGTTTTTCGTCACGTCTAACGGAAAATTGCAGTTTTTCCCGCCCCTGCCCGCATCGCGGCCGCCCGGGATAAGGATTATTGCGCTTGCGGGGTAAAGACGCCGGCGCCGGACGGGGTGTTCAAGCCCTTATGGGCTTCTTTCTCCCGCTTCATCGCCCGTTTTTCCTTGAGCGAATACTTGGCGACCTTCTTCACGTTCTTCTGTCCGCCTTGCTCTTTGTTTGCCATGATCTCACCTCCGGGATCGATTGATAACATATTATACTCTTTTGAGAAGAGAACCGCGCGTTTCCCTTGCCTGCCGGACGGCGCTTACCCCATTTCGTGCAGGACCAAATTGGTAAAATTGACGAAAACGTATAATAAAATTGACATGACCACGTAAAGGCCCAAAATGACGATCAGGCGCGACAGGCTGCTGCCGGACGCCACGTTCTCCAGCACGAACTTGCAAGCCGCGATCAAAACCACCGCCACCAGTATCGCCAGCACCACCCAGCCGACCAAACTACCGACCAGCACCGCTTCGAGCGGCCGCTTGCCCAGTAAACTGTCGCCGACCAGGACGGCGGTTATCCCGATCTTGCGCGCCAGGAAAAGAACTAAATAAAGCGGCTGCGTTAAGATGCCCAAGGCGATCTTCATGGGCGTATTATAACTTTATCCGGCGAACCCGTCTACCGCGCTAAGCGGCGGCACGGTCCCCGTTCGGCCGGCACTGAGGATGGTTAAAGCATCGAGCAGGGCCAAGCCGTTGGCAACCGAAAAAAGCATTATATAAAAATTGGCCGCTTCGGTCCCTGTCAGCTCTCGTTGCCAGCTGGACCGGTAAACCAAGTCTAAAGGGGTGAATTTGGCCATTTTTTCCGGTTTGTAAGTATCCAAAATGCTTAACAGGGGAAGCGGTTCCCTAAGCAACCAGGTGGACCGGCCGAAAACCGGGGCAAAAGGCTGGGCGTTGACGATCACGTGGGTGAGCGGCTCCGGGCCGGACTTCGTCCCCTCGACCCGTTTGACCGCCGCCTGCTCACGATCGATCACGATCAAAGAATCCCGGCCGCGAATAACCCACCCCGGGAAATGGTTCAAGAATCTGGGGTTGCCGGCTTCCAGGTTTAGGGCAAAATAATTCAGCACGCCAAGGTTGTTGGTCCGGAGCGCGTCTTTGGTCGGGTCCAGCTCGACCGGTATCTCCCAGCAGGCCGAACTGAAATGCAGGCCGATCCGGCGCTCCCCCAGGATACCCAGCAACCGCCGGTCGAATTCATCGACAGTTTTCCGCCAGGGGGCGATCCGTTCATACCAGCTGCCGGTCAATTGGGCGATCGCCTCCGGCCTGGCCGCCAGTACCCGGCCAAATGCTCGCCGGCGCTCTTTGGTCGCCGCCAGATCGGGCATGATCAGGCCCAAAGCCCGGGGAGTTATTCTCATTGCTTGCCGCGCCATACACCAGAGCATCGTGGCTTTTGGGCGATGATTTCAGACGGATAAAGGGAATTACCTACAACCCCCGGTTCCTCCACCCCCGACTTCGTGGTATAATTTCCCCGTGCAGACTCTCAATTTCCAGGATATTGTTGCCGCGCTCAACGGCTACTGGGCCGACCAGGGGTGCGTCATCCGCCAGCCGTACGACGTCGAAAAAGGGGCGGCCACCATGTCGCCGGCCACGTTCTTCGGCGCCCTCGGCCCCAAAGAGCATAATGTCGCCTACATCGACCCGGTCCGCCGGCCGACCGACGGCCGCTACGGGGAGAACCCGAACCGCCTCTTCCACTACTTCCAGTACCAGGTGATCATGAAACCGGCGCCTTTGAATATCCAGGACCTCTACCTCGATTCGCTCCGGGCGATCGGCATCGAACCGGCCAAGCACGACGTCCGCTTTGTCGAGGATAACTGGGAATCCCCCACCCTCGGCGCCTGGGGGACCGGCTGGGAAGTGTGGGCGGAAGGGATGGAGATCACCCAGTTCACCTACTTCCAGCAGTGCGGCGGGTTCGACTGCAAGCCGATCCCGGTCGAGATCACCTACGGCCTGGAGCGGATCGCCATGTTCATCCAGAAAGTGAACAGCGTCTACGAGATCAAATGGAACGACACCGTGAAATACGGCGACATCTACCTGCCGCAGGAACGGGAACAGTCCAAATACAATTTCGAGACCGCCGACATCGAAGCGGTCACCCTCCTCTTCGGCATCTACGAAAAAGAGGCGCTCCGGCTCCTCAAGAACGGCGAGATCATTCCGGCGTACGACTACATTCTCAAATCGTCCCACGCTTTCAACATTCTCGACGCGCGGGGGGCGATCTCCGTCTCCGAGCGAATGGCTTTCATACTAAGGATAAGGAAGATGGCGCGCCAGTGCGCCAAATTATATGTCGAACGTAATACTTGAGCTTGGCTGCGAGGAGATCCCGGCGCGTTTTATGCCCGGGTTCCTCGCCGACTTGAAGAAAAAAACGGAAGAGAAGCTGGTCCGCGACCGGCTGACGTTTAGCGCCGTCGAGACGCTCGGCACCCCGCGCCGGCTGACACTCTACATCGAGAACCTCGCCGCCAAACAGCCCGACGTCACCGAAGAGCTGAAAGGGCCGCTCGCCGACGCAGCGTTCGATCCCTCCGGCAAGCCGACCCCGGCGGCGCAGGGGTTCGCGAAAGCCCACGGCGTGACCCCCGACAAGCTCTTTGTCCGGACGATGGGGCCGAAGAACTTCGTTTTTGCCAAGGTCACCCGCCAGGGAAAAAAGGCGGAAGAAGTATTAAAGACCCTACTGCCGGAGATCATCTCGTCGCTTTACCAACCGCTCTCGATGCGCTGGGGCGAGCTCGACTACAAGTTCATCCGCCCAATTCACAACATCCTCGCTCTCTGCGGCGCCAAAGTCGTCAAATTCGACCTGGCCGGTATCAGCTCCGGCAATAAAACTTTCGGGCATCGCTATACAGCGGCCCGCGCCCCGCAGCTCGTGACCCGCGTCGCCGACCTGCCGGCCTACAAAAAGCAGCTGTTAAAGCTCGGCGTGGTGGTTGACCAGGACGAGCGGAGCGCGTCGATCAAAAAACAGGTCGAGGCGGCGGCCAAGAAGCACGGGGCCGCGGCGCTGATCACGGACGACCTCTTAAGCGAAGTGACTTTCCTGGCGGAAAACCCGGTCGTCTATGTCGGTTCGTTCAAACAGGAGTTTCTCGACATCCCGCAGGAAGTCTTGATCACCTCGATGAAAAAGAACCAGAAGTATTTCCCGCTGGTCGACGCCGGCGGCAAGCTCCAGGCGAAATTCGCCGTGGTGACCGACGGCTGTACCAACGCCAAAGTGGTCGAGGGGAACGAAAAGGTCCTGACCGCCCGCCTCTCCGACGCCCGCTTCTTCTTCGAAGAAGACAAGCGCGAACCGCTTCAGATGCGGATCGCCGACCTCGAAAAAGTCGCCTTCTTCGAAAAGCTCGGCACTATTTACCAGAAGACCGAAAGAATGGCCAAGCTCGGCGAGTGGCTCGGCAAACGGCTCGGCCTCGACGAAACCGGCCTTAAGCAGGTTAAACGGATCACCCAGCTCTGCAAAGCCGACCTGACGACCAAAATGGTCTTTGAATTCCCCGAACTGCAGGGGGTCATGGGGCGCGAGTACGCCAAACTCTCCGGGGAAGACCCGGCGGTCGCCCTCGGCATCTTCGAGCATTACCTCCCCCGCTCGGCCGACGACGAACTGCCCAAGTCGCTGCCGGGAACGGTCGCCGCGCTGGCGGACCGGCTTGATTCGATCGTCGGCTCCTTCTCCGCCGGCAACATCCCGACCGGCTCGGAAGACCCGTACGGGATCCGCCGCGCCGTCCAGGGGATCATCAAGATCGTCATCGATAAAAAACTCGACCTGCTCCTCGACGAGGCGTTCCAGCACTCCCATAAACTGTACGAAACGCTCCTCCCCGGCAGCCGCGATTATCCCAAAATTAAAGCGGCCATCCTCGACTTCTTCGTCGCCCGGCTCCGCCCGCTCCTCCTCGACCGGGGGATCCGCCACGACGTGGCCGAAGCGGCGCTCGGCGATTTCAACGACATCCTCGACGTCGTTGAAAAGGCGGACGCCTTGAACGCCGTCGCCTCCGAACCGTGGTTCGCCGGCGTCATCGCCTCGGCCGACCGTCTCTCCCGGATCGCCGGCCACGCCACCCGCGAGAACGTTTTGGAGCACGACCTGGCCGACCCGGAAGAAAAAAACCTCTACCAGCTTTACCTCAAGGTCAACGTCGCGGTCGCCGAGCTCTGCCAGAAGGAAAAATGGGCGGAAGCGGCCAAGACGCTCGCCCAGCTCACCGACCCGATCGAGCTCTTCTTCGACAAGATCCTCGTCATGCATAACGACGAGCGGCTCAAGACGAACCGGCTGGCCTTGCTGAAGTCGCTGGAGAAATGTTACCTGGCGGTCGCCGACCTCAAAAAGATCGTGATCGAGGGAGAAAAACCATGAAAAAGCTCGCGACCGTGCTTGCCGCCCTGCTCTTCGGCACCCTGGCCTGCCAGGCCTCGTTCATCAGTCTCAACACGACGCTGACCTCCAAGCTGGAAAGGGGCAAGCTCCGGGTCATGGTCCAGGTCGTCAACAAGGGGGACGAGTCGGCGTTCGGCGTCCAGGCGGAGCTCCGGGTCGGCGGCCGGACGATCCTGGCCGAAAAGAAACAGGAACTGCCGGTCAACGCCGCTTACCAGGTCAAGGCGCTGGTCCCGCTCGATCTCCAGACGCCGGGGAGCTACCCGCTGATCCTCGTCATGCACTACACCGATGCCAACCAGTACCCGTTCTCGGCCCTCACCGGCCAGGCGTTCGTCTACCAGCGGGAAGGGGTCCCGCCCCTTTTCGGCCAGGTCAAACCGGCGACCTTCGCCAAGGAAGGCCGGATCGACCTCCTTCTGAAAAATTCGGGCGACCGCGAGATCAAGGCGACGACCCGGCTGGTCATCCCGCGCGAGCTGACGGTGGCGGGCGACGCCCAGCCGCTGACGGTCCCGGCCCGCGGCCAAAAGTCGGCCAGTTTCTCGCTCAGCAATTTCTCCGCCCTCTCGGGGAGCACCTACCAGGTCTTTGCCGTCGCCGAGTTCGAGGATAACGGCCTCCACTACACCTGCCTCGCCCCGGGGACGGTCAAGATCAACGAGTCGAACGTGCTGGTCAACTACCAGGCGTATTTCATCGCCCTGATTGTTATCCTGGCCCTCGGCTTCGTCGCCCTGCAGTTCGTTAGGGAATGAAAAAGCTCGGCTTGCTCCTCGGCCTCCTGGTCAGCGCGCTCCTGCTCGGGCTCCTCTTTTACCGGCTCGACCTCCCCCGCTTCGCCGCCGCCTGCCGCTCGGCGAACTACTGGCTGCTCATCCCGTCGCTGGCCGCCTCCCTTTTTGTCCTTTGGCTCCGGGCGGTCCGCTGGCAGTGGCTGGTCCGGCCGCTAAAAACGGCCAAACTGTCCAACCTGTTCGCCGCCGCCGCCATCGGCTATTTTTTCAACACGATCATGCCGGGCCGGGTCGGCGAGTTCGCCCGCGCCCATTACCTCGGTAAAACGGAGAACATCAGCCGCGCCGCGGCGTTCGCCACCGTCGTCGTTGAGCGGCTGTTCGACGGGCTCTCGATCCTTGTTATCCTGGCCTTGCTCCCGTTCTGGCTCCGGCTCCCGGCGCGAACCGCGCTGGCGGCCGCCAGTTGGTCGGCGCTCGCCCTCTATCTTTTTATCAGCGGCCTGATCGCTCTGGCCGTTTACCGGCCGGAGCTTGCCGCCCGGCTCAGCGGCCGGCTCCCTGCCGCCTGGCGGGCAAAAGCGGAACAAACCTTCAACTCCCTGGTCGCCGGTTTTAAAACGATCCTCGACCCGCGGGTCCTCTTTTATTCAGCTCTCTACTCGTTCCTGATCTGGGGCGTGTCCGCTTACAGCATCTACCTGGCTGTCATGGCGTTCCACCAGCCGGTCTCCTTTGCCGCCGCCCTGTTCATCCTCGTCCTGCTAACCTTTACCGTCATCATCCCCTCCTCGCCCGGTTACCTGGGGACGTTCGACGTCGGCATGGCCTGGGGGTTGATGTTCTTTGGCCTGGCGCGGGAGAACGCGCTCGGCGTCACCATCGTCTACCACGGGATGGGCATGATCAGCACTATCCTGCTCGGCGCTTATTATTTGATCAAGAGCGGGTTTGACTGGCGGGGGGAGCTTAGCTGATGACGGTCGGCCGGCGCGCGGCGCTCATCTGCCTGGCGATCTACCTTCTCTCTTTCGGCCTGCTCTATTACGCCCATTCGGTCCGGGTCGAGAAAGACCCCGGCTTAACCGGAGAGGAGCTGGCGATCGCCTACCGCGACGTTTACCTCCTGCCGACGCGGAGCCAGCATAATTACTACGCCACCACCTTCTCTTCCGCCGTCTACTACTGGGTTGGCAGCTACCTGCTGCCGATCACCGTCAATTCCCAGCGGCTCTTCAAGATCGCCGGGATGGCGTTCCTGCCGCTCCTGATCGTCCTTTTAATGCGGACGATCCGCCCGCCTACTTCCTGGCTGGCGGCGTCAAGCGCCGCCCTTCTCTTCTGCGCCATGCCGCCGGTCATCTGGTTCTCGATCATGGTCCAGGATTTTCCGACCGACTGCGTTTTTTCCTTTTTAGCTTTGCTCCTGGCGTTCCGCTTTTCCTGGCGCGACCAACCGCTCCGGGTCGCGGGCGGCCTGACGGCGATCGGCCTCCTGATCGTCTGGTTCGTCCACTTTTACGGCGGCTCCTTTGTCCTGGCGCTGATCATTCCGCTCCTGCTCGGCTGGAAGGCGCTGACCGGCGAGCCGGCCGACCGGCCGCGCGATTTTTTCCACTGGTCGCTCTTCGCGCTGCTGACTTTCGTCCTTCTCTGGTGGCCGAAATTATACTTCGGCCCCGCCGTCGTCATGTTCAACGGCGGCCGGCATTTGACCTTGAGCTGGCCGGCGGTCGCCGGCAGTTTCGCGGTGATCTGCCGCGACCTCTTGGTCGCTTCCGACAGTTACCTGCTCCGCCCCTGGCTGCTGTACGCCTGCCTGCCCGGCCTCTGGTACCAGCTTCTCTTCGCCGGCCTGCTGCTGGCCGGGCTCCGGCTCCTCTGGCGGGAAAAGAACCGTTACTTGTTCTGGCTGCTGGCGCTCGCCGTCGGCAGCTTTCTCCTCGGCGGCCTCTTCGGAGACGTTCCCGGGATCAGGCGGATCTTCCCCTGTCTGATCGTCTGTTCCTGTTGGGCGGGCTACGGGGTGGAAGCGGTCGGCCGTCTGGCCGGCGGCAAGCTCTGGCAGGGAATACTGGTCGCCCTCCTGGTCGGCTACTCCCTCTTCATTTTCCACGGCACCTACCGTTTCGTCTCGCTCGATTACCGGAACTGGCTGCAGCGGGAGTTCACTTACCTGCCGGGGAAGAACTATGAAGGAACGATCGAGGGATTAATTGCCGAATCGCAAAAGCGGCCGGTCAAGATGAGCCAATACCCCAAGTCGCCCGACGTGATCTGCCACCACCACGACACTTATCTGCTGCTGAAGTTGTTCTGCGCCCGCCGCGGCTTGAGCGATAAGGGGTTGATCTGGGTTAACTAAGCGCCCGGTCGACCGCCGCGCCGACGCGGTCGGCGCTGATCCCCGCCAGGCAATCGATGTTCCGGCACAATTTGTGGCTGCCGAAGTGGTAGCACGGCGCGCACGGCAGGTCGCTGTTGATCACCGTTTGGGTTTGCCCGGGGGCCGCCCACTTCCGGTGGTCGGTCGCCCCGAAGATCGTTACGCTCTTTTGCCCCAGGACGTTGGCGAGGACGGCGAGGCCGGAGTCGGCGCCGATAAAAAGATCGCTATCGGCGATGATCCGGCAGAGCGCCGGCAGTTCCGTTTGGCCGACCAGGGAAAGCAAACGCTCGCCGGTCACGGCGAGCGCCGCGGCTAACTTCGCTTCCTGTTTCCCGCCGACGATCACGACGCCGTGCGCCGGGTTAACTAAAAGCCGGGTGACGACCTGCCGGTACTTGTCCGCTCCCCACTCCCGGTACTTGTCGCCGCCGCGCGGGGCGATCACGATCAGCTTTTGGCAGCGCTGCCGGAGCGCCGTGAACGCCGCCGGCAAAGCGGCGCCCTGGTACGTCGCCCGGTCGATCGCGCCGGTCAGGTCGACCCGGCCGGACGTTTCGATCCCCAGCGGTGCAAGCAGCCCGGCGAACTCCCCCGCTTCAAAGCCGGTCAGCGAGTAGTCGACCAAATGGGTGTAAAGATGGTTGCGGAACGGGACCGTCTTGAAACCGATCCGGGCCGGCGCCCCGGTCAGGTAGGCGAAGAGGGCGGAAAAGTTGTGGAACTGTTCGCTGTCGATCACCAGGTCGTATTTGCCCGACCGCAGGGCGGCCAGCGTCGCCAGCGGATGCGCGTCGTAAAGCAGAAGCCGGCCGATCGCCCCGCTCAAGCCCTGGACGGCCCGGTTCCGGCTCTCGGCCAGAACGTCGAGCCGCGCCTGCGGATATTTCCGGCGCAGCAGCTGCAGCGCCGGCAGGAGATAGAGAAAATCGCCCATCCCGCCGGGGCGGATGACCAGGATCTTCCGCGGCTCGGGGATGGTCCGCTCTTTGTTCGGGCAGTTAAAGAGATAATCCCAGTAGCCGACCAGCCAGCAGAGCGGCTTGCCGACCAGCGTATCGGTCAGTTTTAGCAGTTTTAGTTTCATTATCTTTTCCTGCCCAGCAGCAGGCCGGCGAAAATGAGCGCGCCGGCCAGCGTCAACAGCCGGCCGAGGACGTCGACCGGCAGCGAGCCGTAGTAGAGAACGACTTCCGCCTGCTCCGGATAGACGAGCAGGTAGTTCGGCGTCACGTGGTAAACGCGCTTCGCCCCCCGCACCTGCCAGTTCGGAAAATAAGAAACCTTGATGATGTGCGGCTGGTGGAGCGCTCGGGTCCGGAACCGGATCTCGTTCCCGGAAACGTGTTCCTCCGTGATCGCGGAGGTGCCGGCCTGCTCCGTCGCCCGGGCGCCGAGCGGCCGGGAATCCTGGCCGATAAAATAGCTGATCCCCGAAAGCGGTTGGTCGCTCCGGTCGGTCAACCGGGCCTGGAAAAAGACCCCGCCGACGCTCTGCTCCAGCTTGTAAACGAGATGATTGACGCCCCGGCGGAGGGTGACCTCAACCGTCCGCGCGCTGTTCAGGCCGGTGATCGAATCGCGGACGATCTGCCGGCCGTTCAGGTAGATCCGGCAATGGTCGTCGTTGCTGTAGTGCAGGCGGGCCGGCAGCTCCCTGTCGGCGTTGATGCCGACGTAGCTGTAACAGACGAAATTATATTTCGGCTGGTAGAGCGAATCGAGGAAGATCGGCCCCTGCCGCAGGATCGGCTGCCAGGCCTTGCCCGCCTGGCGGGCGCCGGCCGCCGGCCGCAGCTCGCTGATCTTAACGAACTCCAGGTCGGCCGCCCGCTCGTCGCCGATGCCGGCCGGGAAATAGAACGGGCCGAGCACCAGCCAGAGCGGGATCCCGTCGCTCCCCCGCGTCCGGTGGGAAAGATAAGCAAGGTATTCCTCTTCCGAAACGACCGGGACCTCCGGGCTGGCCCCGCCGTAATAAAGGATGAACGGTTGGTCGATGGCGTCGATCGTGTAAAGCCACTCCATCGACCGCTCTTTCCACTGCTTCGTCTTGACGGCCAGCGGCGCGCTCGCCGGCACGTAAACGTAGCGCCCGTCGTTGCTCGTCAGCTCGAACAGGTCATACTGCCCGGCGCTCTTCAACAATTTCCACTCCGGGTGGCGGCGGAGCGCCTGGCGGGTCTGGTCCCAGTGGGCGATAAAATGTTTGACGTTGGCCAATTTTAAATGCCGGGTCCCGCGCCCCGGGTCAAAGCTCGCCGGATTGACGACCGTCGGGAAGCCGGCGGAGTTCTGCGACATCTCCCCCTGGATGTAGTAGGAGAACATCGAGCCGGTCGCCGAGTTGACGATCCCCCCCTCCAGGATCGGTTTGTCGATCAGCGCCGGGACCGTCTCAAAGACACGGGTCGAGCCAAGGTGATCGTTGTACGGGTGCAGGTCGTTGGCCAACCGCCCCGGGGTCTTGTCGAGCGGCAAGACCAGGTCGCGGAACGAAGGGTAATCGGCCTTGTTCTCCAGCCCTTCGTAATTCCATTTGACCCAGCCGCGGACATTGTTCCGGGAATTGGCGATCACCAGCAGCATCGCCAAAAGGAGCGCGCCGACCAGCAGCTCCCGCCCCTTCAGGCCGCGGAGGAGAAAACCGGCGCCGACGGCGGTCAGCATGACCAGCGCGTAATAAATGAACGGCCAGAACCGGATATTGGTGAAGCTGGCGTTGATCTTGCCGCCGGTATAAAAAGCGGCGACGGTCGTCAGTAAAAGGACCAGCAGGAGGAGGACGTTCGCTTTTTTCCGCGTGATCCCTTTCCAGAGGGCGTAGAGGACCAGCGGCAGGAAACCGAGGACGTACGGCGGGAACGTCTGCCAGAGGACCTTGTCCCAGTCGCCGCCGAACTCCATCGAATAAGCGCTCTTGGCGACGAGCGGCACGGCCCACCAGGCGATCAGCAGGAACGTCAGGCCGTTGGTCTTGAGGTAAACGACCAACCGCTCCCTAAAGCGGTCGAAGCCGAAGAGAAAAAGGAGAGCGAACGAAACGACCCCGGCGATGACCGAGGTGAAGAAATGCGTGTAGAACATCAGCGTGAACAAGAAGACCGTCCGCAGGCGGAACCGGACGCTCTTCATGTCGCCGTAGAATGAGCCGAGGAACAGGACAAAGAAGAGGAAGCTGATGCTGTTGGAGATCTCGCCAGCCAGCGTGCTGTAAATGTTGACCCCCCACATCGTGTGCGTCTCTACGAAGAGGAACGGCACCGCCATGATCGCCCCGATCAGCGGGACCGGCTCCCCAAAGTCGAGCCACTTCAGGGAAAAATAGACGGCGGCCGGCAGCAGCAGGATGCCGAGGATCGAGATGATCTTGAAAGCGATGTTGAGCGGGATGACCGCGCCGAGCAGCGCCATGACCCAGTAGGGAAAAAAGAAATAGTACTGGTACATCGGGAAACCGCACCACCACCCAGGCGCCCAGCTGATGACCGCCCCCCGGCTAAAGAAAGTCTCCGCCAGGTGCCGGACCAGGTAGTTGTGGGCCGGCGTGTCGCCGCCGGTCGGCGTCGTGTCGAGCAGAATGTAGCGCAGGTCAAAATAACTGAGCAGGAACGCTGTCAGGATTATCAGGACCGCGGCGGCCAGCAGCCGCCTGGCGTATTTATCCATCGGTAGAATTATATCATTAAGTACGATAAAATTGGATCATGTCGCGTCGTGCCGTCATCATTACATTGCTTATCATCCTGCTCGGGCAGTTCCTTTTGCGGCTTCACTTCGTCGCCCTGCCGCTCGACCGGGACGAAGGGATGTACGCCTACCTCGCCCAGCGGATCGTCGCCGGCGAGCTCCCCTACCGCGACGTCTTCGACCATAAACCGCCGGCCGTCTACTATATATATGCCGGCGTGGTCGCCCTGGGCGGCAATTCCCTGCAGGCGATCCGGGTCTTCACCGCCGGTTATTCCCTGCTGACCACGCTCGCCCTCTTCGGCGTCGGGCTCCGGCTACTCGGCCCCGGCGGCGCCCTGGCGGCGGCCGCGCTCTACGCCTTTTTCGGCGCCGGTCCGGCCGTCCAGGGGATCGCCGCCAATACCGAAACGTTCATGGTCCTGCCGCTCGTCCTTGCCCTCCTCGCCTTTCTGATCGCCAAAGAGCGGGGGCGCCCCGGTTGGTATCTCCTGGCCGGCCTGCTGTCCGGCCTGGCGGTAATGATGAAGCCGGTCGCCGGGTTTAATTTTCTCCCGCTCCTCCTTTTTTCTCTGAACCTGAACGCGCTCTGGCTTTTGCTCGGCTTGGCCGTCGTCCCGCTCCTCTTCACGCTCTACTTTACCCTGCAGGGGGCGCTCGGCCCCTTTCTTTTTTGCAACCTGGCGGTTAACCGCCTATATCTGGCTTCTTCGCCCTGTCCCAACTTCCTGCTCGATCCGTCGTTCGGCCTGACTGTCATCCTGAAACAGGCGCGGCTGGACAACGGGCTGCTCTGGGTGTTCGCCCTGCTCGCTCTCCTCCTCATCCTCTTGCGGGAAAAGCTGCCCGCCTGGCGGCTCACCGCGCTCTGGACCGTTTTTGCTTTTAGCGGCGTCGCCGCCAGCTCGCTCTTTTTCCCGCACTACTTTATCCAGCTGGTCCCCGGGCTGGCGCTGTTGACCGCCTACGCGTTCCTCTGGCTCTACCGCTCCCGGGAGTTCCTGCTGAAACTGCTCGCCGGGCTGCTCGCCGTTTGGCTGGTCGCCATCACCCTCCCATATCAAGTCCCGTTCTACCTGACCACCGATCCCTACCAAATGGTGCTGACGCTCTACGGCAACCGGACCTTCGGTCTCTCCCACTGGTTCGCGCTGGTCCTTAAGGAGCGGCTGGCGCCGGGCGACACCGTCTTTGTCTTTGCCGCGGAGCCGGAGCTCTATTTTTATCTCCATAAAAAAGCGCCGACCAAATACCCGAATTACCTCGGCTGGATGGTCCCGTTCGTCTCGACCAAAATGATCCTGGCCGAGGTCCGGCCGCAGCGCCCCCGTTTTGTCCTGTTGACCGACTACGCGCCGCGCGGCGGCGAACTTGCCGCCTGGCTGCGGGGCGATTATAATCAAAAGATGAGCTATTGCGGCTGGGCCCTGTACGAAAGGAAAACCCGTTGAGCCGGGTCATCGTCATCATGCCGGCGTATAACGCGGAGAAAACGCTGGCGAAAACGGTCAACGATATCCCCCGGGGGAGCGTCGCCGAGATCATCCTCGGCGACGACTGCTCGCGCGACCGGACCGTCGAGATCGGCCGGTCGCTCGGGCTGACGGTCATGCGCACGCCGCGCAACCTCGGCTACGGCGGCAACCAGAAGATGCTCTACCGCGCCGCGCTCGACCACGGCGCCGACGTCATCGTCATGGTCCACCCCGACTGGCAGTACGACGCGACCAAGTTGCCGGCCATGGTTGAGCCGATCGCGGCTGGACGATTTGACATGATGATGGGCTCCCGGATCCTGAGCGGGGCGGAAACGATGCCGTGGTACAAGTTCGTCTCGAACCGCTTCCTGACCTGGGTGGAGAACCTGGTCTTCCGGCTGGGCCTCTCGGAATATCACACCGGTTTCCGCGCCTTCAGCCGCCGGGCGCTCGAGGCGATCCCGTTCGAGCGCAATTCCAACGATTTTGTCTTTGACTCCGAGGTCCTGGCCGAGATCGCGGCCAACGGCCTCCGCGCCGGCGAGATCGCCGTCCCCTGCCGCTACTTCCCGGAAGCGTCGGAAATAAACTTCCGGCGGAGCACCGTCTACGGCCTGCAAACGCTCCTGGTTTGCGCCAAATATTTGCTTGCTAAGCAGGGCTATAAGCGGTAAAATTTCTGGCAGATGAGAAGGTCGGCTTACACCATCATCGAACTGGTCGTCGTTATTGTCGTGATCGGCATCATGGCGATCTTTGCCGGCGTCGCGGTCAATAACGCTTTGCGCAGCATCCAGCTCAGCAGCGCCGCCGATAAGATCGCCTCCGATCTCCGTTTCGCCCAATCGATGGCTTCTTCCTACTATCAATGGTATGGGGTCCGGTTCACGGTCGGCAGCCTGGCGTCGGAAGCCGAGGTCGCCGGCGGTTTCCATATTCCCATCCTCGAATCGCCGGCCTACGCCGCCAAGGTCGCCACGCCGACCATGAGCCCGGTCGGGGGAACCTATTCCACCGATCAGAGCGTCTCGATCAGTTGTTCCACCTCCGGCGCGACGATCCGTTACACCACCAATGGCACCACACCGACCTCTTCTTCGCCGATTTATTCGACGCCGATCTCGGTCAGCGGCAACGGCACGGTCATGACGATCAGGGCCAAGGCCTGGAAATCAGGCTGGACAACCAGCAACATGCGGTCCGAGACCTACACGATCACTTATCCGGCGACGACAACGACTACTACCACAACAACGACAACCACCACGGTCACGACCACTACAACATCAGCCGTCACGACCACTACTGTGGTCACAACGACGACCACCACAACCTTGCCGCCGCCCACTACAACGACGACGACCACCACCAGCACCACGACCACTACGGTCATGGGCGCGAACCAGTACTCGGTCTTCTCTTACACCGGCACGTTCGAAACGGCCGTCACCGACCCGGCCAACGCCAACCGGTCGATGACCTACGCCCTGGACGCGGTTCACCCGGGCATCACGATCACCAGCGTTAATATCGCCGGCGGCGATACCGTCGTTTTCAATCCGGCCGGCACTCCTTATAACGCGAAGAACGGCACGGCGCTCGTCAGCGAAGGGGTCATTACGCTGAGCGACGGGTCGACCACCAAGACGATCCGGATCGTCCCCAACACCGGCCGGATCTACGTACAATGAACCGGCGGGCCCTGCCTGCCGGCAGGCAGGGTTTTTCGCTGATCGAAGCGACCGTCGGCCTGGTGGTGATCGGGATCGCCTTTTACCTGCTCGCCGCTATCTTCATCAACCTCGCCCCCCGGACCGCCAGGGTCGAAACGATCGACAAAAAAGCTTATCTGGCCCACGCCAAAATGGAAGAATATACGGCCCGGACCTTCGTCCAGGCGACGACCGGCGAGACCTCCGGCTCTTTCAGCGGCGCTTTCGCCGGCTATCAGTACCGGATCATCGTCACCCGGGTGGCGACCAGCGACCTGAACACCCCGGTCAGCTACAACACCCCGTTCAAGAATATCAAGGTCCGCGTCTGGGGCGGGCCGCTCGATCGCGCGTCGACCGTGGAGATCACCGCCCTGCTGGCGACCTATGAAGTCCATTAACGACAAAAAAGGTTTTACCCTGGTCGAGGCGATCATCGTTTTCACGCTGGTCGCCATCCTCTCTTTCGGCATGGCGAACTTCATCGTCACACTGATGCGCGGCTGGGTCCTGATCTCCAGCCGCGACGCCGCCGCCGGCAAGGCGCGCGCGGCGATGAACCGGATGCTGACCGAGATCCGCCGGACCAAGAAGCCGCAGAACATCACGACGTATACGACCGCCGAGCTCCAGTTCCTCGACTTGAGCAGCCAGACGATCGACTATAAACAGACCGGCACAAATCTAATGCGCAACAGCGACATCCTGGCCACCAACCTGGTCACCCCCGAGGGGCTGCGTTTCACTTACCTCGGTTCGACCGGTGAAGTGACCGCGGTCAAGAACAACATCCGCACCATCCGGATCTGGCTGTCCCTCTACGGCGGGACCGAACGGATCACCCTGGAATCGGCGGCCAGGATAAGGAATCTCTGAAGATGAAACTAAGGAACGGCCAGATCGCGATCATCTCCGTCTTTGTCCTGGTGACATTCGCTTTTCTCGGCCTGATTATCGCCTCCCTGCTCTCCTCCGGCGGCGTCTCCGCGCTCAAGAACCTGCACGGCATCCAGGCGCTCAACGTAGCGGAGGCCGGCACCCGCTTTACGATCGCCACTTCGCTCGCCGCCGACAGCGACTGGTCGAACAACGCCGATTACGGCCCGATCAGCTTCGGCCCCGGCACCTTTACGGTCCATTACGTCAACAAAGCGGTCCGGGGCTGCACTATGGAAGTGACCGGCACGGTCCAGGGGGTCAGCCGCACGGTCCGGACCGGTTTAAGAAAACCGCTCTCCAGCGCGGGCGGCTTGCCCGGCGTTTTCGACTACGGCATGTACATCGCGCCGCCCGGCGGCGGCGATACTCTATACATTGAGGGGGACGCCAGGGTTTACGGGGATTTTTATTATTACGGCCCGATCGCGATGGGAGGAAGCGCGCACCAGCTGGACGGCACTGTTTACAGCACCAGCATTTCCTTCTCCGGCACCTCGAGCTGCGCTTCCTGGGAACCGATCTCGTCCGGCGAGATCCCACCCTGGGATAACACTTATTACGCCGCTATTACCCGGGAGGCCATGACCTCGACCAGCGAGACTTTAACCCTCGGCTGGGGACAAACGCTCGACCTGGCCGGCCGGACGCTCTATTACCGGAACATCGCCATCAATTGGGGATCGACGGTCATCGGGCCGGGGACACTCTGCGCCACCGCCACCCCTTCCGGCAACGGCGACATTACCATCAACTACGGCGAAGGGATCGGGCGCAACGTCCGCTTCATCGCCCAGCGCGACTTTATCTACCAGGGGGGATCGAGCTTCGTCAATACCTTCGAAGCGTATTGCAACCGCCAGCTCCGCATTCTCAGCAACCTCACCATCCCAAGCAGCGTCCTCTATTCCGGTTACACCGGCGACAACGCGATCGAGATCGATCCGGCCCAGGTCTACCGCTCGGTCATGCTCTGCCCCTACGGCGAATTTACCTTCGGCGGCGGCCAGCAGATCGAGGGCTTGGTCTACGCGGACAGTATCGGCGCCAGCTCCAGCGGCACTTTCCGGGGCGCGATCGTTTCGTACGGCACTTCCACCCTGGGCGGCAGCCTGCATATTTATTTTGACGCGTCCTATCTCCCCGACTCCGTGATCGGTTTTGGCGGCGGCACGGGAACTTCGTCCGGCGAGCTCGAGGTCAACGACTGGGACGAGGTTTACTGATCACTGTTCGACGGCGTATTTAAGCAGATAGTTGGTCGCATCGTGGTAGCAAATATGGGCTTTCCCCGCCGTGTCGATCGCCAGCGTGCTGTCTTCCCCGACGTTGCCGGTGCTGTCCAGCGTGCCGCTCGTCCAGCTCCCACCGTCCAGGCGGGCGTATTTTAACGCGGTGTTGGTCGAATCGTAGTAGGTGACGCGCGGGGCGCCGGCGCTGTTCAAAGCCAGGGAGCTCCGCTGGCCGACGTTACCGCTGGCGTCGACCGTCGTTTGCGTCCAGTATCCCTCCGCCTTCTTGGCGTAGCGGAGCCGCAGGCTCTGCGTGTCGTAGTAAGTGATGTGAACCTGGCCGAGCGCGTCGACCTTGATCGAGGTGAACGCCCCCTTGATCGGCACGTCGACGATGTCAAAGTTCCAGCTCCCCAGGCCGCCGTAAGCGTGCCGGACCCGTTCGTTCGTTTCGTCAATGTAGCTGATGTGCGGCACGTCGGACCCGTCGATAGTGATAGCGCAATCCTTGCCGGCCGTGATCCCCGCCCCGTCCACCACCTCCGTCTGCCAGCCCCCGTCCTTATCGGTGGCGTATTTCAGGTCGTGGTTCGTCACGTCGTAATAGCAGATATGGACCTTGTCCCGGGAATCGACCGCGATCGAAGTGTAAAAACCGACGTCGGCGCCGCTCGGGTCGTCGATCAGGGTGAACTGCCAGTCGCCGCCGGCGTCCGAGGCGTAGCCGAGCGCCCCCAGCGTCCGGTCATAGTAGCTGATCCGGTTCTTACCCCGGCTGTCCAGGGCGATCGAGGAATATTGGCCGACGCTGTCGGCGCTCTTGACCGTTTCGATCGCCCAGGTCTCGAAACTGCCGAATGCGAATTTCAGGTCTTCGCTGAACTGGTAGTAATAACTGATGTGGGCGAGGTTCCGGCTATCAAGCGCCAGTGAGGCGTAGATGTCCCAGGCGGCGGTCCCGGTGTTGTCGATGTTCTGGAGCGAAAAGGTGCCGGCCGGGGTCACGATCGTCACCGTGGTGGTGCTGAAAGTGACGGTGGTTGTCGACGTCCCCGAACCGCCGGTTGTCGTCGTCATAGTAGTGGTAGTGGTGGAGCCCGGCGCGGTCGTCGTTGGCATTGTCCCCGGGTTTTTCACCATCGCGGCAAAAAGCCCGCCGACAACGAGCCCGGTCCCGATCGCCGCGCCGGTCTGCTGCGCGTTCTGGCCGCAGGCGGAAAGGTTCGCGGCCGCCGTTGCCAGCAGCGCCGCTAACAAGAGAAGAACGAGCGCTTTGCGCGCTTTGCCATTTCCCACGGGCAGGATTATACCATACTTCAATTGACATCCCTCTTACATTAGTTATAATAAACGCTGAATGAAAAAAGCGGCCGTCTTCTTCGGCGTTTTCCTTTTATTAACGAGCTGCGCCTTTGCTTTCCAGATGCAAAGCGGCTATTTTATCGGCACCGGCCTTGCCCGTTCCATCACCGGCGTCGGCTTCCAGCCCGACCTCGTCATCATCAATTGCGACACCGCCACCGGCCGCTCCGTCTGGCGGAGCAGCGCGATGAGCGGCGATTCCACCGCTTACTTCGAGAACGCCGTCGTCAACGAGACCGGCCTGATCCGCTCGCTCGACAGCGACGGCTTCTCGCTCGGCACCAACGCCTACGTCAACGCCCGCAACGTCCGCTACACCTGGTCGGCTTACAAGGGGACCGGCGGCGGCGACTTTTACGTCGGCTCCTACACCGGCAACGGCGTCGATCTCCGCAACATCACCGCTCCCGGCTTCGACCCCGCCCTCGTCTGGATCAAGCGAGACGGCGCTTCGGTCGGCGTCTGGTACACGTCGGCCATGCCGGCCGACAGCACCCAGTATTTTTCCGCCACCGCGCCCGCCGCCGACCGGGTCCAGAGCATGATCGCCGGCGGCTTCCAGATCGGGGCGAACGCCGAGGTGAACCAGAGCGGCGACACTTACTACTATATCGCATTCAAGGCGACGTCCGAGGCGTCTTGCGGCCTCGCCGTCGGCTCCTACACCGGCGACGGGGTCTTTGCCCGGTCGATCACCGGCGTCGGTTTTGCGCCCGACCGGGTCATGATCAAGCGGAACGCCGCCAGCAACGCCGTGCTCCGCAACGGCAACCACTACGGCGATGAGACCACCAACTTCACCCTGGCCGCCAACTCCACCAACTGCGTCCGGGCGCTGGAGAACGACGGTTTTCAGGTCGGCACCGACGCCCGGGTCAACGTCAACGCCGGTATTTATTATTATGCCGCGTTCCACGGCTCCACCGCCGAAGCGCCGACCGGGGGGTTCCGGATGACCGCCGGTTATTACACCGGCAACGGGACCAGCCAGCCGATCAGCGGCCTCGGTTTCCATCCCGACCTCGTCATCATCAAGGGAGATTCGACCCAGCTGGCGGTTTTCACTACTTCGCTGATGGCCCCCAATACGACCGCCTATCTCGGCAGCGCGACCGCCAGCCTCGCCGACGGGATCGTCTCGCTCGACGGCGACGGTTTTTCTCTCGGCAGCAACGCGACGGTCAACACCGCGCTGGCCAATTACCGCTATTACGCTTTTACCGGCGCCCCCTGCGCCAATTTCAACATCGGCGCCTATACCGGGTTGGGAGTCACCTCCAACGACCGATCGATAACCGGGCTCGGCTTCGCGCCCGACCTGGTCGCCGTTAAACGGGACGGCGCTTCTTTCGGCGTCTTCAAGACCTCGGCGATCGCCGGCGATAATACCGCCTATTTCTCCGCCACCGCCGACACCGCCGACCGGGTCCAGACGCTGGAGGCCGACGGTTTCCAGGTCGGCGCCAACGCCGAGGTCAATACCGCGGCCGCGACCAATTTCTATTTTGCCTTCAAGAACACGGCCGGGCAGTTCTCCGTCGAGGCCTACACCGGCGACGGCAACAACGATCGGGCAGTCGACGGCCTCGGTTTCCGTCCCGGTTACGTCTGGGTCAAGCGGCCGGAAGTGACCAACGCGGCCGTCCAGCGCGGCTATAACTTGTCCAGTGATCTCTCCCAGTATTTTACCGCCACCGCCAACGGGAGCGGCCTGGTCAAATCGCTCGGGGCCGACGGCTTTACCCTCGGCACCCATGCCGCGGTCAACGGCAGCGGCGTCGCTTACCGCTTCGCCGCCTGGAAAGCGAATTCGACCAAGCTTGTTTATACTCAGCAGCCGACCGCGGCCACCGCGGGGACCAGCATCTCCCCGGCGATCACGGTCGCCGTCAGGGATAACGACGGCAACACCGACACGGCCGATAACGTTTCGCAGGTCATGCTCCGCTTCAAGGATAATCCGGGGGGGGGCGTCCTCTCCGGTACGACGATCGAAACGGCCGTGGCCGGCACCGCCACGTTCAGCGATATCAGCATCAATAAGGCCGCCGCCGGCTACACCCTGGAAGCGGTCTCCGCCAACCTGGCCACCGCGACCTCCGAACCGTTCACCATCTCCGCCGCCGCGGCCAGCAAGCTCGGCTTCACCGTTCAGCCGAGCCAGGTCAAGTCGCGCGCGATCATTACTCCCGAGGTGCAAGTCGCGGTGCAGGACCAGTACGGCAATACCGTCAACGATACCGCGACCATCCACCTGTCGCTCAAAAGCGGCACCGGTCCTTTGCTCGGCACCACCAGTAAAGCGGCGGTCGCCGGGGTCGCCGCTTTCAACGACCTGACCATCGAGGCCACCGGCGCCAACTACGCCCTGCACGCGACCAGCGATAGCTACGCGCTGGCCACCTCGGAAACCTTCAGCGTCATCCCCGCCGACGCGACCACCCTCCGGCTGGTGTCGGCCGCCGTGGCCAACGCGCAGGCCGGCGCCGCGCTCTCCGCGCTGACCGTCGAAGTGACCGACGGGGCAAACCTGATCAGCGGCGACAATTCGACCCAGGTCACGATCGCGATCCGCGATAACCCGGGCGGCGGGACCCTGTCCGGCACGCTGACCAGGACGGTCGCGGGCGGCGTCGCGACTTTCGAAGGTCTGAGCATCAATAAGACCGGCGCCGGTTACACCCTGGAGGTCTCGGCCGCCTCGCTGGTCCCGGCCACGACCGAACCGTTCGCCATTACTCCGGCCGCCGCCCACCACCTCGCCTACTCCGTCCAGCCGACCGATGAAGCGGCCGGGGCGATCATGGCGCCGGCGATCAAGGTCCGGGTCCTCGACGTTTACGGCAACCTGACCGCGACGACGGAGACGATCACGCTGGCGATCCGTAATAACGCCGGCGGCGGCACGCTCGCCGGCAACACGAACAAGGCCGCGGTCCTGGGCGAGGCGACCTTCGACGACCTGAACATCAACAAGATCGGCGTCGGTTACACGCTGATCGCCGCTTCGGCGGCGACCGCCAGCAAGATTTCCGATGCGTTCAACATTACCGTCGCCCCGACCGACAAGGTCGCGTTCTACGTCCAGCCGGCCAACACCGCGGCCGGCGCCATAATCACCCCGCCGGTCCAGGTCGCCATCGAGGACCAGTACGGCAACATTATCAGCACCGATAATTCGAGCGAGGTCACGGTAGCGATCAGCGCTAATCCGGGGAGCGGCGCGCTAACCGGCACGGCAACCCGGACCGCGGCCGCCGGCATCGCCACTTTCGACGACCTCTCGATCGATAAGGTTGGCACCGGCTACACCCTGGCGGCAACTTCCGCCGGCAAGAACGCCGGAACATCCGCCGCTTTTAATATCACTTCCGGCCCGGCCAGCAAGCTCGTTTTTTCCGTCCAGCCGTCCCGGACGACCGCCGGGGCCGCCGTTACGCCGGAGGTCAAGGTCGCCGTTCAGGACGCTTCCGGCAACACGGTGGCCGGCGATAACACCACGCCGGTGACCGTCGCCCTGGGGAACAATCCGGGGAGCGGTACTCTGTCAGGGACTAAAACGGTTACCGCCGCCGCCGGCATCGCCACCTTCAGCGGCTTAAGCGTTAATAAATCCGTCGGCGGCTACACTTTGACCGCGACCTCAACCGGCCTGGCGACCGCCACGTCCGACGCTTTTACGGTCGATCCGGCGGCTGCCGCCGCCCTCGCCTTCCAGGTCCAGCCATCCACGGCCCGGGCGGGTATCGTCATTTCGCCCGAGGTCAAAGTCGCCCTCTTCGACGCGTACGGCAATTTGGCCGTGCTCGACAACAGTACCGGCGTTGCCGTGGCGATCAGGGATAATCCGGGCGGCGGCACCTTGTTTGGGACAAAAACGCGGACCGCCGCGGGCGGCGTCGCCAGTTTCAACGATCTGCGGATCAATAAAAAAGGCGACGGCTACACGCTGGAGGCGACCGCCCTGATCCTGAGCCCGGCCACTTCCGAACCGTTCAATATCACCGGCGAAGCGCCCGCGCCGCTCGTCCTGTCGCTCTCCCCTAGCCGTGACGCGGCCAACGTCCCGGTCGCCGCTCAGGTCATGATCGCTTTCGACTCGCCGATGGACCAGGCGTCGGTCGCCGCCGCTTTCACTCTTAAGGCAACTATGGACAACAACGGCACTTCGCTCGAGGCGATCGGCGTCAGCGGAACCACGACCTGGGACGCCGCCGGCCAGCTCTTCAGCTTTATCCCGTCGGCGCTTAACAAAGGTTACCAGTACCGGGCCGATCTGGCCGCCACCGCCCAAAGCGCCGACCAGGTCAAGGTCGCTTCGGCCGAGAGCTGGCTGTTCACCGTCATTTACGACCACAGCAAGGAGAACACGACCTACAGCACCGACCGCCGGGCCAGTGTCCGGACCGGCAGCGGCACCTTGCCGACCGACGGATATATTTTGATCAATCGCGACCCGCAAAACGCGCCGACCGTAGTCGACCCGGCCGCGATCGCCGCCGCCATCGCCAAGGTGCTGGCCCTGGGCGATCCCCATCATTACCCGCTCCCGGCGACGATCACCGAGTTCAACCTGTTCGACGCCAGCGGCACCCGGGTAGCCACCACTTTTGCCGAAGCCGCCATCATCGCCCTCTACTACACCGCCGAGGCCAACGAGAAGAACCTGGTCCTCTACCGGCTCGACGAAGCGCACGGTCTCTTTGTCAAAGTGCCGGGCTCAGCGGTCAATACCGTCGACAATTACGTTTCCGCCCCGGTCCGGAGCTTCTCGGTCTACACCATTATGGCGGTCCCGGCCCTGAATGTCGCCGGGGCTTACGCCTTCCCCAATCCGTTCCAGCCGTCGGCCGGGCACGCGACCGTCACTTTTACCAATCTCGCTTCGCAGTGCACGATCAAGATCTACACGCTGACGGGGGACTTGGTCAAGACGATCAACGAGAGTTCCGGCACCGGCCAGAACGCCTGGGACGTCAAGAACGAATCGGGCGAGCTTCTCGCCTCCGGCACTTATTTCTACTTCATCAAGAGCAGCGGCGATACCAAGAGCGGCAAACTGGTGGTGATCAGATGAGCAAATCGGCGGCCTTAATACTGATCGGCGCGACGGTCGGCCTCCTGCTGACCGGTTGTACCGCGCAAACGAACACGGCTAATCCGGAAATGCCGAACCCGTACCTGGCGGTGACCGGCACGAGCGAGGTCGTCTTTAACGACCTGGCGGCGACCTGCACGATCGAGATCTATACCCTGGCCGGGGAACCGGTCCGGACGATCACCGTCACGAACGGCAACGGCCAGGCCATTTGGGACCTGAAGAACAGCGCGGGGAACCTGCTCGTCAGCGGCACCTACGATTATGTGATCAAAAATATCGACAGCCAAAAGAAAGGGAAAGTTGTTATAATAAGGTGAACAAATGAAAAAATGGAATTTGGGATCGGTAATTTGTTTAGTATTTAGTCTTTCGTGCTTAGTATTTCCAGCGGCCGCAGGAACCGGGGCTAGTTCAGGCGTCGAGTTCTTGAAGCTGGGCGCGGGCGCCCGGCCGCTGGCCATGGGCGACGCCTACACCGGGCTTGCCGACGACTCCGCCGCCATCTTCTACAATCCCGCCGGCCTGGCCAACCTCAACTTCCCCGAAGTGATGACGATGTACAACAAGTACCTGGTCGATTCGCTGCAGCAGGCGGCCGGCATCGTTTACCCGACCCGCTACGGCATCATCGGCGTCGGCTATTCCGGCTTCAACTCGGGCGACATCCAGGGTTACGACCAGAATGGCGCGGCGACCACGGTCTTCACGACCGGTTCTTCCTGCCTTACCCTTGCGCTCGGCCGCCAGTTCAATCCCGCCCTCTCCTACGGGATCAGTTTGAAACAGGTCAGCGAAAAACTGGCGGACAACAGCGCCTCCGCCCTGGCCGCCGACGCCGGCCTGTTCTACCGGATCAATCAGAACGTTACTGCCGGCCTGGCCGCCACCAATCTGGGGGCCGGGCTCAAGTTCATCAGCGACAACACCCCTTTCCCAACCGCCTACCGCGGCGGGCTTGCCTTCTCCGGCCGGCTCTACGGCGACGCGGTCAACTTGACCGGCGACCTGGTCTCCTATGCCGACGGGACTAAAATGAACTTCGGCGCGGAATATGTCCTGCGCAACCTGCTCTCCCTGCGCGCCGGCCTGTCGGGAAACTCTCTGCGCGCCGGCCTCGGCGTGTCGGCCAATCTCTTCTCGCTCGATTACGCCTATCTCGGCCACCAGGACCTGGGCGCCGCCCACCAGGTCAGCGTCAGCCTGCTGTTCGGCGCGCCGGACCAGGCGAAAAAACTGATCCTCGAGAACCTGGCTTACGGCAAGGCCTTTATCAAGGAAGAAAAATATGCCGACGCCATCGTCAGCCTCGACCGGGTGCTGGCTGTCGATCCGCAGAACGAAGAAGCGAATTTATTGGTGAAAAAAGCGCAGAACGAGCTGGATAACCAGGCCCTGGCCCAGGTCTTTACCCAAAAAGAGGTGGAGATCAAGCGGAGCGCCGGCGAGATCATCGCCTCCGGCAAGAAATTCTACGACCAGGGCAAATACATCGAAGCGGTCGGCGAGTTCGGCAACGCGCTAAAGATCGACCCGACCAACGCCGAAGCGCTCCGCCTGCAAAACCAGGCGCAGAACAAGATGGAAACCCAGCTGATCGAACAGAGCCGGACCGAGGCCAAGGAATACCTGGGCGAAGCGATGAAGCTGGTCATTACCGGCAAGTACGCGGAAGCGCTCGCGCCGCTCAACAAGGCGCTGGAAAAAGACCCGAAGAACAAACAGGCCCTGGAACTGAAGAAAAAGCTCGAGTTGATCCAGAAGATCCAAACCAAGTAAAAAGGAGCAACGATGAAATCACGAGTCACGAGTCACGGGTCGCGGGTCTTTCTCTGTGTTTTGTTGAGCCTGTTCACTTTTACGCTGGTCTCACCTGCCCTGGCGCAAACCTCGGATGAATATTACAACAAGGCGGTCAACAAGTATTTTCTCGGCGATAACAGCGGCGCGATCCGCGACCTGAACGAAGCGCTCCGGCTCGACCCGGCCAACGCCCAGGCCCGGGACCTGCTCCAGGAGATCAGGAAGGACAGCGGCGCGCCGGCCGCGCCCGCCCCGGCCGTGACCGCCCCCGCCCCCGCTCCGGCCAAAACGGAACGGACCGAGATCGAGGAACTGACCAAGGCGATCAAAAAAGCGATCGAAACGGCGCCGGAAAAACGGCCGACCCGGGAAAAAGAGCAGGAAACGGTCAAGCCGAAGGGTTATCCCAGCACTTACACTTATTATAAACCGTCCGCCTCGCCGGTCCTCCGCTTGACCGGGTGGGACCTGGCCTGGATCCTGACCGCCCTCCTGACCCTGCTCTACGTCGCCCTGCGCTACGCCTACGCCTACGTCCAGCTGGTGATCGAAAAGCGGTCGATCCAGGTCTGCACGGAGTGCCATTACGCCAATTCCCGCCTGGCGGAGTTCTGCATCAAGTGCGGCGGCCGCCTCAAGCCGTGGGTCGGGATCACGGCCAACCAGCGCAAGTGGTACGCCAAGTTCAACTGGCAGAAGAACCCGTTCACCCTCGACATCATGCCGAAGCTCTTCACCGGCTACCAGACCCAGGTCAATACGATCTTCGACAAGGTCTATCTCAAGACCGGCCACCTGCTCGTCATGGGGAACAAGGGGGTCGGCAAGACCACCCTGCTCAAGTGGCTGGCGGAGACGCTCGCCAAAGAATTCCATACCGTCTATATCCCCCGGCCGACCGACAATTTTGACGACCTGCTGCAGTACCTGGCCCAGTCGCTCAAGATCAAGAAGGGGCGCGGGGAAAAGATCTCGATCTACGACATGGAAGAGCTGGTCAGCAAGACCAGCCGCAGCATCCTGCTGCTGCTCGACGAGGCGCACGAGTTCGGGCCCGACTTCGAGCGGTCGCTCCGGACGCTCGGCGACCTGAACGGCGTCACCTTCGTCCTCGGCGGCCTGATGGAGACCCGCGAAAAGATCAAGCGCGATTCGCCGCCGTTCTTCGACCGGATCATCCAGGAAGTGGTGCTCCACCACCTGTCGCTGGAAGAAACCAGCGAGCTGATCCGGAAAAGGATCGAGGACGCCGGCGGCACCGGGTTCGGCCCCTTCACCGCCGACGCGATCGAGAACATCTACAAGATGACCAATGGGGTGCCCCGGCTGATCTTGAAAGTCTGCGACTGGGTCATCACCGAAGCGATCCATAACAACCTGGAAACGATCGAAGTCGGCCACACCGCCAATTTCCCGCAGGAAACGACCACCGAGACCAAAGAGGAGGCCAAATCATGAAAAAAGTCGTAATGATCGTCGATGACGAACCGACCATTGTCACTATCGTCGAGGACCTGCTCCAGCTCAAGGGCTTTGACGCCCTGTCCGCCAGCGACGCCCTGGAGGCGGAGCAGGCGATCAAGCTGCACCGGCCGGACCTGATCCTGCTCGACGTCATGATGCCCCGGGTCAGCGGTTTTGACTTCTGCAAAAAGCTGAAAAGCCTGCCGGACTACAAGGACATCCCGGTCATTTTCCTCTCGGTCATGAACAAGAAAGAGGACCTGGAAAAAGGGCTGCAGGCCGGCGCGGTCGATTACATCCCCAAGCCGTTCGATCCGAACGACCTGATCGCCCGGGTCAGAAAGCACCTGCCCGATTCCAATTGACAATAGCGTCGTATTGGCTATAATTGTTCGTAAATGCTGAGCGCGCGATCGGTCCTGGGAATCGACTTGCGGATCACCTCGGTCAAGCTGGTCGAGATCGACCGGAAAGACCAGGGTTTTATTTTGAAGAACTGGGGGATGACCGAGGTCCCCTACCAGCTTATCGATAAACATCCCCAGCTCGAGGACGCCAAGGCCGACGCCCTGAAAAAGCTCCTCCAGACCAACAAGATCAAGGCCCGCGAAGCGGTCGTGGTCGTCGGGGGGAGCGACACCTTCGTCAAGCTCTACACCCTGGCCGACATGCCTCGTTCGGAAGCCGCCCAGGCCATCCGCTGGAAACTGGCCGAGGAGATCCCCTACCCGATCGAGGAAGCGATCTTCGATTTTTACCCGGTCCCCCGCGGCGAGGTCTTTACCGAAAAGATCGATTACGTCGCCGCCTGCACCAGCCGCAAGAATTACCTGGAAGCGCTTTACATCCTGGGCAAGGCCGGCGTCAAGCTGGGCGGCATCACCATCCTGCCGGAAGCGCTGCAGGAGCTGTTCAAGGCGGAGCTCACCAAGCCCGACGACAAGATCACCTCCATCCTCTACATGGGAAAACGGACGACCAACATCAGCATCTTTCGCCACGGCGTCTTCGAGTTCAACCGGGAGCTGCCGATCGGCGGCGAGAACATCACCCGCGCCATGTCGGGCATCCTGGTCTCCCCCGAAGGGCGGATCGAGGTCAGCCCCGAGGAGGCTGAGCGGATCAAGGTCGAGTACGGGGTGCCGACAAATCTGGAAACATTCCCCAAGCTCGGCGAGATCCCCATTTCCCAGCTCCAGGCGATGGTCCGGCCGGCGCTGGAAAAAATGCAGAGCGAGGTCGCCCGGACCTTCGAATACTACAAGGGGCAAACCGGCGAAGGGGGGATCAACAAGATCGTCCTGACGGGCGGCAGTTCCCTGACCCCGAACCTGAGCCAGTTCATCAGCGAGGGGCTTGGCGTCCCGGTCATCACGCCGGAACCGCTCCCCAAGCTCAATCCCCGCCTGGCGGCCGCCCTGGGGGCCGCCCTCTCCGGCGCGCGCCAGATCAATCTCCTGCCGGAAGACGTCAAATACCGCTGGAAACTCTTTGCCCGGCGCTTCCTGCAGCCGCAGTTCCTGGTCTCGACTTTTTCCGGCGTGCTGGCCGTCGTTTACCTCATCTTCTGGCTGCAAGCGTTCGGCCTGCAGTCCGAATTAAGCCGGATCAAGCAAAAGCTGGACGAATACAAGCCGCGGATCTCCCGCCTGGACGCGATCGAAAGAACGACCAAGGAAGAGGAAAAACGCAAATTGACGATCAGGACCTTTGAGCAAAAGCGCAACAAGGTGCCGCAGATCCTGCAAGAGATCAGCCGCTTGATCCCGGAAAGCGCGGCGATCAACACGCTGCACCTGAGCGCGACCGACTTCCATTTATGGGGGATCGTCTTCAAGCGGGGCGAGGCCGCCGAAACCCTGCTCTCCCGTTTCGTCCTGAAACTCTCGATTTCGCCGCTGTTCGACGGGGTCCAGATGGTCCAGGCGATCAAGAACAGCGACTACGCGACCGAAGCGTTCAATTTTGAGATCACGGGAAAGATCAAGGAATAAACATGGCGCCGCTAAAACTATCGGACCGGGAAAGGAACTTGCTGATCGTCACGATCGGCTTCGTGGTCTTCTACGTCTTTTTCCAGTTCCTGCTCACCCCCAAGTGGGACGAGATCGCCCGCCTCAAGGACACGGCGCGCGGCCTGCGGCTGGACCTGAAGGTCGCCGAGGGCAAGGTCAAGATCCTCGACGCGATCGAGCAATCGGTCGGCATGGTCCCGGAAAAATCGATCCTCCCCCGCGACGAAAGGGCGCTGGAAGTGCTCAAGCTCCTCTCCCAGGCGACCGTCCGGTCCGGCCTGACCCTGAACTTTATCAAGCCGAACCTGGAAGAAGAAGGGGAAGGATTAAAGTTCAATCTCTCCTGCTCCGGCCGGTTCCGGAGCCTGTATACTTTCTTCAGCATCCTGTACCGGCTCCGGATCCTGGTGCTGATCGATTCGATGGAGATCATCTCCAGTGGCGGCGCCGCGCCCGACCTGGGGATCAAGATCAACCTGACGGCTTATTATTGATATGGCCAGACAAATCATAATTATCCTAATATTGTTCGCGTCGCTCGGCTACGCCGTCTTCACCTACTGGCCGGCAGTCGCTCCCCTGCTGCCGATCGTCCCCCTGGCTAAACCGGCGCCGTCTGCGCCGGCCGCCTTGCCGGTCGTCGTTCCGACCCGGGAAGCCGCGGCCGCGGAAAAGGAGGAGATCGACGAGATCGTCCTGCCGACCTACGAGGCGAAGATGATCGATCCTTTTGCCCTGCGGATCGAGGTCAAAACCCGGGCCGAAGAGCCGCTGCCGGTCGTCAAGGAGCCGGGACATGCTCCGGAAGGGCCGGTCGTCAAGCCGGCGGAACCGCAGCTCGAAGGCGTCTGGATCGACTCCGACATGCGGGTCGCTTTCATTTCCGGCCAGTCGCTGTCGGTCGGCGGCACGGTTATGGGCTGGAAGGTGACCTCGATCGGCAAAGAACGTGTTATACTGCAAAAAGGTTCATTGACCAAGACCCTAAAAGTGGAGGGAAAATAAAATGAAAAAGACCTTATTCTGCCTGGGCCTCTGCCTCGTGCTCGGCGCGGCGGCGCTGGCTGCGCCAAAAGAGATGGTTAACGTCAGCATCGCCAAGGGGAAAGTCTACCTGAACCTGAAGGACGCCGACATCAAGTCGGTCCTGCAGATTTTCGCCAAGGCAACGGGCGTTAACATCGTCGCCGGCGACGACGTGACCGGCAAGGTCACGGTCACTTTCTCCGGCATCGAAGCGAAGGCCGGGCTGGAAGCCGTGCTGCGCGCCAAAGGGCTGGACTGGTTCGACGAAGCCGGCACGATCTTCGTTTCCACCAAAAAGATCATGCGCACTTATTACCTGGCCAACGCCAAGCCGAGCGACATGCAGGCGACCCTGGCCGCCATCCTCCCCGCCGGCAGCGTCGTGACCGCCGACGACAGCTACAACGTCCTGGTGATCCAGACCTCTTCCGATTACCTCCCCCGCCTGGAGAAACTGATCAAGGAACTCGACGTCCAGCCGATCCAGGTGATGGTGGAGGTCAAGATGATCCAGATCGCCGACGGCGACGGCGGCACGCTCGGCCTGAACGTCAACTATACCCGCAACGGCCCCAACAACAATTACGTCAAGACCAGCGGTCTTGCCGGCCTGGGCTCGCTGGAAGCGGCCGGCCTGTACGCTCATGCCCTTTCGATCTTTTCCAACGCCAGCCTGGAGGCGTTCTTCCAGGCCTTGTCAGCCGTCGCCCGATACGACATTGTCGCCACGCCGCGGCTAACAACCTTGAATAACAAGCAAGCGTCGCTCCTGATCGGCCAGAAGCTCGGCTACAAGACCAGCATCATCTCCCAGACCTCGACCACCCAGCAGGTCAATTTCCTCAACGTCGGCACTTCGCTGGTCCTGACCCCCAACGTCAACAAGAACGGGATGATCCGGCTGAAGGTGGAGCCGAAACTGAGCGACGGCCGGATCGAGAACGAATTGCCGCAGGAGGATACGACCGAAACGCATAATGAGGTGATCGTCAAGGACGGCCAAACCTTCGTCATCGGCGGCCTGGTCCGCGATAAAGACATCGTGACCGATATCGGCGTCCCGATCCTCTCGGCGATCCCCTATATCGGCACTTTGTTCCGGCGTTCGGTCACGGAGAAAGCCAAAGTGGAATTGATGGTCTTTGCCACGCCGCACATCATCACCAACGAATACCTGGAATCGATGGAACCGACCATCAAGAAGTTAACTGAGAAGTCGGCCCGGGACGCGGTCCTTATTCACTAGTGGCCGACCGGGTCATCAGTTCGCTGATCGCCCGGTAAGGGTCTTTCCCTTCATAGAGGACCTGGTAAACCTGGTCGGCGATCGGCAGGGATACTCCCTGCTTCTTCCCCAATTCGCGGGCCGCGACGGCGGTCGGCACCCCTTCCGCGACCTCTTTCATCCCGGCCAGTATCTCTTTCAGCTTGCGTCCTTTCGCGAGCTGTTCGCCGACGGTATGGTTGCGCGACAGTCGGCTGGCGCAGGTGGTGATCAGGTCCCCCATGCCGGATAGCCCGGCAAAGGTCTCCGGTTTGGCGCCGAGCGCCGAGCCAAGCCGGGTGATCTCCACTATGCCGCGGATCAGCAGGGCGGATTTGGCGTTGTCGCCCAGGCCCAGGCCGTCGACGACCCCGGCCGCGATCGCGATCACGTTCTTCAGAGCGCCGCCCAGCTGGACGCCGGTCGGGTCGTCGTTGGTGTAGACCCGGAAACGGTCGAGCATCAGCGCCGCCTGGACCTTTTGGGCGGTCGCCTTATCGCGGGAGGCGGCCACCGCCGCCGCCGGCAGCCCCCGGGCGATCTCATGGGAAAGATTGGGGCCGGATAAAGCCGCCGCGTTCCCCACACCCAGCTCTTCGGCCAGGATCTGCAGCGGGAGTTTTAAAGTACCCCCTTCGATCCCCTTGCTGGCCGCCACGATCACCGCGCCCGGAGCGAACACCCCCTGAAAGCGCCGGGCGGCCTGCCGGAGGAATTGCGTCGGCACGACAAAGAAAACGAGCTCGGCCGCCCGCAGGTCGTTTACTTCATTGGTAATCGCGATGGTTTGCGGCAGAGGGAAACCGGGGAGGAACCGCTTATTTTCCCGGAATTCCCTGACCTCCGGGACCAGATCCGCTTCATAAGCCCATAAGGAAACCTGCGCCCCTTTTTCCGCCAGCAGGATCGCCAGGGTTGTTCCCCAGGCGCCGGCGCCGACCACGGCGACCCGGCTCATCCTTTCTCTCCGAGGCGGCGCTCCGTCCCCTGGAAAAGCCGCTTAATGTTCGGGATATGGCGCAGGATAATGACCAGGGAGATCGCGGCCGCCGCCAGAGAGTACGGCAGGGGCCGGCCGAAAGCAAAAAAGGCGAGCGTGACCGCCAGGGCGGTCAGGACCGAGCCGAGCGAGACGTAGCGGGTCAAGCCGACGATCAGGGTAAAAAGGACCACGGCGAACAAAAAAAGGTCTGGCGCCACGCCAAGCAGCACTCCGAGCCCCGTCGCCGCCCCTCGTCCTCCCTGGAACCGCAAAAAGAGGGAAAAAGTGTGCCCCAGCACCGCCGCCAGGCCGCAACCGACGATCACCAGCGGGTCGGAAAGATAATAAGCTGCCAGCATGACCGCCGCGGTCCCTTTTAACATATCTAAGGCAAAGACCAGCCCCCCCGGCACGATCCCCAATGTCCGCAGGACGTTGGTCGCGCCGATGTTGCCCGAACCGTACTTTCTGATGTCGATTCGCCAAAAAGCGGCCACGATCAGGCCAAAAGGGACCGAACCGAGCAAATAACCGGCCAGGAACAGCCAAAAAACCATACCTGCATTCTACTGTAGTTGAAAATCATCGTCAAGATTGATATACTTGGTCGTCATGGCGATACCAATTAACGAGGTCAAAGCGGGGATGGCGGTCGAATTCGACGGCCAGCTCTTCCGCTGCGTCGAGTACCACCACCAGCGGGCCGCCCAGCAGAGCTGGATCAAGATCAAGCTCAAGAACATGCGGACCGGGGCGATCGTGGAACGCTCCTTTAAGCCCGGGGAAAGGGCGGAAACGGCCCACATCGATTATAAACCGATGCAATTCCTCTATTCGGACGGGGACGCCTTCCATTTCATGGACCAAAAGACCTTTGAGCAGATCGCCGTGCCGGTCAAAAAGGTCGGCGAAGCGGCCAATTACCTGAAAGACGGGTTCATAGCCAACCTCACCTTCTACGGCGAGGAGCTTTTGGACCTGGACCTGCCGTCCTCGGTCGACCTTAAAGTCACCGATACCTCCCCCGGCTTTAAGGGAGATACCGTCTCCGGCGGCAAGCCAGCGACCATGGAGACCGGCCTGGTGGTCCAGGTCCCTTTTTTCGTTAATGTCGGCGACACGTTGAAAGTTGATACTCGCGAGGGTAAATACCTCGGAAGGGCGTGATCAAATATGGATTTTGAGGTCTTGAAAAAACTGATCCAGCTCGTTAAGGACGAGGACATTTCCGGGGTAGCGGTCGAGGAAAAAGGGGTCAAATACGAAGTACGCCGGGAAAAGAGCGGGCACGTTATCAGCGCCCCGGCCCCTCAAGCCTCCGGCGCCCCCGCCCATCATGAGCCCAAAGCCAAGGAAAAGACCGAGGAAGACGGCCTGACCGCCATTACCAGCCCGATGGTCGGCACGTTCTATCGCTCGCCTTCGCCGGAATCGGCCCCCTTTGTCGAAGCGGGCGACGAGGTCGAGCCGGGCAAGGTCGTCTGCATCATCGAGGCGATGAAGCTGTTCAACGAGATCGAATCCGAAGTTCGCGGCAAGATCGTCAAGGTCCTGGTCGAGAACGGGAAACCGGTCGAGTTCGGCCAGAAACTATTCCTCGTTAAAAAGTGATGGGCGCCCTTGTCCGTTCGCTGCGGATCAACCAGTGGACCAAGAACTTCTTCGTCTTCGCGGCGATCGTCTTCTCGGTCAAGTTCTTCGATCTCCCCCTGCTTTATAAGGTAATTGAAGCTTTTGCCGTCTTCTGCCTGCTCAGCAGCGCCGTTTATCTCATTAATGACGTCCGGGACGCCGATAGCGACCGGAAACACCCGACCAAGAAGCGCCGCCCGATCGCGGCCGGGGAGATCAAGCCGTTCCTGGCGATCGCCGTTGCCTGCCTGCTGGCCCTGATCGGCCTGGGCGCCGCTTATGCCCTCGATCTGCCGTTCGCGCTGACGGCGACCGCTTATTTCGTCCTGATGGTCGTCTACACCTTCCTGCTGCGCGACCTGGTGATCCTGGACACCTTCACGATCGCCGCCGGCTTTGTCCTGCGGGCAATCGCCGGCGTGGTGGTGATCGGCGTCGCCATGTCCCCCTGGCTGATCATCTGCACGATCCTCCTGTCGCTCTTTATCGCCCTGGGCAAAAGGCGCCACGAGCTGCTTACCCTTTCGCAGGGGGCGGTGGAGCACCGGCGGATCCTGGACGAATACAACCCGCAACTGCTCGATCAGATGATCTCGGCGGTGGCCGGCTCGACCGTGATGGCCTATTCCCTGTATACCCTCTGGCCGGAAACGGTCGCCAAGTTCGGCACCCACAACCTGGTCTACTCCGTCCCCTTCGTTCTGTACGGCATTTTCCGTTATCTCTACCTGATCTACCAGAAGGGCAAGGGAGGAAAACCGGAAGAGATCCTGCTGACCGATCTCCCGCTCCTCGCTGACATCGTCCTCTGGCTGGCGTCCCTGATGGCCATTATCTACCTGAAATGAGAACCCTGGTCACCGGCGGCGCCGGCTTTTTAGGCATCAACCTGATCCGCCACTTAATGAAACAGGGGATCACCGACATCGTTTCGCTCGACCTGGCGGAATTCGATTACCCGGAACGCGACCGGGTCACCGTCATCCGGGGCGATATCCGCGACCCGCAGACCGTTGCCAAAGCAATGGCCGGAGTGAAACTGGTCATCCACACCGCGGCCGCCCTCCCCCTCTACAAGAAAGAGGAGATCTTCTCGACCGACATCGACGGGACGCGGATCCTGCTCGCAGCGGCGGCCAAGGAAAAAGTTGAACGCTTTGTTCATGTCTCTTCCACCGCCGTTTACGGCATCCCCGACCATCACCCGCTGCGGGAGACCGATAAACTGGACGGCGTCGGCCCTTACGGCATCGCCAAGATCAAGGCCGAAGAGGTTTGTCTGGAATTCCGGAAGCGGGGGATGTGCGTCCCGATCATCCGGCCCAAGTCGTTCATCGGGCCGGAGCGGCTTGGCGTCTTTGCCCTCTTCTACGACTGGGCCAAGGACGGCAAGAACTTCCCGATGATCGGCAGCGGGAACAACCGCTACCAGCTGCTCGACGTGGAAGACCTCTGCGCGGCGATCTGGCTCTGCCTGACGCTCGACAAGAAGACCGTCAACGACACTTTCAACGTCGGCGCCAAGGATTTCACGACGATGAAAGAAGACTACCAGGCGGTGCTCGACCGGGCCGGTTTCGGCAAGCGGATCATCGGTTTCCCCGCCGAACCGGTCATCTGGGCGCTGCGGGCCCTGGAGTTCTTCAAGCTCTCCCCGCTTTACAAGTGGGTTTACGAGACCGCCTCAAAAGACTCGTTCGTTTCGATCGAGAAAGCGGAAAAGATCATCGGTTTCAAGCCCAAGTTCTCTAATAAAGACGCGCTGGTCCGGAATTACGAATGGTATCTGGCTAACTTGAAAAACTTCGAACACTCAAGCGGCGTCTCCCACCGCGTTCCCTGGAAACAAGGCATTCTGGGCCTGGTGAAAGCGCTATTTTGAGAAGAACAACATCTGCAGGGCGATGACGAGCAGATAGCCGGCGAATAACCGTTTTAATAATATATCCGGGACCGGTTGCGCGTAAACCGCCCCAAAGTAAGCCCCGATAAAGAACCCCAGCGCGATCAGGAAGGCGAAAGTCAGGTTAACGTTCCCCGTTTGCCAGTATTTGACCACCGCCAGGATGCCGACCGGGAGAAGTAAAGCGGCGATCGAGGTCCCCTGCGCCAGATGCTGGGAAGTGCCGTAGATAAAGACCAGCGCCGGGATCATGATTGTCGCGCCGCCGACGCCGAGAAGACCGCTGAGCGCCCCGGCCGCGATACCGACAAGGACCAACCCGACGAGGTTCATTATTTGAGGAGTTCCCGGACGAACTGGCTGACGATCTTGCCGTCGGCGCTGGGAGCTTTAGCCAAGACGGCCTTCATCACCAGGCCCATATCCTTGGGGGTCGCGGCGCCGGTCTCGGCAATCGCCTGCTTGACCAGGTTTTTAAGCTCGTCCGGGGATAGCTCTTTAGGCAAGTATGACTGGACGATCGCCAGCTCTTTCTCCGCCTGGGCGACTTCGGCCGCGCGGCCGACCTTATTATACTCTTCGATCGTCTCTTTGATATCCTTACCGTATTTATTGACGATCTTGGTAACTTCCGCCTCCGGCAGGTCGCCGCGGGCGTTAACGTAAAGCACTTTGCTCTTCATCATCCGGAGGACGCTCAGTTTCAACTCGTCCTTAGCCCTCATCGCTTCCTTAATATCGTTATTGATCTGTTCGAACAGTGTCACGTTAGCCTCCCTGTTTCCCGTCTTGGCCCCAGTTCTCTTTGGGAATGTCTTCGATAATGACGATCACGGCCTGCGCCGGGCAGCCGGTCGTTTCGCAGATCGTCTTGGTGACGTTCTCGATCAGTTTTTTCTTGGTCTCTTTGTCCCGGCCCGCCCACATTCCGATCTTCACGACTGGCATGACCAAATTATAGCATATGGTATAATAAAAAATATGCGCGCGTTAGTCGTCGTCCTGGTCTTTTGCCTTTCAACGGCAGCCAGTGCCAACCTCCAAAACAAACTCGAGCGCCTGGCCGCGACGGCCGAGGGGAAGGTCGGCATCGCCTTTATCGACCTCCAGAACAGCCGGGAAGCATCGGTCAACGGCAACCTCCCCATGCCGGCGGCGTCGGTCGGCAAAGTGCCGGTCATGTGCGCCGCCTTCCACCTGGCGGACTCGGGCAAGCTTAACTTGCAAAAACGGATCGTCTTCCGGGAAAGCGATAAGCTTGACGGCGCCGGCGTCCTCCGCTGGATGAAGGCCGGCCAGGAATACACCCTCTGGAACCTGATGCGGTTGATGATCACTCTCTCCGACAACACGGCGACCCGGCTGGTCGTTAACACGGTCGGTTTACCGTCGATCGAAGCTTATATGAAAGGGATCGGCCTCACTAACACCCGGATCAGCGACCCGACCATGCTGGTCGAACCGCCGGCGAAGAACAACAACCTGACCTCGGCCAACGACATGGCCAAACAGCTGGTCCTGGTTCATAACTGCCGCGGCTTCTCGAAAAAGTCGGCCAAGCAGATGATCGCCTGGATGAATTACCAGCGTTACCGCTGGGGGATCTGGCGCGGGGTGCCGCCGGGGACCTATGTCGCTAATAAGACCGGCCACCTCGCAGGGATATTGAACGATGTCGGTCTGGTTTATACCAAAAAGGGGACTTACGCCCTGGCGGTCTTCACTTCGGGGTTTAAAAACAAGAGCCGCGCCCGCCAGTTGATCAACGATATTTCGCGGACCGTTTACGAGGATTATACCGGCGAGAAAGTCGCGAAGCCTGTTATAAAGCGGCGATCACCGCGTCGGCCATCTGTGAAGTCCCGACGGCGGTCGGGTCGTTCCGGTCTGGTTTTAAGTCATAAGTCACGGCTTTCCCCTCGGCGATAACCTTGGCAACCGCTTTGTCTAATCGCTTGGCCGCCTCTTTTTCCCCCAGGTAATCGAGCATCAGGACCGCGGAAAGGATCATCGCGACCGGGTTGACCTTGTTCTGGCCGGTATATTTCGGGGCGGAGCCGTGGATCGCTTCAAAGACCGCGATCCCCTCGCCCAGGTTCGCCCCGGGCGCAATGCCTAACCCGCCGATCAGCCCGGCGCAGAGGTCGGAGAGGATATCGCCGTACAGGTTCGGCAGGCAGAGAACGTCATACAGCTCCGGTTTTTGTACCAGCTGCATGCACATGTTGTCGATCAGCCGCTCTTCGTACTCGATCTTACCGGCGTATTCCTTGGCCACTTCCTGGGCGGCCTTAAAGAAGAGCCCGTCGGTGAACTTCATGATGTTCGCTTTGGAGATCGCCGTGACTTTCTTCCGGCCGTGCTTAACGGCGTATTCGAAAGCATATTTAACGATCCGTTTCGAGCCGGAAACCGAGATCGGCTTGATCGAGATCCCGGAATCGGCGGCGATCTTCTTCTTGGCGAGCTTCTCGATCTCCGCGATCAAGGTTTTGGTCTCCGGCTTCCCTTCTTCGAACTCAATGCCGGCGTAGAGGTCTTCGGTATTCTCACGAACGATGACCAGATCGATGTTTTCGTACCGGGAGCGGACCCCTTTATACGACCGGGTCGGGCGGAGGCAGGCGTAAAGGTCGAGTTCTTTGCGGATGGCGACGTTGACCGAGCGGAACCCGGTCCCGATCGGCGTGGTAAGAGGCCCTTTAAGGGCGACCTTGTTCTTCCGGATCGAAGCGAGGGTCGAATCGGGGAGCGGCGTCCCGTATTTCTTGATGATATCGGCGCCCGCTTCGGCGATCTCCCAGTCGATCTTGACGCCGGTCGCGTCGACGCAGCGCCGCGCCGCGGTCGAGACTTCCGGCCCGATCCCGTCGCCGGGGATTAAGGTGATCTTGTAAGCCATGCTAAATTGATTATAAAGGTTTTCGGTGCTAAAATCAATTCAGTGAAAAACCTCAAAAACAAGAAGATCGCGGTCCTCTGCGGCGGGCGGTCCGGCGAGCGCGAGGTCTCCCTCCGCTCCGGCAAACGAGTGTTCGACTCGCTGAAAAAGCAGAAGTTCAACGTCGCCATGTTCGACCTGTCCGACGACCTGATCGCCCAGCTTAAAAAGAAGAAGATCGACCTGGTCTACATCGCCCTGCACGGCCGCTGGGGCGAGGACGGCTGCGTCCAGGGAATGCTGGAGGTCGCCAACATCCCTTACACCGGCTCCAAGGTCCTGGCCTCCGCCCTGGCGATGAACAAGCTCGCCGCCAAGCGGATCTTCGATACCTGCAATATCCCGACGCCGCGCTACCTGGCGATCGACCCCGGCAGCGATCTGAAAAAGGAGGCCGAGAAGCTCCGCCGGATCTTCCCCTTCCCGCTCGTCATCAAGCCGACCAGCGAAGGGTCCAGCCTCGGCGTTTCGATCGTCAAGGAAAACGACGACCTGGAACGGATCTTAGCCAAAACGGTCAAGGAATATCAGGATGTCTTTATCGAAGAGTTCATCAAGGGTCGCGAAGTAACAGTCGGGATCATCGGCACGGGGGATGACGTACAAGCCTTGCCAATCCTCGAGCTCGTCCCGCGCAAGGAATTTTACGATTTCGAAGCCAAATACACCTCGGGGATGACCGAGTTCATCCTCCCGGCCCGACTCCCCAAGGCCTTGTATAAGAGGACCCAGGCAGTCGCCCTTGCCGCCCACCGGGCCCTCGGCTGCTACGGCGTTTCCCGGGTCGACATCATCGTCGCCGGCGACCATACCCCCTACGTCCACGAGGTCAACTCGATCCCCGGCATGACGGAGCACTCCGACCTGCCGGCCGAAGCCGAGAGCGCCGGCCTTTCTTTCGACGAGCTGGTGGTAAAAATCCTTGAGAGCGCGTTCTAAACGGAAAAAGCTCCCTTTCCGCCTGCGGCTTTATATCGCTATTTTGCTGCTGATCCCGCTCGGGATCGGGACCTATTTTCTCCTTTCCCTGCCGATCTGGCGGATCCAGGACGTCGTCGTTTCCGGGGCCCGGCTCCTCTCCGCGGAAGAGGTCAAAGACCTGTCCGGCGTGCCGCTCAATGAGAACCTCTTCCTGACCAGCTTCAGCCGGGTCAGGAAAAACTTAACAGGCATCACGGCGATCAAGTCGTTCCGCATTTACCGGATCCCGCCGGCCACGGTCTACATCAAGATCGAGGAGCGCCGGCCGGCCGCCGTCGTCGTCCTGCGGGGCAGATCGGCGATCATCGACGAGGCCGGGTACGTCCTCAACCGGAACCCGGGGCTTACCATCAACGTCACCGATATGGCGGACCTGCCGGTCGTGTCGGGCGTCGCTTCGACCGACGTTTCCGTCGAGGGGCGGATCAACCCGCAGATCTCCCGCCTGATCTCCGACATCATCATCGACCTGGCCAAGCGGCTCGGCTCTCCCCGCATCCAGCTGGAGACCGGCGGCTTTGAGCGGATCACTTTCATGCTCGACGACTTATTGAAGGTCAAGCTGGGGCGCGACGAGGAGATCAAGCGGAAAATGGAGGTCTTTCAGCGCCTGCTCAAAGTGATCGAAGGGAAGTGGGGCTCGGTCGAATATGTCGACGTCCGCTACCCCGACAACCCGGTGATAAAATACAAATAATATGCTAAAATGAGTGCGGCCGGAATCCCTCGCCCCCGGCGGTAAAGCGGGCGGCAAAGGAGCGGGATAACAGATGCCAGCAGCAAGCAACGGACAGGGCTTCGCGACGATCAAGGTTTTCGGGGTCGGCGGCGGCGGGACCAACGCGGTTAACCGGATGATCAGCGGCGGGGTCAAGGGGGTCGAGTTCTGGGGTTGTAACACCGACCTGCAGGCGCTCAACGTCTCCCTGCCCGACCACAAGCTCCAGCTCGGGATGAAACTGACCCGCGGCCTTGGCGCCGGCTCCAACCCGGAAGTCGGCCAGAAAGCGGCCGAAGAATCGCGCGACGATATCCGTCTCGCCCTGGAAGGGGCCGATATGGTCTTTATCACCGCCGGCATGGGGGGCGGGACCGGCACCGGCGCTTCCCCAATTATCGCGGAAGTCGCCAAAGAGCTGGGTTGTCTCGCCGTCGGCGTCGTTACCAAGCCGTTCCGTTTTGAAGGCCCGGTCCGCATCTCCCAGGCGGAATCGGGGATCGCCCTCCTCAAGGAAAAAGTCGACGCCCTGATCGTCATCCCCAACGACAAGCTGCTGCAGGTGGTGGAAAGAAAGACCTCGATCATCGAGGCGTTCAAGATCGCCGACGACGTCCTGCGCCAGGGGGTCAAAGGCATCTCCGACATGATCACCGTCCCCGGCCTGATCAACCTCGACTTTGCCGACGTCCGCACCATCATGTTCGAGGCCGGCTCGGCGATGATGGGGATCGGCACCGGCTCGGGCGAGAACCGCGCCGTGGAAGCGGCCGAAGCGGCCATCTCCTCCCCGCTGCTCGAAGATACGATCACCGGCGCCAAGGGGATCATTTTCAACGTCTCCGGCGGCGCCGATCTCGCCCTCACCGAGGTCACCGAAGCGGCCGAAGTTATTTATAACGCCGGCGATCCCGACGCCAACATCATTTTCGGCGCCACGATCGACGAAAAGCTCCAGGGCGACGTCGTGGTCACCGTTATCGCCACCGGCTTCCGGCCGTCGGCCAAGAAAGAGAAGGAAGCCCTGCCTTTCCTGCGGCCGCGGACGGTCGGGGCGGCAGCGGGCGGCGGGCATGCCGCCAGCGCCAGCAAAGAGAATATCGAGCTGCCGCCGTTCATGCGCTAAATGGAAGCCTTTTTCTATCCGTTCATTAAATCGGTCATCGCGCTCTTTATTATCACCGATTCGCCGGGCAATCTGCCGTTCTTTCTCGGCCTGACCGAGGGGGAGACCCAGGAGTCGCGGCGGAAGATGTTCGGGACCGCGATCCTGACCGGCCTGATCCTCCTGCTGGTCTTTCTCTTCGCCGGGTTGGCTATTCTCGACCTGTTCAACGTTACCCTCAACGACTTTAAGATCGCCGGGGGAATATTATTGCTCTGGATCTCGATCGAGATCATGCTGCGGGGACGGTTGAACCTGGAGCGGAAAGAAGATGCGGGGGTCGTTCCTTTGGGCTGTCCCCTGCTCGTCGGCCCCGGGGCAATTACTACGGCGATCGTCCTGCTGAAGCTGTACGGCTACGTGGTCGTTCTGAGCGCGATCGCCGCCTGTTTCTTCCTGATCTGGCTGGTCCTCTATTTTGCCGATCACATCCACCGGATCCTCGGCCACAACGGCTCGATCCTGTTAACCAAGGTTGCCGCCATCCTGATCGCCGCCATCGCCGTCCAGTTCATCCGGGAAGGGATAATGGCGATCGTTCTCCTAAAACCCTAAAATCCCAACAAAAAACCCCTGAACAGGCTCAGGGGTTCGTTTGTCTCGACAAAGAGTGACTCAGGTATGAGTTCCTAATATATTATCGTCACTTTTTGGGAGAAATTTCACTCCGTTTGCATTTTCCAAAACGATGTGCCATAATCGCTCCCCTGTGAAACCGGTCATCCTGATCATCGACGATGAAGAGAGCATGCTGACGACGTTCAAGTCGGTCCTGAAGAACGACTACGAGCTGGTGCTTTTAAGCAATGGCGCCGACACGCTCCCCGCTTTACGGGATAATAATATCGCGCTGATCCTGCTCGATGTCATGATGCCCGGGCAGAATGGGCTTGATGTGCTGCGGACGATCAAAGACTTTGATAAAAACCTAGCCGTGATCATGGTCACTGCCGCCCATGACATCAAACTGGCGGTCAAAGCGATCAAGCTGGGGGCCGAAGATTACGTCACCAAGCCCTTCGAAGCGGAATCCTTGCTTGCCACCATCGCCCAGGCGCTGGCCAAACGTTCGTTGGTCAGGGAAAACATCTATCTCAAGCAGGTCCTGGCGGAAAAAGGGTATCAATGGGACCTGATCGGCCGGTCGGCCCCCGCTAAAAAGACGTTCGAACTGATCGCCAAGGCGGCCAAGGTCAACAGCACCGTGCTGATCACCGGCGAATCCGGGACCGGCAAAGAGCTGGTCGCGCACGCTATCCATAAGAGCAGTGCCCGGGCAGCTCAACCGTTTGTCGTAGTCAACTGCGCCTCGCTCCCCGAGTCGCTGATCGAAGCGGAGCTCTTTGGCCATGAAAAAGGGGCTTTTACCGGCGCCCTGGAACGTAAAGAAGGGAAGTTCGAGCTGGCCGATAACGGGACGATCTTCCTGGACGAGATCGGCTGTATGCCGCTCAACCTGCAATCCCGGCTGCTGCGGGTCCTGCAGGACAACAGCGTAGAAAAGCTTGGCGGGACGAAACCGATCAAAGTCGACGTTCGGGTCATCGCCGCCACCAACCTCGCGCTGGAAGAAGCGATCAAAAAGAACGAATTCCGCAGCGATCTTTTTTATCGTTTGAACGTGATCAGGGTCCAACTCGCCCCGCTCCGGGAACGAAAAGAAGACATCCCCCTATACGCCGAATATTTCGTGGAAAAATACAGCCGGGAATTCAACAAGGGGTTAAAAGGCCTGAGCCAGGAAGCGATCCGGTTATTGATCAATTACGATTGGCCGGGCAATGTCCGGGAGCTGCAGAACCTCATGGAAAGGATCGTCGCCCTGACCGAAAACACCGAATCTGTCCAGGCGGACGACATACCGCTGGAAGCGGCCGCCAAGAACGTTGTCCAGGAAGGTTTAAAAGAAGCTCTGCTGGATTTTGAGCGGCGCTATATAAAGAACGCCTTAGCGGAAGCGGCCGGCAACCAGACCAAGGCCGCCGAGCTCCTGAATATCCACCGCACCACTTTGATCTCCAAAATGGACCAATTAGGGCTTAAATAGTCGAGTTCCGCTACTCTCCCCTGTCGAAAATCCCTACATTTTTCCGCGCCTGAGCGTGGCAATAAGATTGCTGCAGGTCAATTGTCATTTTACTTGGGAGGTTAAACAGCTAGGTCGGTCAATGATCCACAAGGGGGTTTATATGAACAATAAGCATCTTTCTTTTCTGTTGCTCCTGCTGCTTCTCCTCCCCGCCCTCGGCTGCGGTTCGGCCGACCAACATAATAGCGATGTCACCCTGGCCGACAAACCGGTCCCGCCCAAGGCAAATAACCAGCAGGTCCGTGAATTTAACCAACAATTGGGGGAGATTAATGACCAACCAAGCGCGGAAAAGGCGGTCGACAGTTTTGTCAATTATGTCGATTCCCGGCTCGATAAATCAGGAAACGGGGTTTCCGCGCAATCTCTGCGCGCCCTGATGACGAACGACCTGATCAAGGAAGTCGCCAGACAGGAACTTTTTTCCCGCCAGGGGGAGCCGGTCACTTTCCTGGCCGCTGACGGCACAGAGATCGCCAAACCGCCAATCGACATTGGCACGGTCACCGATACAATCAACAAGCTCGGCGCCGAAGCCGGGATCTGGGTCGATGACGATACCGTTAAGACCGCCAAAGATTCGGTAGAAGCCTCGATCCCCAATCTCAACCCGGGTAAAAAGGCAGAGATGACGCCGCTCAATGCCATGGTTGTCGGTTACGCTATCGGCTCGCGGGACGATGGCTCGGCGCCGGCCGGTTCGGTCAAGCTGCCGGCCAACAAGATCGGTTCCTATATCTCTACCGTCTGCGATTAAGGAGCAGAAGATGAAAACCATTAAATTCGCCGTTTTTGCCTTCGCCGCCCTCTTGCTAACAGCCGGCTGCGTTACCAAGCCCTCTTACTACGGCTTCGAGGACCTGCGCAACGGTTTAAAGGACCAGAGCTTCTACTTTGCCAATAGTTCTAAGCCGACCAATGCCCGAGTTGACCTGGGGTTTATTCCCATCTACCCCGCCAGCGGGCAAAAAAGGATGAGCGTCTGTTACACGATCTGGCCTAATCCCTCGCGATTCCGGGTAAAATCGAGTCGGGCGTTCGTCCAATGGAGCGATAGTTCCGCCTATAATTTTGATTGGCCCAGGTTTACGCGGGAAAGCGGCCAGAGAGGAGACCTGATCTTCATCCGGGCTAACGGCAAATGCCATGATCTGGTCAAGATCTTTTCCAGCTGGACCCATGTCGCCATTGCCGACGATCCTTTCCGCAGCTATGTTTTTGAGGCCATGCTCGACGGCGGGGTTAGATCTAATTATACGCCGGACAAATGGGGCGCTCTCTCGTACTACAGCTGCAAGAAAATAACGGTCATGAGCCGCGGCCAGATCGAGTCGGCCCTCAACCAGGCCAAAAGCCGGCTCACCGGGCTCCCTTATCTGCCAAACGTCAAAACGACAGCGGATATGCTAACATTCCTCGCCCGCTGGAGCGACAAGAACAATCTCGAATCGATGTACTGCTCCAAGCTGGTGTATAATACTTTCAAATCCTATGTCAATCTTGACACCAATAATACCTCAGTTTTCTGGGATTCCTTGTGTGACAAGCGCCCTGGCGTCCCGGCTTTCAGCTGGATCGGTGTTTCCCCGGATGACATTTATTATTCGGAGGCGCTTGGGCCCGACTTTTGTTACTCGTCGAACCTTAGCCGGTTATGATTTGGCCTAAAGCATTATTGATCTCATTCTGCCTGATCGTGATGGCGGCCAGCGCTCCGGCCTTGCCGGGGCGCTCCGCCTACGTTATGCGGTTCGATCAGGCCAGGGTCTATCTTGACCATTTCGATCTGACCAACGACTCGGTCAGCGCCCGGGCCAGCATCCCCCGGGATGCTGGCTACAATAATTTCGTAGTCGATGAAGCCGGCGGTTGTTATTTGGCCAAATATCGGCACGATCCCTGGTACGGTCGGGAGATATCATATTATGATCCCCAAGCCAAAAAGATCTCCCGCTTCATTAAGTTCAAAGATATTTTCGGGCCGCGCTATATGATCCTGACCAAGGACGAGCTAATCGTGGAAGTTTGCGGCAATGACCGGACCAGAATGAAAAGCGGGCTCATCTTCATTGACCGCCGGAGCGGGAAGATAGTTCGGGAACTGTTCATTCAAGAGGACAATACTGCGCTGCTCCAGGCCAATATTAATGATCTGTCTTACGACGGTGCCGGTCAAATCCTCTTCACCTCTTTCTATATCGACCGGTATTACGACGATGCAGCTAGGAACAAAGCTCGCAACGAGGACGGTTACGGGGATGTCTATATCGTTGACATTGCGAAGAAAGCGGTCATCAAACAAATCCCGGTCCCGCGCGACTATACCCCGGTCGACGGCGTCTGCCGGGTCGGGAACAAGATCTACGTTGCCGCGCTGAGCAAGGGAAGGACAAGGGATGCCCGCGGTAGTACGCCGCTCAACAAAGAGCTCCTGGTTTTCTCCTTCAGCAGTGGCCGGTTGATCAAAAAGATCCCTGTTTCCCCCCACCCGATCAAGCTGGTCTATGACCGCTCGGTCAACAAGATTTTTGTCCGGCATCTGCCCGACTATGCGCCGCGGGATATCATTGAGGTCCTCGACCCGAAAAACGACCGGATAATAAATAGGATAAAGATCGGCACCCCGCTTCTTATGTTCGCCCTGGTTAAGCCAGGCAAACTCTACCTTTCCGCAGATAAAGGATGGCCTCCTGATTCAACAAAACCGCGGTTGGTCGTTATTGACACGAAAACCGATAAGATCATCAAGCAGATCCCCGGCAACTACACCGGTATCTCCCAGGGCTCGTTCGTAGATTAATTCCCCTTATCCCCCTTCGTGCCCTTAGTGCTCTTGGTGGTAATTCCGGAAAGGGAATAACCACTAAGGGCACAAAGAACACTAAGATCACAAAGGGGGAAAATCCCAACAAAAAACCCCAGAACAGGCTCTGGGGTTCGTTTGTCTCGACAAAGAGTGAACGGTATGAGTTCCTAATATATTATCGTCACTTTCCACTGGAAATTTCACTCAAAACAAAAATAGGCAAAAAGGCCCATAAGGGCCTTTATTGTTAAAAATAGCCTGAAATCGCCGCAGCCGACGGTCGAAAAAGATCCGGACCGCTAAAGGAGAGAATAATGTCAAAAATCAGGTTTTCAACAAGAGCTTTCAATATTCCGATCCCGGGGAGAGTGCTGGCCCAGGCCCAAAGACTCGATCATGCCGTGCTGAATGCCTTGGTCAAAAAACAACGTCTTGACTTACCCCATCTGGCGAAGAAGACCGGCGTTCCTTATGAAAGCCTGGAAAAATTATTGGCCGGTGAGGCTGCCCCGCTCGGCACTCGGGGAAGCTGGACCAAAGCTGCCATTGCTCTTTCCAGGGCATTGTGGCTCGAGCCGGGGGTTTTATTTCAAGACACCTTTGACCGGGTTCAGTCTGAACTGGGTGTTCCGGAAGACGCAACCCTCCGGTTAACGATCTATAACGAGTACTACCGAAGATAATCCCTCAAACGGCTGAAATTTCTCCGCATTTTTCTCGATATACGATCAGGAGATGATGGCTAGTGCCGGAGATCAGAGCGATCAGCCACGTTAGACTCTTGCCGCTCAGCGCGGCCAGGCCCCGCCTGCTGGGGATCGGCCAGCTGCGCGCGCTGCACGGCAAAAACCACCCGACCGAACCCAACCTCGCCTTGACCTGGCGCCAGCTCGACCGCGGCACCGTCCAAATGGGGACCTATTTCTTCTACCAGTGGGTCGGCTTCTCCCGGCCGCGCCCGCTCCCGACCGACGTCGACCTGGTCCGTCTCGGCACGGTGGACTATAAGCCGCTGGCCGCCGTTGCCGCCCAACATTTGGAAAACACCTTTGGCCGGATCGAAGAGGTCTTTGTCACCGACTGGGCGCCGCTGGCGCCGGCCATCGCCCAAAGGGACGGCTACGCCCACTTTATCGCTTACGACCCCGAAACCGACTGTGTCATCGCCAAAACCACGACCGGCTTGACCCTTTCGCTCCAGGGTTCCAATTTGGTCGAAGCCGCCATCTGGCTCCCCCGGATCGAGAACCAGGTCAGGCAAAACCTCCCCTGGATCGCGGCGGGGGTGCAATCGGTCAGCGTCGGCATCGGCCAGGGGGGCGAATGGTCGCGCGAAGCGAGTCCCTTGAAGATGTCGGTTCAGGTCGACGATTTCCGGCGGCATAACCCGCTGCAATCTGCGGAGTTCGACCGGATCGCGGCCGAGACCTTTCAGCGAGCGCTCTTCAACCGGGTCGCCTGAACCGGCGATAAACGGCCAGATAAAGCGTCAGCATGGTGAAGTTGTAAAAGAAGTCTTCCAGCGGGATCGTCCCCACTCTCACCCCCAGCACGGCCGCCGGAGCGTAACTGATGACCGGTAAAGCGGTCAAAATATAATTAAAACCGTAAAAAAGGAGCATGCAGATCGCCATCCACCACCAGAATAACCGCGAGGCAAAGACCCGTTCGTGGTAGATCCGGGCGCTTAAAAAGATCAGGCCGGTCAGCGCCAGGACCAGGCAGGTGTAGCCGCGATCGGTATTGAGCAAGGCGCCGGTGAAACAAGCCAGGGCTAGCCAGAAATAAAGCCGCGCATTGATCTCAACCGTCGCGTCCCGCAAATAGGTGGCCATCTGTTCATAAAGAAAAAGGCAGCTGTAAGGGACGGTCACAAAAAACAGCCACTCCTCGACCGGCAAACCGAGTAGCTTAAGGCCGCTAATGTATTGCGGGTTAAATGCCCAGTCCCCCCGCCAAGTGACCAAAACGTCCCAGCCAATGAATAAAGCCCCGACCGCGGCCAACGCTGCCAGCACGGCCGGCCAGCGGCGGTAAAAACGGAACCAAGGGAGAAAGGATAAACCGAACGGCCCGGCAATGATCGCCAGGTTAATCAGTAGATACGTGCCCATTGCCCAATACCGCGTTATAGATCACCCGGCAGATTATCCGGGTCCGCGACGGCTTAACGATCCGCTGGTAAACGACCAGCGGGTCCTGCCTGATCTTGGCCGCCGTCCACTGGTACATATCCGCCGCCGTTTTGATCGGGACCAGATAACGGCGCGGGATGAACCTGTACCCTTCAGCCGCCCTGGCCTGCCACTTCTGATAGCGGACGATTTGCAGGTTAATGAACTCCCGGAACTTATGCGTATGCTGCCGGACCTGGTCGAAACGGAGCGAAGGCAACCCGAACTGCTCCAGCTCGTCCTGCGGCAGGTAAACCCGCCCCAGCTTCAGGTCTTCGTTAATGTCGCGGATGAAATTTATGTACTGCATCGCCTTGCCAAGATATTTGGCCGGCTCCAGCGCTGCGTCCGGCAGATTAAGGACCCGCGCCATCATCAGGCCAACGACCTCGGCCGAGCCATAGATATACTCCTCCGTCTCCTTGATAGTCTGGTACTGTTTCTTGTAGGTGTCGAGCTCCATCGAATAGAGGAACGCTTCAACCCAGCGGGGATCGAATTTCCGCCTTTTGGCCAGGGCGACAAAGCTGTCGATGATCGGATCGCCCGATAGCTCGCCAGTGGACGCCGCCCGCCCGTAACGCTCGGCGAACGCGGCAAAGCCTTCCCTATCCTGGGGAACGGAATCAACATAGTTGTCGGCCTGCCTGACAAAAGCGTAAAGGATGGAAACGTCGTCCCTGACCGCTTTAGGAAAAAAGAGCGAACTGTAATAATATGTCCGGCTCCCCGCTTTAAAAACGGCCCGGTGCTGGTCAGAGAACATGGTTTTTCCTGATCTCCTCCCGCGCGATCTGCGCGGAGATAATGACCATCGGCACCCCGATCCCTGGGTGCGTGTAGCTGCCGGCATAATAAAGATTTTTGACCTTTTTGCTCCGGAGCGACGGCCGAAAGAGCGCGGTCTGGAAAAGAGTGTGGGCAAGGCCAAGGGCCGTCCCTTTGTAAGCGTTATAGGCCTGGGTGAAAGCCCTTTGCGCAAAGATCTGCCGGTAAACAATGCTGTTCTTGATCTCCTCCCCCAGCAGCTTTTCCAGGTGGGCGATCGTCCGGTCGAACATTTTTTCCCTGACAGCGGGAGTATCATCCAGCCCGGCCGCGACCGGGACCAAAATAAAAATCGTCTCTCCGCCGGGCGGTGCGACCGCCTCGTCGGTCTTGGAGGGGCAGCTGACGTAATACGAATAGGCGTCCGGCCAGGCCGGTCGGTCGAAGATCGACTTAAAATGTTCGTCCCAGGAAGGGTCGAGGTACAGGTTGTGATGAAGCAATCCCTTAAGCTTCTTATTAAGGCCAAGATAGATCAGGAAAGCGGAGGGCCCCATCTTCCGGCTCGCCCAATACTGCGGCGGGTAAGAGACGTCGCCGGGCGCCAGCAGGGTGGTTTCCGCGTGATGGTAATCGGTGTTGACCAGGACGATATCGGCCTCAAATGCTCCTTTGTCGGTCACGACCCGTTTCGCGCTCCCGTTCTCGGTCTCGATCCGCGTAACGGTATGCCCGGTCAGGATTTTAACCCCTTGCTCTTTCCCTAACCGGCAGAGCGCACTGACGACCGATCCTATCCCCTGGTCCGGATACCAGACGCCGAGATCAAAGTCGACGTGCGACATGATCGAGTACAGGGCGGGCGTGTTGTCCGGCGAACCGCCGAGGAAGACGACCGTATATTCCAGGATCTTCCTGATCTTGCCGCTCTGGAAAAACCGGCGGGCATAACGGTCAAGCCCCTCAAAGATATGGAGACGCGAACCCTTGGTGATTATCTCCCAGTTAAAGAAATCAAAGAAGGTCCGGTAAGCACGGTAGATAAAGCTTTTCATCGCCGTCTTGTACTGGAACTCGGCGCTCTTCATGTAACGGGTGAATTTTTCCCGCCCGCCCGGTTCCAAGCTGGCGAACAGGTCGCCGGTCTTCTGCCGGTCGGCCGGGATATCTACCTGGTCACCGCCGCCAAAAAAGACCCGGTAATTAGGATCGAGCCGTTTTAACCGATAATAATCGCTGACTTTCTTGCCGAACAGAGCAAAGTAACCTTCAAAAACTTTGGGCATCAGGTACCAGGAGGGGCCAAGGTCGAAGGTAAAACCGTGGGTTTTCATGATCCGCGCCCGGCCGCCCGGCTCGGCATTCTTCTCCAGAACAGTGACTGTATATCCGTCCCGGGCCAACAAAGCCGCGGCCGCTAATCCGCCACAGCCGGCGCCGACAACGATCACTTTTTTGGCGCTCATGTCCATATTTTATAACCTTACCGGCGCAAGTCAATGATATAATAAGGCCATGGAAACGATCGTCGCCCGCTACTCCGGTTTTTGCGAAGGGGTGGAACGCGCTTTCCAGATCGCGCTGGAGAGTGAAAAGGCCGGCCAATCGGTCTATATGCTTGGCAACCTGGTCCACAATAAACAGGTGGTCGAAAAGCTGAAGGCCGGCGGGATCAGATCGGTCGCCTCGTTAAATGAAGTGCCGGAAAACGCCCCGGGCGCCCTCCTTATCTCCGCGCACGGCGTCCCCCCCGAGATCTACGAAGAGGCCAAGGCCAAGGGCCTCAAGATCATCGATACCACCTGCCCCTGGGTCAAGAAAGCGCAAAACCTGGCGAATAAATTGGCCGGCAAAGGGTGCACGGTAGTGATCGTCGGCGACAAGGGGCACGCGGAGGTCAAAGGACTGGTCGGCTGGAGCCGCGGGCAGGCAAAGGTGGTACAAACGCTCGCCGACATCGAACAGCTCTCTCTGCCGCCGGGCCAATGCGTCGGGCTGATCGCCCAAACCACCCAGGCGGAAGAGCATTTCCGGCGGATGGCCGAAGCGTTGCAGCGCAAAGCGCCCGCGGTCGAGATCCACGATACGATCTGCGGCGCCACCAACAAAAGGCAGTCGGCGGCGGTCGAAGTGGCCCGGCAGGTCGACCTGATGCTGGTGATCGGCGATAAAATGAGCGCCAACACGAAGCGGTTAACAGAGTTGTGCGCCGCCACCGGGGCCGAGACCCACCAGATCGAAACGGCGGCGGATTTAGACTATAAGTGGCTGACCGGCAAGAAAAAGGTCGGCGTCACCGGCGGCGCCTCCACCCCGGAATGGGTCATTGCGCAAGTGCTTAAAGCTCTTCGGTCGGCTCCTTAAGGACACGCCAGAAGCAGTAGATGTTCAGGGCAATGATCAGCCCGCAGGAAACCGCCATAAATATCCAGCCGTACAGGTTCATTCCACCAACCCCAATGATTTTTTCCGGTACCAGGCTTTTCTGACCAGCCAGGCGATCGCCAGAAAAAGGGCGATCAAGCCGAGGCGGGTCCCGAGTACCCACGGCCGCGCGGCCGGCGCGATCCCCTGCATTAAGATGACCGGCAGCCCCTGTTGGACGAACCAGGAGCCGAGGATGGCAAAGAGAAAGAGCGGTGTGACATATTTGATGACCGGCTTATAAAAAGCGGGGATCGTCATTTCCGCGCCGCGGTGCATCTCGTCCCAGGCCTTGTCCATCCCAAAGACCCAGACGAACAAGACCGTCTCGATCGTGCCGAACAGGACCAGGGCAAACGTTCCGCCCCAGAAATCCAGTTCATCGACCACCCCCTGCCCCAGGAAAAAGATCGGGAACTGGCAGAGCAAAAAAAGGACCAGGGCCAGGCGCAAAACGGCCCGTTTACGGTCCAGGTCGAACTCGTCGGCGATAAAGGCGACCGCCGGCTCCGCCAGCGAGACCGACGAGGTAATGCCGGCCAAAAAAAGAAGCAGGAACCAAAGCAAGGCGAAAAATGGGCCAAAAGAGATCTGGCCGAAGATCAGCGGCATCGTCACGAACCCAAGGTTAAAGGCGCCGCTGGCCGCCGCCTGCGCCGCCCCCGCCGCGCCCAAAAAGACAAAAGCCGCCGGGATGACGATCGAGCCGCCGAGGACGACCTCGGCCAGTTCATTGGTCGCGCCGGCGGTCAATCCGGAGAGGACCACGTCGTCACCGTGCTTCAGATAGCTGGCATAGGTCAGGATCACGCCGATGCCGACGCTTAACGTAAAGAAGATCTGGCCGGCGGCCGCCATCCAGACCCGCGCGCTGGTTAACACGGAAAAATCAGGGTTCCACAGGAAACCAAGCCCGTTAACGATGTTCGGCATCATCAAAACCCGGACGGCCAAAATAAAGCCGCAGATAAAAAGGACCGGCATGGCGACCTTGCAAAGGAGCTCGATCCCCCCCTGCACGCCGCGGTAGAGAAAATAGAAATTGAGGGCAAAGGTGATCAGGAAAAAGAGATAGGCGGTCCCCAGGTTGCTGCCGGGCGCTAAACCCTGGTAAGCGGACAAAAAGCCCTTCATCGCCTCCGGCGTAACCGTGGCGAACAGTTGTCCGGTCAGCGCGAAAAAGGCGTAGCCGAGCAGCCATGATTCAATGTAGGTGTAATAGATAAAGATCACGACCGGGCCGAAGATCCCGATCACGCCGAGGTATTTAACGATCCGGTGCTGGAAAAGCCGGTTCAGGATAAAGGGGGCGCTGCCGTGCCCGAACAGGCCGCCGTGCCGGCCGATCGCCCACTCGATCCACATCAGCGGGATACCAAGCAGCAGGAAAGAGACGAAATACGGGATCATGAAGGCGCCGCCGCCGTTCTGGGCCGCCTGGACCGGGAAACGGAGGAAATTGCCCAGGCCGACCGCCGAACCGGCCACCGCCAGGATTATCCCCAGCTTGGTCCCCCATTGTTGTCTCGATTCTCGCGCCATCCGGGTGTTATAATACTACCGTGAAAAAATTAATGCAATTCGCCGCCCTGGCGCTGCTCTGCCTCCTGGCCGCCGCCCCGGCCGACGCCGCTAAACTTTACAAGGTCCGTTTCGGTTATTTCCCGGACAAGATCCGGGCGGTGCTAGATTTCGACTCGGCTTTCGCCTACACCATGGAGGAATCCCGGGAACGGATCACCCTCCACCTGCAAAACGTCGAGGCGGCCCCGGAGATCCAGAATTATATCGAGCTCAGCGACCTGATCGTCCGCTACCTGGAGGTCGAAAAAGAGGACGAAGGCCTGAAGGTTACGATCCCCTTGAGCGAGCCGATCCCCTACAACGTTTTTTCCCTGAGCGACCCGCCCCGGCTGGTCATCGACTTTAACCGGGACTTCACCAACATCATCTCCGGCGGCACGATCGTCAGCGGCGTGGAACACCTCAAGGTCTCCAAGGGGACGACCAACGGCCGGATCACCGCCGACGTCCTGAAGGTCGATATGGCCAAAGCCGACGTCGCGCCCGCCCTCGCCCTCAAGCGCAAGGCCAACGTCGTGGAATCGTTCATCAACGTCATCAATCCGTGGCGTCCGCCGGAAAACGACCAGCATTTTTTCCGCGCCCGGGTCAGCACGATCGCCGAACAGCAGGGGGCGGTGGCGGCGGTCAACGGCACCTATTTCGCCTACACCGGCAAGCCGCTCGGCACCCTCCTGGTCGACAAGGAGCTGGTCGCCACCCCGATCTACGACCGGACCGCGCTGATCCTGACCGACGACCGGCAAGCCTTCATCGACAACATCCTGATCGATTGTTATTTCAAGACGGCCGGCGGGATCCGTTATGAGATCACCGGGGTCAATCAGGGGCGCCGGCAGGAAGCGATCGTCCTCTACACCCCGGCCTGGGGCGAAAAGACCGGGACCGACAATTCGGGGATCGAGCTGGTCATCTCCGGCCAGGTGGTCAAGGAGATCAGGACCGGCAACTCCGTCATCCCGCCCGACGGCTACGTTCTCTCGCTCAGCGGCCCGGCCGCCCAGTTCATCACCGACAACGCCAAGGTCGGCGACAAGCTCGACGTCCACATCAAGATCATCCCCTACACCACCCAGCTGACCAGCGTCACCCACCTGATCTCCGGCGGGCCGCGGCTGATCAAGGACGGGGTGGTTTACGTTTCCAAGCACGGGGAGCGTTTCAAGTCCGACATCGCCCGCGGCCGGGCGGCCCGGACCGCGGTCGGGATAACGAAAGAAGGGAGTTTATTGCTGGTCACGGTCGACGGCCTGCCGCGGCAAAAAGAGAACCGGAGCGACCGGAGCAGCATCGGCCTGACGCTGGAAGAACTGGCGGAAATGATGCTCAGCCTGGGCGCGGTGTCCGCGATGAATTTGGACGGCGGCAGCTCCACCACCATGTGGATCGACGGGCGGGTGGTGAACCGGCCGGTCGGCGGCTACGAACAGAGCGTCAGCAACGCGATCGTGATCCGGCCCCGCAATTAATCGTTGACCGGCCCGGAGAACTCCGCGAAATACTGTTTAAAATCCTCGGACAGCGGCACGACGCCGTCCCAGCGCTGGAGAATTTTGCTGTTCCTTTCGATCACGGTCGCCGGGATCTTCTGGACCTCGTAAAACGCCCCTTCCGCCAACCCGTCCGGCGACGTCTCCATGTCAAAGAAAGACAGTTTGACCTTGCTCTGGTCGATGTTCCACCGCCCGAGAAAAGTCTCGAACTTCTTCATCGTCGTCTTGCAATATTCGCAACCCGGCTTCCCGAACACTTTTACTTCCATCATTGAACCTCCTCAAATTTGTGGCGATCGCGCAGCTCCGCGATCTTCCCTTTGTTCCAGCCCGGGATCCGGGAAAAATAACCGGTGATCCGGGTGATCCCTTCGATGTTGGTGGAGCTGCAGGCCGGGCAGGCGCTGTGCAGCCCCCGGGCGGTGCGCCCGCAATCGGAGCAGGCGGTGAATTCCGGGGAAAAGGCGATCTGCCCGTTCTGGGTGGTGCGGAACGTCTTGATCACGAAATTGGCGATCGAGTCGGCGTTCGGCCGCGCTTCGCCGAGCCAGAGGTGGGTCAGCGCGCCGGCGTCGATCAGCGGGTGGAAGATCCCTTCCTGCTTGACCCGGTCGATCGGGCTCATCGGATTGCTGACGTTAAAATAGGTCGAGTTGGTGTAATAGATCTCGTCCGTCCCCTTGTTCCCCTTCAGGACCTGGTTCGCCTGCTCCGGGAAATGCTCCCGGTCGAGCCGGGCGAAGCGGTAAGCGGTCGATTCGGCCGGCGTCTGCTCCAGGACAAAATGGAGCTCGAATTTTTCGGACAGCTCCTGGCACTTCAACTTCATGAAAGAGATGACCTTGAGGCCCAGCTTGAGTGCTTCCGGCGATTCGTGCAGTTCCTGGCCCAGGTGGTACTGGACCAGCTCGTTCAAGCCGAGGATGCCGACCAGGTGGGTAACGCGCCGCAGGCGGAGGTACATCTCCCCGTCCCGTTTCGTGGCCAGGAGCGAGAGCGGGCCCTCGGCCCCTTCTTTCAACAATTCTTCAATGAAGCGCCGTTTCTCGCGGTGCGCCTGGGCGACGATGGTTAGTTTCTTTTCGATCTCCTGGAACAGCCGGGCGTCGTCATGCTCCGCCAGGTAAGCGATCCGCGGCAGGTTGACGGTCACGTTCTGAATGGCCGAATAGCGCATCCGCCACGGCTCCTTGGCGTCTTGCAGATCGGAATATTCCAGCTTGAACGCCAGGCGGCAGCATTCGGAGATCTTGGCGGTCTCACCCCGGTCAAAAACAAAATAGGTGTTCCCTTTTTCCGCCGCAACCTCGGAGATCAGCCGGAGGAATTCCTCGTGGCCGGGCGTAACAAAGAATTTTTCGGTCATGTGGACCAGCGGCTTGGGAAAGAAGAACGGCCGTCCCGCCCCGTCCCCTTCCAAATAAACTTCGAACATCGCCTTGGCGAATTGCTGGGCCAGCTCATTGTAGTCGGCGTAGGTCTTGCCGGTATACTTGCCCCCCGCCCCCATCGCCGGAACGGACTCAAAATGCTTGGGCGTCTCCCAATAGATGTTCAGGTCGGAGAACAGCCCTTGCCCGCCGCGGGAGACCGCCACGGTAGCGAACTCGTAGATCAGCTTGCGGGCGAGTTTCTTGATCTGGTCGTAGCTCAAGCCTTCCAGCAGCGGCGACAGGAACATGTTGACCGCATCCCAGCCGATCGCCCCGGCAAAATGGCCGTGCAGCGCGATCGAGAACTTGACGATCTGGGAGATCAGTTCGTCGGCATCCTCGGCCGGTTTTTCCGACTTGCCGGCGTCGGGCAGGTCGAGGCCGAACTTCTTAACGAACTCGATCGACTGGCCGCTGCAGTACGGCCGGTCGATAAAACCGAGGTCGTGCAGGTGGATCTCCCCCGACATGTGGGCGTCGGCGACCGGCAGGGAAAAAACACTGAGCAGCGCGTACTCTTTCTTGATGTTCTCCGCCAGCGTCAAGTTGGTCGCCTCCGGCGAATGCGGCGTATTGGCGTTCTCCTTGTTCTTGTGGAAGATGATCCGGTTGACGTCGTAGACCGGCACGCCGAGGCGGGTGTGCTTGCGGCGGGCGTCTTCCAGCCCGTACTCCAGCAGTTTGACGTCGACCAGCTCGCGGATCAGCGGCGCGGTGATGTTCTTGACCGCCATCGCCTTGACCTGTTTTTCCACTTCAATGGCGATGATCCCGGCGATCTCGCCGTTCAGCCCGGTTTCCTTGACCAGCGCCGCGCTGATCTTCTCCTTGTCCCAGGCGATAATGTCATCGGTCGAGGTCCGGACGAAGACCGACAGGTCGGTCGCTTCCTCCAGCTTATTGTCCGCCGGGCGGTTAATTGTCGTTAAGTTGCCCACCGCTCCGATACCTGTCTTTCAGTTCGCCGGTTTTCCCCCGGTTCCAGCCGGTGACCCGGGAGAAATAGCCGGTGATCCGGGTGATCCCTTCGATGTTGGCCGATTGGCAGTGCGGGCACGCCTCTTTCAGCCCACGCGTGATCTTGCCGCACGCGTTGCAGGAGGTGAACTCCGGCGAAAAGGCGATCTGGCCGTTCTGCGTGCTGCGGAACGTCTTGATCACGAAATTGGCGATCGATTCCGGGTTCGGCTTGCTTTCGCCGAGCCAGACGTGGGTCAGCGCGCCGGCGTCGATCAGCGGGTGGAACAGCCCTTCCTGGCGGACCCGGTCGATCGGGTTCATCGGCACCGAGACGTTGAAGTAGGTCGAGTTCGTATAGTAGATCTCGTTCGTCTCCTTGTGTCCCTTGACGACCCGGTCGGCAAAGCGCGGGAAATGCTCCTTGTCGAGCTTGGCAAAGCGGTAGGCGGTCGATTCCGCCGGCGTCTGCTCCAGGACGAAGTGCATGCCGTAGCGCTTGGAGAGCTCTTCGCATTTGAGCTTCATGAACGAGATCACCTTGAGACCGAGCTTGAGCGCGTCCGGCCCTTCGTGCAGCTCTTTGCCGATATGGGCCTGGACCAGCTCGTTGAGGCCGAGAATGCCGACCAGGTAGCTGACGCGCCACATCCGGAGGTACGGCTGGCCGTCGCGCTGCATGGCCAGGAGCGAGAGCGGGCCGCGCTGCCCGGCCGCCATGATCTCGTCGATGAACTTTTTCTTTTGTAAATGGGCCCGGGCGACCATCTCCAGCGCCTGGTCGATCAGGTCGAAGAGCCGGTTGGACGAACCGCTCGCCTTGAAAGCGAGGCGCGGCAGGTTGATCGTCACGTTCTGCAGCGCCGAGTAGCGCATCCGCCACGGCTCCTTGGCGTCGTCCAGGTCGGACTGCTCCAGCTTGAAAGAAAGCCGGCAGCATTCGGAGATCTTGGCGGTCTCGCCCCGGTCGAAGACGTAATAAGTGTTCCCCATATCAGCCGCGCACTCCGAAATGTGGCGGAGGAACTCCTCGTGCCGCGGCGTATTGAAGAACTTCTCGGTCATGTGGACGAGCGGTTTGGGGAAGAAGAACGGCCGCCCCGATCCGTCGCCCGCCTTATACACATTAAAGAGCGCCCAGACGAACTTCTGCGATTCTTCCAGGTAGTCGCCGTACTTCTTGCCGGTGTAGGTCCCGCCCGGGCCGATCGCCGGGACGTTCTCAAAGTGTTTGGGGATCTCCCAGTACAGGTTGATATCGGAGAAGATCGCCTGCCCGCCGCGGGCGACCGCCTGCTGGCTGTACTCGTAGATCATCATCTGGGCGATCTGTTCGATCTCGCTGTCGGACATGCCGACCAAAAACGGCGCGAAGAAGAGGTTGACGGCGTCCCAGCCGATCGCGCCGGCGAACACCCCCTGGAGCGCGGCGGAGAACTTGACCATCTGCGCCAGCAGAACTTCGGCGTGCTTGGCCGGCTTGGCGATGGAGATGGCGTTCGGCAGGTCGAGGCCGAATTTCTTGACGTATTCGACCGACTGGCCGCTGCAGTACGGCCGGTCGATGAAGCCGAGGTCGTGCAGGTGCAGGTCGCCCCGCATGTGGGCGTCGGCGATGTCCTGGGTAAAAACGTGCATCAGCGCGAACTCTTTCTTGATGTTCTCCGCTAACGTTAAATTCGTCGCCTCCGGGCCGTGCGGCACGTTGGCGTTCTCCTTGTTCGGGTTGAAGATGATGTTCTTGACGTCGTAGAGCGGCGAGCCGAGCCGGGTGTGCCGGCGGCGCGCCTCTTCCAGGCCGTATTCCAGCAGTTTGACGTCGACCAGCTCGCGGACGAGCGGCGCGGTGATCGAGCGGATGTTCATCGCCCGGACCTGCTTCTCCACTTCCAGCCCGATCTCTTCGGCGATATCGCGGTTAAGCTCCGTCTCCTTGATCAAGGCCTCGACGATCTTTTCCCGGCTCCAGCCGACGATGTCGTCACCGGACGTCCGGACGAATAAGGCCAAATCGGTCGAATCTGTACGTGTAGCCTGGGTCATCTTAGTACCTCCTGTTAACTCCCCGCCTATTCGGCGGGTGAAGCGGTCAATTCTTTGACTTCTTTCAGAAATTCCGACACGTGCTCGAACTTGCGATAGACGGACGCGAACCGAATGTAAGCGACCTTGTCGACCGCCTGCAGTTTTTCCATGATCAGTTCGCCGATCTTGTGGCTCTGGACCTCGCGGCCGGCTTCCCGGTGGATATCGCGCTCGATCTCGTCCACGATCTCCTCGATCGTCTCCAGCGAGACCGGGCGTTTCTGGCAGGCGTGCAGGATACCGCGGATCAGCTTATCGCGGTTGAACTGTTCGCGCCGCCCGTCCCGCTTGATGACCATGATCGGGCGCTCTTCGATCCGTTCGTAGGAGGTAAAGCGGCCCCGGCAGGACAAACACTCGCGGCGGCGGCGAACGACGCTTCCTTCGTCAACTTCCCTCGACTCGAGGACCTTATCTTCAATTGTGTCACAAAACGGGCATTTCATATAGATTTAGGGTGAGACAGAGATTAACACACCATATCTGGGGGTGTCAATAGGCCTTTTTTCCCTTAATTGGGAAGGGTTTCCGCCGTTTTTACGTCGTGACCGAGCACATAATTATAGGCATTCATCGCCTTGCCCGCCTCCGGTTTTACCGTCCGGACCAGCAGGTCCCCGCCGCCGGTAGCGACGACAAAGCCGTCGCCTTTTAAAATATGCAGGATCATCCCCGGCAGCTTGTCGCCGGTAACCAGATCAACGCCGTATGGCTCCGTTTGCAGGATCTGCAGCCGCTTGCCATGGCAAAAAGTGTGCGCCGCCGGCCAGGGAACCAGCCCGCGGACCCGGTCGTTGATCTCCGCAGCGGTTTTCCGCCAGTCGATCTCGCCGCTTTCGCGCGTCAGGACCGGCGCGTAGGTAACGGCCGTCTCAGCTTGCGGCTGATAGCGCGCTTTCCCCTGCTCGATCTCGGCTAAAGTGGCGAGCAGCAAGCTTTTGCTTTGCTCAAAAAGTTTGGCCAGCAGTGTTTCCGCATTGTCCGCCGGTTCGATCGCGAGCTTTTGCTGGCTGATGATCGGACCGGCGTCGAGCCGTTCGACCAGTTTAAAGATCGTGATCCCGGTCTCCTGTTCGCCGTTCAGTAAAGCCCATTGGACCGGCGCCGCACCGCGGTATTTCGGCAAAAGTGAAGCGTGAACGTTGATAAAACCGTGCCGGGGAATATCGAGCAGCGCCTTGGGCAGGATCTGCCCGTAAGCGGCCACGACGGCGATGTCCGGCTTAAGCGAGGCCAACAGCGACCGAAAAACCGGGTTGTCCTTGACTTTCGCCGGTTGTTCGAGCGGCAAGCCGTGCTTGAGGGCCAATTCTTTAACCGGCGAGAAAGCGAGCTTCTGGCCCCGCCCCTTCGGCCGGTCCGGCTGCGTCACGACGAGAACGATCTCGTGCTGGGACTTTATTAACTCGGCCAGCAGCGCCGCCGCCGGCTCGGGTGTGCCAAAATATATTATCTTCATGCCTTCTCCGCGACAGGAAGCTGGAAGATGAAGCGGGCCCCTTGCCCTTTCCCTGCCGACTCCGCCCATATCTTACCATGGTGATTGCCGATTATCTCCCGGGCCAGCGCCAGGCCGAGACCGACGCCGCCGACCTTGCGGGTCATGGCGTCCTCGATCTGGTAGAACTTGTTAAAGATCTTGTCCAGATACAGCGGGTCGATGCCGATCCCGTTGTCGGCCACGGTCACTTCCAGAAAATTGCCGGCGTCGCGCGCGGTAATGTTGATGACCGGCGCGCCCGCCGCGGGCGCGAACTTGAGCGCGTTCTCGATCAGGTTAATAAAGACCTCGGCCATCTTTTCCCGGTCGCCCATAAAACTGTGGTTGCGCGTCGTCAGATTCAAGTTGATCCGTGCCTGGCGCTTTTCCAGCTGCGGCCGCAGCGACTCCATTGCCGCGGTGATGACCTCGTCGATCGTGACCAGTTCCCGTTGGATGCTGAAGCGGCCGGTCTCGATCCGGGAAAAATCGAGCAGCCGGTTGATCAGCGTCAGCAGCCGCTGGTTATTCTCCTTGACGATCGTCAGGTATTTGCGCTGATCGTCGCTGATCGGCCCGGCCACGCCGGCCAGAAAGAGCGAGACGTAGCCGTCGGCCGAGGTGACCGGCGTCCGCAGCTCGTGGGAGACCATGGAGATGAACTCGTTCTTCAGCCGGTCAAGTTCGGTCAGGCGGGCGACCGCTTCCTTTTCCCGCTCGTAGCTGCCGATGTTCTCGATGGCGATTGCCAGCTGGTCGGCGATCGTCGAGAGCAGCGCCTCTTTCTGCGCCAGTTCCGAGCCGGCGTCCAGGACCAGCGTGCCGATCACTTCCCCTTTGGCCTTGATCGGCACGGTCAGCGCGCCGCGCAGGCCGTCGGTCGAACCGCCGGCAAAGCGGACGGTCTGGTCGGGGTTCAATAAAGCAAAGTTGACCACGCCGATCCGCTCCATGGTCCGCCGGATCAGGAGCTCGAGATCGAGGCTGCTGCCGATCGCCCGGGCGATATCGAACAGCGCCCGCAGGTCTTCCGTCCGCTCGCGGACTTTAACTTCCAGCTCCCGGTTCCAGTTCTCCATGACGTCGCGCGCCCGCTTGATCTCCTGCGTCATCTCGTTGAAATAATTAACGACGTCGCCCAGCTCGTCGTTGCTGTCGGGCCGGAGCGTGAAGCTGAAATCGCCGCGCGAGACCCGTTCCATGGCGCGCCGGAGGCGGCGGAGCGATTCCGCCAGGTTGCGGCTGACCAGGACCGCCGCCAGCACGACCAGCAGCGCGGTCAGGACCAGCAGGACCACCGCTTGCACCTGCACGTTGCTTAGCGCCAGCAAAAAGGACTCCCGGCTGGTCTTTAAGTTCCAGAGGAGCGGCTTATATATGTATAGGTCGATGATCTCCTTGAAAGAGACCACGGTCAACAGCGACAGCACCGTGCTCGGAATGACCGACAGGGCCACGAACAGGCCGATCAGCTTGGTAAAGACCGGTATCCGCCGGAGCGTCCGCGGCTTGGCCGGCGTGAAACGGTCGACATAATAAAGGTAAGCGCCAAAAGCGATCAAAAGATAGAACAGCCGCAGCAGAAGCGCTTGCCAGGTGACGGTGACCCGCGCCAATTGCCAGTACTCGACCAGGGCGTACAGGACCGCGCTCCAGTAGAGCGTGGCGTTCGGTTCGACCCGCTCCTTAAAGCCCGACAGGGCGTCGAGCAGGATCAGGAACATCGCCGCGATCAGGAGCGGCAATACCAGCCATTGCAGGTAGATCTGCGCCGCTTCCAGGCTGATCTTCCATTGCACTCCCCAGTAGGTCAAATTGAAAGCGGCGCCGTCGCGCGCCGCCGTCTCGAGGAGAAAATAGAGCGCGACCAGCGCCGCCAGACCGGTCAGCGCGTTGACGATCAGCTTGTTGCGGAAGATCCGGTCAAAGCAGAAGTAAAGCAGGGCGACGACCGGCGCCGCCATCAAGCCTTTGACCAGCCAGGTAAAATAACCGGCCCCGGCCAGCAGGCCGAACCAGCCGAGCAGATTGCCGGCCGCCACCGCCAGCCAGTACAAGCCGAGCAGCAGCAGGAACCGGGCGTAGTTCTTTTCGCCGGCGCGCGCGTTTATTATGTAGGCGGCGGCGCAGCAAGCCAGGCAAACTAAGAGGTCGATCACAACATTATAGAAAAGGCCGCTTTGCAGCACGATCTGCGGCGCGGGGACAAAGCCCATGCTCACCGCCATTCAGGCACGCTCTCCCACTGCTGCGGCGGCTCACCCCAGCCCTCGGGCGGCGCCCACGGCCGGGCCGTTTTCTCGAAACCGGGGGGCGGCTCCCAGCTTTGCGCCGTCTGGCCGAAATCGGGCGGCGGCGTCCAGTAGACCGCCTGCGCCGGCGACACGTACTTGAACTCGGGCGCGTCCGCCATTACCGCGGCCGCCGTTACCAGTATTAGAATGACCAGCAGGGCGCGTTTCATGTTATTTCAGGCTGCTCACCAGTCCGGCTTTCTGGTCAAAGGCGAAGACCATCATCAGCTGCGGGTCTTTCAGGTTGTCCATCGACGCGCCGACGATCCCGTAGGTGGCGATCCGGACCACCCCCGTCTTGTTCTGGTACATCACCTGGAAAAAGCCGGGCGAAAGGTTGCCGAACGAGACCGCCTGCCCCCAGTCCGCCGGCGGCTTGGGGAAATTATAGACGTAAGGGTCGACCGCCCACGCGCCGCCGGCCAGCAACAAACCAACCGCCAAAATTCCGAGCAGCCATTTTCTGGTCATATCATTTCCTCCCGTTTTTCCTGCGACTTGGGGACGTATTTGATCAAGCTCGGGTCCTTGACCCGGTCGATAAAGACCAGCCCGTCCAGGTGGTCGATCTCATGCTGGAGGACGGTCGCTAAAAAGCCCTGCGCTTCGATCACGATCTTTTCTCCCGCGGTATTGAGCGCTTCGACGGTCACCAAAGAAGCCCGCTCGACCGGCGCTTCCACGCCCGGCAAACAGAGGCATCCTTCGGTAAAAACCTGCGCGCCGGAGCGCTGCAGGATCCGGGGATTGATCAGGCCGAACGCCCCTTCGCCGACGTCAACGGTGATCACCTGCAGGGACTTGTTGACTTGCGGCGCCGCCAGGCCGACGCCCGGCGCCTGGTGCATCGTCTCGATCATGTTGTCGATCAGCTTCACGATCTCCGGCGTGACTTTTTTGACCGGTTTGGCCTTCTGGCGGAGGAGCGGGTTGGGGAACTTGATGATTTTTAAGATCATGCCAGCATTATACTAAAGGAGGGAAAGCGGCTCAACGTCTATCGCCAGTTTCACCGTCTCGGGGATGACCGCTTTGGCCAGGGCCTCGCGCACCGCGGCGCGCAAACCGTCAAGCTCTGTCCCCTTGAGCAACAGGTGGTAGCGCCATTCGCCCCGCAGGCGGCTGATCGGCGCCGGGGCCGGGCCGAGTACGCCGCCGTCCAACCTGGCGTTCAATAGTCCGGCCAGCTGGTCGATCGTTCTAACCGCTTGGTTTTCTTCCGCCGCGGTCGCCGTTATACTGATCAGCCGGGTGAACGGCGGATACATCAATTCCCGGCGGTGTTCCAGTTCCCGGCGGTAAAAAAGCTCGTAATCGTGTTTGGCCGCCGCCTTGATCGCGTAATGGTCCGGGTTGTAGGTCTGGATAATGACCTGGCCCGGCAGGTGGTGGCGGCCGGCGCGGCCGGCGACCTGGGTCAGCAGCTGGAAAGTGTGCTCGGCCGCCCGAAAATCGGGGAGGTTGAGCGCCGTATCGGCCGAGACCGCCCCGACCAGCGTCACGTTGGCGATATCCAGCCCCTTGGTCACCATCTGCGTCCCGATCATGATGTCGGCTTGGCCGGCGGCAAAAGCGGCGAAGAACGCCTCGTGCGAGCCGCGCTTGGCCACCGTGTCCCGATCGTAGCGGAGGATCCGGGCGGAGGGGAATTGCTTGGCCACTTCCTCTTCGATCCGCTGGGTGCCGGTGCCGAAGTAGCGGATCGAACTCCCGTTGCAGCGGGGACAGAGCGACGGCGCTTCCCGGCTGTAGCCGCAGCGGCTGCAGCGGACCCTTTTGTCGCTGGTGTGGTAAACGAGCGAAACGGTGCACTCCGGGCATTGCAGCGTCAGCCCGCATTCCCGGCAGATGACAAAAGTGAAGTAACCGAGCCGGTTCAGGAAGAGGATTGATTGTTCCCCTTTGGCCAGCGTCTCGCCCAGCGCGGCGCTCAGCTGCCGGGAGAGGACGCCGTAGTTCTTGGCTTTCATTTCCTGGCGCAAGTCGACGATCGTCACCGGCGGGAGCGGCCGGTCGTCGATCCGCTTCGGCAAACTTAATCTGCGATATTCCCCCTGCTCCGCCCGATAATACGTTTCCAACGACGGCGTGGCGGAACCGAAGACGACGACCGCGCCGTGCAGCTTGGCCAACTCCAAGGCGACCTCGTTGGCGTGGTAACGCGGGCTTTTGTCGGATTTATAAGTATGTTCGTATTCTTCGTCCAGCACGATCAACCCGAGGTTGGCGACCGGCGCGAACAGCGCGGATCTCGTCCCCAAAACTATTCGGCCCTCGCCGCTCGCCACCCGCGCCCAGGCCTCGGCGCGCTGCTTGGGGGTCAGTTCGCTGTGGATCACGACCGCCAGGTCGCCGAACCGGTCGCGGAACCGCTGGACCAGCTGCGGCGTCAGCGAGATCTCCGGGACCAGGACGATCGCGTTCTGCCCGCCCGGTAAAATATGGGCGATCGCCTGCAGGTAGACTTCCGTTTTGCCGGAGCCGGTGATGCCGTGTAATAGGAAGGTCGCTGGTTTGCCGGAGTCGAGCGCTGAGGTTATCTCTTTGAGGGCGACGCTTTGTTCCGGGGTCAGGGAAAGATGGGCAAAGGTAAGGACGCCGGACGAGATGCCAGCTGCTGGATGTTGGGCCTGACTTCCTACTTCCGACTTCTTATCCGGTTTCTTTGCCCGACTTCTTACTTCCATCTTCCGCAAACCGGGGGGCATGACCAATCTCAGGGCGGTCAAAAAGAACGAGAGATAATAATCGGCTACCCAGCGGGCTAACTGGACCGCTTTGTCGCTGAAGACCGGCTCGTCGGCCGCCAGGCTGATGATCTCCTTAATCCCCTTGAACTCTGTTTGCTCGACAAAGCCGATGACGTAGCCGACGTCGCGCCGCCGGCCAAAAGGGACAACCACGGCCGACCCGAGTTTGACTTGCTCCTGAAGCGCTTCAGGGATAGCGTAGGTAAAACTCCGGTCGATATCGCTGGCGGTGCGGGAGATGGCGACTTCGGCGAACATCGGTCAGTGATGCCCGCAGCTGCCGCAGGAGCCGGAGGCGCAAGAGGAGCAGGAACTGCCGGAGGAGCGGGCTGACGCGCCGCCGAGCCGGGCAAAGGCCTGGAAAACCCGAGCCAACTCCCCCGCCCCGCACCCCGCGCACTGCAACCCCGCGGGCTTTTCGTTCATCCCGTGCCGGACCTCGGTGACCTGGCCGCAGCGGCCGCATTTGTAGTCGTAAAAAGGCATTAGAGCTTGATTATATCACGCCAGCGGCGCCGTTTTTGCAGCACGGTAAAATACTCCAGCTTGTTCTCGGCGGCGTCCGATTCGAACCGCCGCGCCGCCCGAATGCGGAGCAGCGAGAAAGCCCGGCCGAGAAAATCGCGGAAAGTGGCGGAGGTCCAAACGTGCGCGTGTTCCCGCCGGGCCCGCACCCGCGCCAGCGCCTGCTCGGAACTGCCGCCGCGCAGAAGATCGAGCCAGTGTTCGTCGGTCACCGCGCTGGCCCCGGCCCGGTATTCGGCGTATAAATGATCCCAGCCGGTTAGTCCTCTGTCGCGGTCATAAGTGTAACGCTTATCCGGCGCGGAGATGACCACGAACCCGCCGGGACGGACGACCCGGAACAGTTCGCCCACCACGCGGATCGGGTTGGCAACGTGCTCGATAACGTGGTTAAGCACGGCAAAGTCCCAGCGGTTGTCGGTAAAAGCCGCCAGTCCTTGAGTATCGAGGTCGAGAATGAACTCCACCGGGGTCAGGTCGTGGGGATCCAGCTCGGGGAAAAGTTCGGCCGCCGCGGCGGCCGGGAGCGCGTCGCAATAATGCACCCGGCAACGCGCCGGCAGTCGCGCCGGCTGATGCAGCGCTCCGATCTCGATCCCTTCGCCGCGCAGCAGTTCATAACCGCGGTCGCGGTGCGGCAGCGGAGAGGCGGCGCTCACCGGGCGTTGAGCCGGTCGAGCAACCGATCGGCGATCGCCCTCTTTGCCAGTTTCGGCAGTTTTTCCGTCTTGCCGCTCCGGTCAATGATGCTGACCGTCGCCTGGTCGCCGCCGAACGTCGCCGGCCCGTTCGCGACGATCAAGTCGAGCCCCTTCTCTTTTAGTTTCTTCTTCGCGTTCCCGATCAGATCGTCCGTTTCCAGCGCAAAGCCAACAAGTTTCCTTCCCCTTTTCCCTTTCTGCTTCGCGATCGCCTCGAGAATATCTTCTGTTGGTTTTAATTCAAGTTTGAAGTTTGTTTTTTGCTTCTTTATTTTGAAGTTGGAAGTTGGATGTTTGAGGTTATAGTCGGCCACTGCGGCCGCCATGACGATCGCGTCCGCCTTGCCCTGGCCGTCCAGCACGGCCGCAAGCATTTCCGCGGCCGACTCCACCTTGACCGGTTTCAGGTCGAGCGGCGCCGGCAGGTCGACGTTCGCCGCGATCAGGGTCACGGTCGCCCCCCGGGCGCGGGCGGCCGCCGCGATCGCGTAACCCATCTTGCCGGATGAGCGGTTGGCAAGATAACGGACCGGGTCGATCGCCTCCCTGGTCCCCCCCGCGGTAACTAAAAAATGTTTTCCCTTGAGGTCCTGTTGCGGAACAAGCACGGTCAGTATCCGGGCAAGGATCTCTTCCGGTTCCGCCATCCGGCCGATGTCATTATCGCCGCAGGCCAGCTTGCCTTCGACCGGGCCGACAAAGCGAACCCCCTGCTTCCGCAGCTTTGCCAGATTCTCCTGGACCGACTGGTTGCGCCACATCTCGACATTCATCGCCGGGGCCAGCAGCTTCTTGGCGGTCGCGGCCAGAACGATAGTGGTCAAGGCATCATCGGCAATACCGTGGGCCAATTTACCGATGATATTAGCGGTGCAAGGGGCGATCAGGACCAGGTCGGCTTTTTTAGCAAGAGCAATATGCGGGACCGGCAGGTTGGCGATCTCTTCGGAAAAAAGATCGGTAATGACCGGATTGCCGGATAAAGTGCGGAAAGTCAACGGGCCGACCAGTTTGGTCGCTTCGCCCGTCATCGCCACCCAGACGTCCGCCCCCAAATCCTTTAAACGCGAAACAAGCGCAGCGGATTTGTAGGCGGCGATGCCGCCGGTAACCCCGAGGATAATGGTCTTGCCAGCCAGCAAGCCGATCACCTACTTTTTCGACTTCTTTTTCTTCGGTGCGGGAGCGGCGGCCTTTTTCCCTCTGGCCAGGCGTTCCATGGCCGACGGCAGAGCGTCCTCGTCGTCAATATTGAGGATCTCCTGAGCCTTCTTGGACGGCCCGCTCAGGACCTTGATCCTGATCTTGTCGGCCGCGATCTCGCGCAGCGCGGTGATGACCGGGTTGGTCGGGTCAAAGTTATCTATGTAAGGAAGCGAGCCCTCGGAAACCTGCTTGGCGCGGCCGGCGGCCGCGTTGACCAGCAGGAACTTGTTCTTCGCCTTGGAAAGCAAATTATCGATCGTTAGTTCTGTCATGTTAGTTAAGTAGTGTCCTCTCCTTTTCTACGTTGATTATCGCCTTGATCTTGTCGGCCGCCGACTCGACCTTGTCGTTGACCACAATATAATCGTATTTTTCCATCACCTGCAGCTCGGCGATCGCTGCCCGCAGGCGATAATTGACCAGCTCTTCGTCCTCCGTTTTCCGCTTTTTCAGCCGGAAAGCCAGGATGTCGACCGACGGCGGGATCAGGAAAACAAAAACGATCGCCGCCTTCAGCTTCCCCTCTTCGGTCAGCCGCTTAACCGACGCCGCCCCCTGGACATCCACCTCCAGGACCACGACCTCCCCCTTGGCCAGCTTCTCGTCGATAAAGCTGCGCGGCGTGCCGTAATAACAGCCGTGGACCTTTGCCCACTCCAGGAACTCGCCCTTCTTCACCTTGTGATCGAATTCTCCATCGGTGACGAAGAAATAGTGCTGGCCATGGACCTCGCCCGGCCGCGGCGGCCGCGTCGTCGACGAGATCGACATCAGCAGCTCGGGATAGATCTTAAAGAGCCGGCGCACCACGGTCGATTTCCCCACCCCGGACGGGCCGGAGATAACAACAAGCAATCCCCGCTTGCGCTTCGCTCTTTTTGGCATGGAGACAATGATTTTAACACAGATGCCTTGACAAATCAACCGCCCGTGCTAAAATCGTGTACCTTAATAAGGGGGTACCTATGAAAAAGCTCATTGTTTCGGCCCTGTTCGCCTGCCTCGCTGTTTCCGCTGTTTTCGCCATGACCCTGCCGACCGGAGTCGGCGCCAAGTACGGCGCGATGGGCGGCGCGGGCGCCTCGATCGTTGATGACATCACCTGCGCCTATTACAACCCGGCCGCCATTGTCGAGACCGGCCGGATGGAGTTCAAGCTCGCCGCCGGCGCGGCCACCGAAGGGCTTAACGACATCATGTCCACGTTCGGCAATACCAGTAACCCGACCAAGTTCCTGGCCGACAACTGGAACAAGACCGCCAACATCAACGGCGGGCTCAACGCCTTTGTCGGGATCAACGTCGCCAAGATCGGGATCAGCGTCATCCCGCTCGCCAATCTGACCCTGGTCAAGCCGACCGCCGGCACTTTCGCCGGTTCCAGCCTGACCGCGATCGGGGCTTACGAGGGGATCCTGACCCTTGGCTATAGCTTAAAAACCCCCGGTTTGCCGATCGCTACGCTCGATCTGGGCGCCAACATCAAGTCGAGCAACCTGGTCGGCGGGTTCAGCAGCGCCACCGGCGCGACGACCGCCAGCGGCGGAGTGGCCACTCTCAATGGCGTTGGTTACGACCTGGGCGCCAAGGCCAGCATCAACACCGGCGTCATGCCGTTCAACTTCGCCCTGGTGCTCAGGGACCTGAGTACTTCGCTCAAGGGGAAGATTAAACCGCAGACCAGCACCTTTAACCCGGTCACCGGCGTGGTCACCACCGTTGACGGCGCGGAGACCGACGCCGGCGATACCACCGTCGCCCCGGCCACCGTCATCAGCGCTTCGACCACCATCCCGGTCGTCGGCCTTAAAGTCGCGCTTGATATCGACAGTATCGCCGAGAGCAAGCTGCTCGGCACCACCGTCGCCAGCGGCAGCCTGACCCACATCGGGCTTGAGTACCCGCTCCTCGGCGGGATCGTCGCCCTGCGCGCCGGCCAGGTCAGCGGCAAGTCCGGCGGAGCCGACGTCCAGCAGACCACCTTCGGCGCCGGCATCCAAATGGGCGCCAACCTCAATATCGCCATGATGACCGATGCCAAGAACAGCAAGAACAACTCGACCATGGTCGATCTTGGTTTTGCGTTCTAAGCAAATAAAACAGGAGGAAAAGAAAATGAAAAAGTTTTTGTTAGCGACCCTGGCCCTGACCCTGACCCTGACCGTTGTCTCTTTGACCGGCTGCAGTTCCACTTCGTCGTCCGGCACCGCGACCAGCTCCATCCCGGCCGAAGATATTGCCGTCTCGGTCGGTGTCGCCGCGAAGAACGCTCTGACGATCGATAACAGCATTCTCGGCGTGGTCACCGGCGCCGGCGTCAGATCGAGCGGCATTAAAGTGAACGAAGTCGAAGGGCTCGCTTACGCCGACGGTTGGTGGAGCGGGACCAGCAGCTACGCCTACACTTACACTTCCGAAGGGACGACTACCGTTTACACCTACTCTTACGCTTATAATTTCAAGGTCTGGAACGCGGCCGGCACCGAGCTGACCACGTTAGCCGCCCTGCGAGGGGTCGAGGAAGAGAGCGGTCTCAGTAAGATCTGGACCTACTCTACCTTCACCTACTCGATGGGTGATTCAACCTATACGTCATCTTACGGCAACAGCAAAGATGACCCGATCAAGTTCGAAGGGCTCGGCACCTCCACCCCCACCCTGAGCGGCACGATGAAGTACGCCGGCACGTACTTGACGACCACTTATTCCATGACCTTTACCTATGACGCTCTGGGGATGACGGCCAGCGGTTACCCGAACGGCTCGATCACCTATTCCGTCGCCGAAGGCGGCGCAACCACCGCTTCGGGCGGCATCACCTATAACGGGACCAATATTTGCACGGTCACCGTCACGTCCGGCGGGGTCACTTCGACCTTTACCTGCAATCTCGACACCGGCGCGGTAACAGCGGCTGGTTCCCGGTAACGGTCCCGGTTAATCGGTTTCTTCAAGGCGGCCCGCTTCGGCGGGCCGCCTTGCTTTTTATCCCTCCATCAGCTATATTTTTGCCATGTGGCAACAGGCGGGAACGCTCAGCATCGCGGCCTTCGGCGGCTCCCTGCTGATCCATTATCTGAAGAACTTCCTCCTGGGAGAAAAGCTCCCCCTGGCCTGGGATTGGGACGGCGTCCTGGAGCGGGGGGCGATCGCCTATTTTGTCGGCGCGTTGCCGCACTGGCCGATCCTGGTCGCCGGCGTTATCCTGCTCAAGACCATCTATCGATTGGCCGGCCTTGCCATCGCCGGCGGGATCAGCAAGCGGAACGAGCCGGGGGCGATCTACCAAAAAGTCACGTTGAAAGCCGAGCTCGGGCTTGACCTGATCCTCTCCCCCGCGTTCGCCATCCTGGTCGGGATAATCTTTTAGGATGCGGCCCTTCCGCTCCTTCTTTATCCTGTTCCTGCTGCTGCTGCTTTTCTCCCCGGCCGCGCAGGCTTTTTCCGTCAAGGAGTGGAGCGCCTCGCTCTACGGCTCGATCAAAGCCGAGGCGGAAAAGAGCTTTTCGGCCTCTTTCAACCGGCCGGTCAAGATCGAACGGGCCGGCGGCATTGTCATCGGCCGGATCGAGCTTTACGGCATGACCATTCCCGGTCTGGGTCGGGCTGATCAGGTCACTCTTTCATACAATCCGATCGAATACGCTTTGGCCAAGGGCGATATGATCAAGGCGCTGACCAGGATCACCGTGACCGGCGGCGATTTTCACGTCGTCCGGGATAAACGGGGAAAATGGAACATCCTTTCCCTGGTTCCGCAGGGAGACCAGCCGGAAAGCGCCCCGCCCCCGTTCGCCGGCCGGCTGGTCCTGCGCGATTGCCGCGTCCTCTACCACGATGAGATCGGTTTCCATTCGATACCAAAAAGTTTTTCCGTGTCAGCGGTCAAGGTCGCAGGTTCGGTCGACTTGAGAAAAAAGGCCAGGGTCAATTTCAACCTGTCCGCCCTCGTCCCGGAAAAGCTCAAAGCCAAGGGCTCATTCGACCAAAAGAGCGGCAAATTCGCGGTCCAGGTGACCGCGGAAAAACTGCCGGTCAAAAAATGGGTCAATTATGCCGTCCCGCTCCCCGGTTTAACGGCCCGGAACGGACTAGCCGACGTCATGATCGAGCTCGCCCCGGCCAAAACAAAGAACTGGCCGGTCGCGCTGACCGGCAAATTCACTTTTTATGACGCGGCGGCCGACTTCTGGCAATACGCGGCCGCCCAGGTCAACGGCAAGCTCTTCATGGCCGACGACAGCCTCGGCTTCACCAATCTTAAAGGGGAACTCGACACCCTGCCGGTCGTCGTCAACGGCCGGCTGTCCGATTTCGCCCAGCCGAAGCTCGACCTGACGGTCGACCTGGCCGGCGGCGAGCTGAACAAAGCGCTCGGCCTGGTCCCGCCGCTCAAGGAGCTCGACCTGCAAGGCCGGGGGGACGCCCAGCTCCAGATCACCGGCCCGCTTAGGGCGCCGCGCGTTGCCGCCCGGATCAAGGTCAACCAGGGGGCGCTTTACGGCCAAGCGTTCCGGGGGACCGTCTCCCTGGTCTTCCAGGACGCGCAGCTAACGGCGGCGGCCGACGCCTTGTCCGTCTATCAGGGCCTCTGCTCGCTCCGCTCCACCGTCAATTTGCGCGGCGGCGAACCAACGGTCAAACTGACCGGCAGTTTTAGCCGGTTCGATCTGGCGGCGCTTTCTCAGCGATCGCCGGGGATCGAAGGGCTTGCCTCCGGGACGATCGACCTGAACGGACCGCTCAGCGCGCTCTCCGGACAACTGACGGCCCGGCTCGACCGCGCGCTGGTTTTCGGCCAGCCGATGCAGTCGCTCCGCTCTTCTTTCCGGGTCAAGGCGGGCGAATTCTATCTTGACCAGTTGAAAGCGGAGAGCGGGAACGCCGGCTTCTCCGCCCAGGGAAAGATCTCCCGCCAACTGCAATTCTCGCTTTTCGCCGAAGCGGCCGGCCTGCAGCTGCGCGGCCGCGGGGCGGCCGGCAAAATGGCGGCCACCCTGAATAATTTCCGCGGCGAGCTGGGCTGGCGGCTTAACCCCGCCTTCCTCGCCTCCCCGCTCCAGCATTTGACCGCCAGCGGCGAAGTGGTGCTGACGAACGGCCGGATCGGCGAACAAACTTTCGATCTGGCCCGGGGCAAGATCGCGCTCGGCGGCGGCGCGATCAGGATCAGCGACGCTCTGCTCCAGAACGGCAGTTCGCGGCTCACGCTCTCCGGCGTGGCCGGCGGCGGCCAACCGACCAACCTGTATATTTCCGGCGAGGCCGTGAAGCTCGAAGAGCTGAAGCTGGTGAACCTGTTCCTGCCGGCCGAGCTGCGCGACCCGAGCGGCCACGCCTCGTTCGAGGTCGCGGTCACCGGGCAGCTCTCCCGGGAATCGGCATTAACCTCGTTCGATCCGTTGCTCGATCTCTCGTTGCGCGGCCGGATCAAGGTTTGGGACGGCCGGGTCGCCGAGGTCCCGATCAATTACGCCCAGGCCGATATCCGCTGGCAGGACCGCTCCCTGACGCTGGCCGACACCCTGTTGATCATGCCCCGCTCTTCCCTGCAGCTTGACCTGAAACGGGAAAGGGACGGCCGCCTGAGCGGCTTGCTGCAAGGGGTGACCGACCTGTCGCTCTTCCAGCGCCTGACGGCGAATTACGGCCGGATCCGCGGGACCGCCGGCTTCAGCCTGCAGTTCACCGGGGAAGCGGACGCGCCGGAGTTCTGCTCCGCGTTCTGGTTCAAGAATTTTTATTTGAACGAGCTTTACTTTGACCGGGTCGACGGCAGCGTCAGCTGGCGCGGCGGCCGGCTGACGGTCCTCGACCCGATCGTGCTGGCCGCCGGGACGGACCGTTATTCCCTGGACGGGGAATTTTCCCCCGCCCGCCTCGACCTTGATTTCCATGTCCTCCACGCCGACCTCGGCGCCGCTTATAACTTATACAGCAAAGTCCAGGCGGAATTCTTCCGGCGTTTTTCGCCGCCGACCGCACGGGGGAAAAAGACCATCAATCTGACCGGCTTCCGGCTCCCGGCCGCCGCGGCGTTCGCGGACAACGGCTCGATCCGGATGTACCAGGCGGAAGGGAACAAATATTTCCTGAAAAAGTTCGCGCTGATCAGGCAGGACTTTGAAAAGCAGCTCGCCAAATCCCCGGCGGAAAACCTCAGCGGCCTCCTGACCGGAGAAGCGCATCTGACCGGCAGCGCCGCGGAGCTGAGCGGCGACTTCCGGGCGGTCGTGAGCCGCGGTTCGCTGCGCCAATACCGGTTCGACGACCTGACGTTCGCGGCCGCCCTCCAGGAGCGGAAATTAAAGATCAGCCAGGCGCTGCTGCGCAAAAGCCCGGGGAATCTGACGGTCCGCGGCGAATACGACCTGGACAATAAGCTGTTCCTCCATATCGTCGCCAACGACCTGCCGGTCGACCTGCTGGAGCTGGCTTTCCCCGGCAAAAAGTACCGCGGCAACTTTAACATGAACGCCGGGATCGACGGGCCGCTCGAAAACCTGCGGCTCACCGTGGCCGCGGCCGGCAAAGGGCTCTCCCTGGCCGGTACCGACTACGACGAGATAACTTTTGCCGCCAGCAAACGCAATGACAAGTTTTACTTGCACGAGTTTTCCCTGCTCCAGGGCGGGCTCCTTTCCCGGGCGTACGGCTCCGTCAATTTAACGCCGCCGGGCGGGATCAGCCTGGAAGCCGATCTGCAGGGCAACTCGCTCGGCTTGCTCAACCTTTTTACCGACCAGGTTGAATGGCGTAAGGGGAGATCGACCGTCAAGCTGAACATGTCGGGCAGCTTTGAGCGGCCGACGATCAGCGGCCGCGCCACCATTAACGACGGCACCCTGTACGTCCGGGCGCTCGATTCCGAGCTGCACGACCTGCGGGGAACGGCCGAGATCGAAAGCAATCTGCTGACCATCCAAAGCTTGACCGGGATCTGGCAGGGGCGGCGGACCAGGGACCAGTCCAACCCGCTGGGCCTGGCCGGCACGATCGACCTCAGCCGGGTCCTGGCGGACAAAAGCGCGATCGATCTCGACCTGGAATTCAGCCCGACCAAGATCTACGCGGCTTTCCCCAACCTGTTCGTCGGCGTAATGGACATCAAGTCGCTGACGCTCGCCGGCCCGCTCTATTTTGATCTGAGCCAGGGACCGAAACTGACCGGCCGGGCGGCCGTCAATGACGCGGTCATCACCCTGGTCCAGAGCGGCCAGGGCGGTAAAGCGTTCCCGCTCGACCTCGACCTGGCCGTCGACCTGAACAAGAACGTTTATGCCGCCATGGGCGATGTGGCCACCTTGAACCTGAGCAACATTTTAATGAACCTCGAGATCGCCGGCCCCGGCCTGAAGATCAGCGGCAGCTTGGGCGAACCGATCATGCTGGGCAAGATCGACGTTAAACGCGGCACGGTCAATATCTTCAACCGGGAATTCATGCTCCTGAACGCCGAGCAGCAGAAAAAATATTACCCGTACGACGCGGATAAGGTCCAGGAAAACCGGGCCGTCTTCAAAGGGCGCGAGGGCGCGGCCGGGGCGATGCCCGATATCAATATCACGGCGAACGTCCAGGTAGAGAACCTCGAAAAGGACACCGAGGGAAAAACGGTCAATAAGCCGGTCAACGTCCTTGCCCGGCTCAGCGGGACGATGGGCGCCAAGGAACAAACCCTCGGGCTCAAGATCGCGCTGGCCGCCTTTACGGAGGACAAGAGCAAGTCGCCGCCCGAAATGGTCCCGGCCGCTTACAGCGAACAGGACCTCAAGGTCCTGCTCCTCCCCGACTTCATCAAGTCGCTCGCCGGGATCGGGCGGCAGGAAGGGGGCCAGAGCGAGCAGGTCGAAACCAACGCGATCGTCGCCGACTACCTGAGCAGCCGGGTCTCGACCATCCTCTTCCGCGGCGTGGAGCGGGAGATCGAATCGAAGCTCGGCCTGGAAAGCCTGACGCTGGAGTACAACTTCGGACCCAAGTTCCGGGAAGCGATGGGGGCGCGCGACATCAAGGGCTTTGACACCGAAAAGCCGGCCTGGAGCGTCGGCTTCGTCAAAGGGCTCTTTGACCGGCTTTACATCGATGTCCGCTATTCCCAGGCGATGGAACAGAACCCGTCGAGCGCCGGCAACGGGAGCGCGGCCGCCAACAGCTTTAACTACCAGTTAATGTATAAATTAACCCCGATTTGGTCTATAATATATTATCGGGAGCCGATAAGTATGCAGCAGATCTCGACCGGCTATTCCAAGCTCACTCTAAAAGCCGGTTTTTCTTTTTGGTAAGCAGGTTCGCGGGAACTTTTCGGCCTTGCGGCCTGTCTAAGGAATATATGCGCAAAAACAGGATACTGATAACGCTGCTCCTCGCCTTGCTGGTCGCGGCCGCCGCCTGGGCGGCGCCGGGCGACGAGGCGCTGTCGCCCAACATCACCGCGCTGGAGATCAGCGGCAACCAACAGGTGGCGACCAAGGACATCATGGACGTCGTCTTCACCCGCGTCGGCGACACCCTGTCGGAAGAAAAGATCAAAGGCGACCTGAAGGCGATCTACGCGCTCGGCTACTTTGCCGACGTTACCCCGTCGTTCGAGGCCGCCAGCGGCGGGACCCGGGTGATCTTCCGGGTGGTGGAAAACCCGGTCATCAGCGGCATCGTCTTTTCCGGCAACACCGTCTATTCTTCCGCCGAGCTGCTCGGCCTGCTCACCACCAAAAAAGGCGCCCTGCTCAATTACCAGAAAATGCAGAGCGACATCGACCAGATCAACAACAAATACAAAAAAGACGGCTACATGCTTGCCCGGGTCATCGACGTGGAGACCGATAAAAAGACGAACGTCCTCTCTTTCCAGATCATGGAAGGCCAGGTCGAAGCGATCACCCTCGACGGCAACGAGGGGACCAAGGATTACGTGATCCTGCGCGAGATGAAGACCAAGCCCGGCTCGGTCCTCAACGAGGAACTGCTCAAGAAAGACCTGCGCCGCATCTTCAACCTCGGCTTCTTCGCCGAAGTCACCCCCAATTTTGAGCCGGGGAGCACCAAGGACAAGATCGTCCTCCAGCTCAAGATCAAGGAGACGCGGACCAGCACCGTCAATTTCGGCGGCGGCTACGGCGAGCGCGAGGGGTGGTTCGGTTTTGTCGACCTGTCGATCAACAACCTGATGGGGACCGCGCAGGGGATACTGATCCGCGGCCAGGCCGGCCAGACGATGTCGACCTACCAGTTCAAATATTACAATCCGTGGTTCCTGGAGCAAAAACTGGGCGACCACGCCGCCCTGACCGCGCGCCGCTGGCTGACGATCGGCCGGGACATCATTCTCACCACCCAGGACGGGGTCTATAACGGGTTTGACGTTTCCATCGGCAAGCCGTTCCGGGACAATTATAACGTCACCTGGACGATCGGCAGCGAGAACGTCAGCCCTTACAACGCCGCCACGTTCGAGGCGTACCGCTCCGACACGATCGGGCTGAACATCGCCTTTGACACCCGCGATTTCTGGCTCAACCCCAAAGAGGGCCGCTATTACACCCTCGACCTGCGCCAGGGGTGGAAGCACACCGGCGGGACGACCAGCTTCACTAAGGTCGGCATCGACCTGAACCAGTATTTTCCGCTCTTTGACAACCAGGTCGCCGCCTTCCACGTCGGGACCGGGATCGGCTACGGCGACGTCCCGATCGGCGATCTTTACTGGATCGGCGGCGCCAACACCGTCCGCGGCTTCTATCCGTCCGAAGCGCGGATCGGCAAGAAAAAGCTGATCGCCAACGCGGAGTACCGCCTGAACTTCTCCGACATGTTCCAGGGCGTGTTTTTCTACGACTGGGGTAACGCCTGGGACGTCGGTCCCGCCGATTACGGCTCGTTCATCTCCGGCTGGGGCCCCGGGATCAGGATCAACACCCCGCTCGGCCCGATCCGCCTCGACTGGGGCGTCCCGGGCGGCAAAGCCTTCGGTGAAGGCATTATGCATTTCTCCATTGGACAAGCTTTTTGACCTCTATCTGAACGAGTTGGTCGAGTGGAACAAGAAGTTCAACCTCACGGCCATCACCGAGCCTGAAGCGATAAAAGAAAAGCACTTCGCCGATTCCCTGCTGCTGCTTGAACATCTCCCGCTCACTAACGAATCCGTGGTCGACGTCGGCGCCGGCGCCGGTTTCCCCGGCATTCCGCTGAAGATCGCCCGCCCCGGCCTCAAACTGACCCTGCTCGAGGCGACCAAAAAGAAGGTCGGCTTTCTTGACCATCTCATCAAAACGCTCGGCCTGGCCGGGGCGGAGGCGGTCTGGGCCCGCGCCGAGGATTACGCCGGCACCCACCGGGAAAGTTTTGACCTGGCGGTCGCCCGGGCGGTCGCCGACCTGCGCGTCCTCGCGGAACTCTGCCTGCCGCTGGTCAAGGTCGGCGGCGCCTTTGCGGCCTGGAAAGAAGTGGCGATCGAGCCGGAGGTCGAATCGGCCCAAAAGGCGGTCGCGCTCCTCGGCGGCGAAATCAGCGCCGTTATAAAACACCCCCGGCGCTCTCTCTTGATCATCAAGAAAGTCCGCCCGACCCCACCCCAATACCCGCGCCGCCCCGGCGTGGCAAAAAAACAACCCCTGTGATATAATGGCCGGGTTATGGCGACGACCTACGCGGTAGTCAACCAAAAAGGCGGAGTCGGCAAAACGACTACCACCGTCAACCTGGCAGCATACCTCGCGACCTTCGGCAAAAAAGTCCTGCTGGTCGACATCGACCCCCAGAGCAATGCCAGCGTCGGGCTGGGCGTGGACCGGACCCAGATCAAGGACTGCCTCTACAGCGTCCTGATCGAAGGGACCGATCCGCAGGAAGTGATCATCAAGTCGAACATTGCCAATCTCGACGTCCTCCCCTCCACCCCGCGCCTGGCCGGCGCCGAAGTCGAGCTGGTCGCCGTGGAACCGCGGGAAACCCGGCTGAAGAGCTCGCTCGGCTCGATCCAGCAGAACTACGATATCGTGGTGATCGATTGCCCGCCGTCGCTCTCGCTCCTGACGGTCAACGCCCTGACCGCCGCCAACGAAGTGATCATCCCGATCCAGTGCGAGTATTACGCGCTCGAAGGGATCAGCCAGCTGACCCACACGCTCGAGCTGGTCCGCGAAAGCCTGAACCCCAGCCTAAAGATCCGCGGGATCGTTTTGACGATGTTCGACCCGCGCACCCTCCTCTCTTCCCAGGTCGCCGAAGAAGCCCGGAAATACTTCGGCAGCAAGGTCTTTAAGACCGTCATCCCGCGCAACGTCCGCCTGGCGGAAGCGCCCAGCTTCGGCCAGCCGATCATCTTCTACGACCCCGGGAGCAAAGGGGCCGAAGCTTACGAAAATCTTTGTCGGGAGGTGTTGGATGATGGCAGGATCTAGCAACAGCGGCGCGAATAAAAGGGGTTTAGGCAAGGGCTTGGGGGCGCTGATCCCCCAGCAATCGGTCTTTGTCGGCGGCCGGACGATCGTTAACGTCGACATCAACAGCGTGGTCGCCAATCCCCGGCAGCCCCGCACCGTTTTCACCAAAGAGGCGCTCCATGACCTGGCCGAATCGATCAAGGCCCAGGGAGTGATCGAGCCGATCCTGACCCGGATGCGCGACGGCAAGTACGAACTGATCGCCGGCGAGCGCCGGCTCCGGGCGGCGAAAATGGCCGGGATCGCCGTGATCCCCGCCATCGTCAAGGACTTTACCGACCAGCAATCGTTGGAGATCTCGCTGATCGAAAATCTGCAGCGGGAAGACCTGAACCCGATGGACGAGTCGGAAGGCTACGCGCGGCTCGCGTCGGAGTTCGGCCTGACCCAGGAGAACATCGCCAAGCGGGTCGGCAAGGACCGTTCGACCGTCGCCAACATGGTCCGCCTCCTCTCCCTCCCCAAACAGGTGAAAGACAGCCTGCGCAAGGGGGAGATCACCGTCGGCCACGCCCGGCCGCTCCTGTCGCTGGAGGACGCCGACAAGCAGATCCACTTTTGGAAAGAGATCGTTAAGGGGAACCTGAACGTCCGCGACGCCGAGATCCTGGTCACCGGCAAGGAGACCAAGGCCAAAGCGAAAAAAGGCGGACGGAAGCGGGCTTACACGACCAACACCGAGCTGAACGCGCTGGTCGAGCAGCTGACCGAGCAGCTGGCGACCAAGGTCAAGATCTTCGGCACGCCGGACCGGGGGAAGATCGAGATCGAGTATTATTCCAAGGAAGACCTGGAGCGGGTGCTGGAGCTGATCACCGGCGGCAAGATGAAGCGGCCGGAAAGCGAGCTCGCCCCGGCGCCGCACATCGCGGCCATTCCTCAGGCCAATCCGACGCCGCAACCGCCGCCGCCGGTCTTTTAACCGTCAGCGCCAGACGAACCAGAGAAAGAGCGACGCGGCCGTTACCGCCACAAGCGTGAACGGCAAACCGATGCGGGCGAACTCGCCGAAGCTAACCTGATGGCCTTCTTCTTTTAAGAGACCGCAAGCGACGATGTTGGCGGACGCGCCGATCGGCGTGATATTCCCGCCCAGGCTCGCTCCGATCAGCAGGCCGAAAAGGAGCAGCGACGGTTCGATCCCCAGCTTGGCGGAAAGCGTAACGGCGACCGGCAACATTGCCGCCAGGAACGGAACGTTATCGACGAACGCCGAGATAACGACCGAGACAACAACGATCGTAATAAAACCGAGCAGGACATTACTGCCGACCAGAGCGGCCAGCTGAGAGGCAAAGATATCGAGCCAGCCGGCCAGCGTCAGGCTGCCGACCAGGACGAACACCCCAACCAGGAACAAGGTCGTGTCCCAATCCAGTTTAACGATCTCCCGGAAGAACGGAGTCTTTTGCGTTGCCACTTTCCAGAGCAGGGAGACCAGGCCGAACATGAGGCAGATCGTGCCGGCCGCTCCCTCGAACGGGATAAAAGAGCTGAGCGCCAGACAGATCACCAGCGCGGCCAGCAGCCCGGTCGGGAATAACGACTTGATCTTTTCGACCCGGACCAGCGCGGTCTTTGCCCGCTGCTGCCGGAAGAAATAATAGAGGACAAAGAACGAAGCGAGCGCCCCCAGTTCGACGGCAAAGAAAATGCTCGGCTTTCCGTGATAAAAAAAGAAGTCCCAGAAGGTCATTTTGGCAAAACCGCCGAGCAGCATGCTGGGGGGGTCGCCGATCAGGGTGGACGTCCCCTGCAGGTTGCTGGAAACGGCGATGGCGATCATCATGTTGACCGGGTTGATCTGCAATTTTTTCGCCAGCGCCAGGGCGATCGGCGCCACGATCAAAACGGTCGCCACGTTCTCGACAAAAGCGGAAATAAAGCCGGTCAACAAGCAGATGAGCAGGATCGCCCAGCCGGTATTTTTCGCCCGGTCGACGATCAGCTCGGCCAGGTGGGCCGGCACCCTGCTCTCCATGAAAATATCGGCCACGGCCAGGGTCCCGACAAAGATCCCCATCACGTTCCAGTTGACCGCCCAAAACGCCTGTTCCGGGGTCAGCGCGCGGCCCAGCAGCAGCACGGCTGATGCCGATAAGGCCAACATCGTCCGGTGCTTGGGGAAAAAGACAAAGAGCGCGTAGGTCAGGAGGAAAATGATCAGGACCGCGATCGGCGTCGTCATGATGGGGCAATTATAGCATAATGTCGGCGGAACGGCCGCTCTCAGTGCTTGGGCCGGGGAGCGACCGCGGTCGTTTCGGTCCCCAGATCGATGCTCTCCAGGGCGCGGACGCAGTCTTCCCAGCTGGCAAAGCGGTCATCCCGCGCCTTGGCCAGCATTTTATCAACTGTTCGCGCCAGGCCGACCGGGATTCCCGGGATCTCGCTCAGATCGCGCGGCTTTTCGCTCAAGACCTTGGAAAAATAGCCGACCAGCGCCTGGTTATCGTCCAGGCCGCCGGCGCTTTCCCCGAACGGCAGTTTGCCGGCCAGCATTTCGTAAAGGATAACGCCGAGCGAGTATTGGTCGGTCCGCCAGTCGATATCTTCGCCCCGCACCTGCTCGGGCGACATGTATTCCGGCGTCCCTTTGACTTCGCCGAACAGGGTCAGGTTGGCGGTCTCCCGCTTCCCGCTCCGGTCGACCGTTTTGGCCAGGCCGAAGTCGGCGATCTTGATCGTTTCGCTCCCCGGCGCGGTCTCGTCCGGTACCACGAAAATATTGTCCGGCTTCAGGTCGCGATGAACGATCCCCTTGTAGCCGACGAACCAGAGCGTGTTGGCGATATCGATCGCCAGTTTGGCCGCCTTACCGGCCGGCAACGCCCCTCTCTCCAGATGACGGGATAAAGTCTCCCCGTTGATGAACTCCATTTCAATGTAGGGGATCTCGACCGGCATTCCCTGGTCGGCGCCCAGCCGCTGGTACTCTTCGATCCCCGTCCGGCCAAGCAGGTCGAGATAGATCTCGCGGCTCATGTGCGACAGCTTGAAAAAGCGGACGATATTCGGGTGGTTCAGGTCGAGCATCGCCCTGGCTTCCCGCCCCTTGAACTGGGCGAGCAGGACCGCGTTGTTCAGCAGGTCCGGCCGGGGGATCTTAAAGACCCAATGGCGGTCAAGATCGAGGTTCTTGACCAGCAGGGCGACCGCCATCCCGCCGATGCCAAGCGTACTCTTGTAAACGTTATGGCCGTCGAACGGCTTTTCCTGGATCTCTTCGTCCTCGATCCCCAGTTCGCGCAGTTTCCCGAGGAGCGAAGAGCGCTCGCGATGCAGCTCGTTGACCTGCTCGGCTTTTTCCGCCACCTGCCGGTCGAGCGCCGCGTTGCGGAAACTTTTGCCGAGACCCCAAGAGAGCAGCGAACTGCCGCTCCCGGTCAACAGCGAATACAGGACCAGCCCGCCAACGGTGGCCGCGCCGGGCGCCGTCAAAAAGAGCGCCGCGGTCACGCCGATCGTGGAAACGGGGAAAATATACTTTAAGGCCGTTCCCAGTTTTCTGAGGCCGGCGCGTTCCGCCGTCCGCGCGTCGATCCGGCGGATCGGGTGCAGCCAGGAGTGGACGGCCGGTTTTGGGGAGCTGACCGCCATTAAAACCCTCCCTGACGGAGCGGCTGGGGAGCTAGGATATCGCCCTGCAGCGACAGGACTAAACCGAGGTTAACGGCCGCCGCCTGCTGGTCGACGTTATAGACCGCGCCGGCCGAGAGGCCGAGGAGCAGGTCCGCTCCCCAGAACGAGACCGGCGAATAGTTCAGGCCGAGCGTCCCCGCCACCTGTGAAGAATTAATGTAACTGTAGTCGACTTCCCCGCTCAGGCTGATATCGTAGTCCTGCCAGGTATAGGTGGACCGGACCCCGCCGTAACCACCAAAGGTCGTGCCGGCAATGCCGCCGCCGTAAAGACCGAGCAGGCGGTCGAAGATCGCCGCGCCGACGCCGAGCGCGCCGAGATGTTCGCTGTTATTGTTGAGCAGATCGTTGAGCCAAAGGTACCCTCCCTGGAAGGTCAACTCCACCGTTCTCCAGCCGAGCATGAGGCTGGCCGTCGCCTGGTCCTGGGTGAAGCGGGAGGTAAAACCATTGTCGACGTTGACCAGCCCGGCATAATCCAACTGGACTGTTTTGAGCGTTCCCGGGAAATTGAACGCCAGCGTCGCCCGGTCGTGCAGCGCCGGACCAGCTTCGACCGCGGCGTTCTCGTCGCCGGCGACCAAAAAGCTATAAGACGGTATTGCGCTGACGCCGTAAGCGAACGACATCCCGCTGGCCGGCGCGACCGGCTCCGGCTGCGGATTAACCACGACCGGCGGCACGATCGGCTGAGCAATAACCGGCGCTTCGGTCCTGACCCCGGCCTGGCAGCGGTCGGCGATCAGCCGGTTAAGCCCGGCTTCGTTCAATTGATCCTGGGGGATGGTTAACTCTTCCGCCAGCTTCGCGGTCAGGAAATTGACCGCGTTCAGCGTCTTTTTTACCCCGGCATCGCCCTGGTCGGCTTCGGCCGCGATCAGCCGGTCGAGGGTCTGCGTGGAGAGAGAGAGGGCGCTCAGCTTATCCATTGCCGTCCGCAGCAAGCCGAGCCGCGCGATGGCCCGCTGCCGGTCGGCCAGTGGCAAGCCGCTGCACTGGTCGTCGGTGCAAACGCTCTGCAAGGCGCTGAAATATTTTTCGAGCGCCGTCGCCCCGGTCGCCGCCGCCATCGCCTGGCTGATCTTAATGGCGGAATTGGTGGAGAACCGTTCAATAGCCGATAAGGAGGCGTCGAGGTCGCTTAAGATCTGTCCGGCCGCTAAAAGAACGGCCAGATCGTTCAACTGTCCGATTGCCGCTCCGCTTTGCGCCGTGATCCCGGCCGGATCATTGACCACCAAACCGCCCCGGGAGCGGCAAACACTGGCGACATCGAGCTGTACCCCGTTGATCATTATATTATCCTCCGTTACAGATTTCTTAAATACGCGTCAAGCGCCCGTTTGGCGCTGGTGCGGGCGCTGTTCAGCGCCTGGGTCGCGTCCTGGACCGCCTGAAGCTCGGTCGCTTCGCGCGCCGACTGGGCTTGGTTGCGCGCCTGTCTTAAAGTGCCGGCCCGGGCCCTCATTTGGTCGTCATTGGTCGACTCCAAATCTCTGATCACGCTGGTCGCCCGGCCGATCGCCTGTTCCAGCTGTTTTTTCGCTTCCGCCATTTCGGTGCCGGCCTCCACTGCCGCCGGCGCCTGGACAACGTCCTCGGCCGGAGGCGTAATGTCCGGAGCGTTGGCGTCAACTTGCGGCTGAGGCGGCGGCACGACCGGCGGTTGTTCGGCCGGGACGGCCGGCGCCGGTACCGGGACAGGAACCGGCGTTGGCGTCGTTGTCGCTGGCGGCGCCGGGCAGATCGCCGGGCTAGACGTCTGCGGGAGGAAAATCTCCGTGTCGTTATAAAGGAAAAGGAGGAGCCGGTGGTCGACCCCGACCGGGCTGTTACTGTCGTAAGTGATGACGCCGTTGACGCCGTTATCCAGGTGGTCGACGTTCGCCGTCACCAGCGCCTGGCGGGTGGCATTGACTTGCTCGGCGGTCGGCTCCGCGATGCCGCAATACTGCCGCAAGACCTGATCGGCGGCCTTCCCCCAATCGTTCCGCGCTTCACCGGTCAGGTAGAAATGGACGCCGGGCGGCACCTGGTCGTTATGCCCCTGGTCAAGCGAGCAGCCGGTAGCCGCGGGGGCCGGAGTGGTAAAAATATCAGTAATGTAATCCCAAAGCGACCCGTCGGCGGATTTGGCCGCGTTCTGCGCCGTTACGTTTTTTGCCGTAATTTGAGCTATTTTTGAGATCAGATTGCTAATGATCATATGCCTCTTGTTTATCGGGCCGGCTTTGCTGAAATTTCACCCGACTTGGCGGTTATTTGCCTATATGCTATAATGCCGGATATATGGTCAGGGTTTTTCCCTTTCGTGGGATCATTTATAACAAGAAAAAGCTCAAGAACCTCTCGAAAGTCATGTCCCCACCCTATGACGTTATCTCCCCGGAGGAGCAGGACGAGCTCTATCGGCTTAACAATTTCAACTTTATCCGGCTGATCCTCGGCAAGGAGTTCCCGGGCGATAACGAATATAACAACCGCTATGTCCGGGCCGCCGCGTTCCTCGACGGCTGGTCCCGGCACAAGATCTTCCTCCAGGACGATAAACCGGCTTTTTACGCCTACGAGCAGAAATTCTCCTGCCAGGGGCGCAAATTCGTCCGCCTCGGCTTTTTCGGGATCATCCGCCTGGAAGATATCGGCCGGGGGAAAGTCTACCCGCACGAAGAGACCTATCCCAAAGCGAAGCTCGACCGGCTGCAGCTGATGCGCGCCACCAACGCCAACCTCGATTCGGTCTTCGCCTTCTATTCGGACAAGAAGGACAAGCTCAGCAAGGCCTTGAAACAATTCACGAAAAAGACCCCGACGATCGAGGCCAAGGACCGGGACGGGGTCACGCACCGCCTCTGGCGGATCGACAAGAAACCGGCGCTCGCCAAGATCGTGCAGGAGATGAAGGACAAGGCGGTGTTCATCGCGGACGGGCACCATCGCTACGAAGCGGCGATCCGCTTCAAGAACGAGCTGAAAACGCGCAACACGAAGTTCACCGAGGAGGAAGCGTATAACCACGTCCTGATGTACTTTACGCCGGTCGAGGGGAAAGGCCTGGTCGTCCTGCCGATCCACCGGGCGGTCAGCAATCTCGAATATTACGATCCGATCCGCTTTGAGGAAGACCTGAAGCAATACTTTACGGTCACCCCTTACCCCGCCACAAAAAAGACCGCCGAAAATGTCCGCAAGAAACTGCTCAAGGACATGGCCAAAGCCGCGGACAAGCACGTCCTGGGCCTGTACCTCGGCAATTACCGCTATTACCTGCTGACCTTGCGCGATGAAGCGATCGTGGAAGAGATGGTCGCCGAAGAGAAACCGGCCGCCTGGAAAAAGCTCGACGTCAACATCCTCCATTACGCGGTGTTCGACCGGCTGCTGAACATCGCCCAGGAGACCGAAGACAAGGTCACCTATTTCAAGAAGGAAGAGGACGCGATCAAGGCCGTTGACGCCAAAGGGGCGATCATGGCCATCCTGATGAACCCGACCAGGATCGAAGAGATCATCGCCGTCGCCAGCGACCTGGAAAAGATGCCGCACAAGTCGACTTACTTCTACCCCAAGCTCCTGTCCGGCCTGGTCGTCAACCGCTTCGAGCATGGGGATAAAGTCAAACCTTAAGGGGCCTTGCCTCGGCCTGATCGGCTGCGGGAACTGGGGCCGGAATATTTTAAGGGACCTGATCAAACTAGAATGCGAAACACAGGTCGTGGACCCCGACCCCGCCGCCCGGGACCTTGCCGCCGAGCTGGGCGCGCTCCGGGCCTATTCCAGCGTAAGTGAGCTGCCGGCCTGTGACGGCTATGTCGTCGCCGTTCCGATCCCCGACCTGACAAAAGAATGCGCCCGCTTATTGCCGCAGAAAAAGCCGATCTTCGCGGAAAAGACCCTCTGTCTCTCCCTGGCCGATTACGCTCGGCTAAAAAGCCTCGGCGGCGCCGGATATATCTTCGCGATGCACAAATGGCATTATCATCCCGGGATCGAGGCTTTGCGGCTGATCGCGCGGTCGGACCGGATCGGGCGGCTCGAGGAGCTTTGCCTGACCAGGCATGCCTGGGTAAATGATTTCCACGGCGGCGATGTTTTCTGGACCCAGTCCGTCCACGACCTGACCATTATCAAGCATATCCTGGGCGCTATTCCGGCAGAGATCAGAGCGATCAAGGTTATCAAAGACAACACCGGGCTCCCGGTTAGTCTTACCGCCATGCTTGGGCATGATCCCGCGGTTACCTTGAATGTCAGCGGCCGGCACTGCAATAAGGTCAGCGGGGTCAGCCTCCATGGCCAGAAAGGGTCCGCTGAACTTTATGATGCTTACGATGACCACCTGACGGTCAGGAATGCCAAGGGCGAAGAAAAGGTCCCGATCGACACCGCTTACCCGCTTTACCTGGAACTGCAGGAATTCGTCGCCTATCTGCAGGGCGGGCCCGCGCCGCGCTGCGACCTGGAAAGCGCCAAAGAAGTCACGCAAGCGATCCTGAATCTGCGGAAAAAGGCAGGTTTATGAGATGAAACACCATGGCAAGATCTTCGCCCCCTCCAAGGTAGGGATTGATCATCATAAAATAGAAGCGTACCTGAACAATGAACGGATATTCCCGACCACCATGGAAATGGACCTGACGCAGTTGTGTTCCCGCGACTGCCCTGCCTGCCCCTACTCAGCGTCCAAAAAGCCCGGGTTGACCTTGCAGCTCCCTTTTCTCGACAGGCTATTCGGGATACTGGGCCACAGAACTACTGGCTTAGTGTTGTCAGGGGGAGAGCCAACGATCGTCCCCCATTTTCCCGCAACGATCAAGCTGGCAAAAAAGAAAGGGTTCAAGCAGATCGCAATTATTTCCAACGGCGCCAACATCGACCGCCCCGAAGTGCAAGATGCCCTGCTGGAGCATGCGACCTCGATCCGCATTTCTCTCTATGATTGGCAGGAAGCGGACACCGAATCGCTTAGCAATACCCTGAAAAAGATCGCCGGGCTGCGCCGGCGCATCGACCGGGAAAAAAGCCCGCTGGAGCTCGGCGCCGCCATGCTGACCCGAAAAGCGTGGAACCACCGGTACGGCCCGGTCGGGGCCCAGGCGTTCGCCGCCGGTATAGACTGGCTCTATTTTCACCCGTTTTGCGTCGATTGGGAGGCGGGAACGCCGGTCCAGGACGATCAGTCCGGCACCCTGGAAGAGATCGCACGGCTGAAAACGGTCTGGCCGGAAAATTTTAACGTCCAGGTCCCCTTGGAACGTTATTCCCCTCTCCCCCTGAAGTTCGAGAAGCTGCACGGGTCTTATTTCCTGATCCAGGTCGGGGCGGACGGCGTCAATTACCTCGGCCCGGAATGCAAATACCAGAAAGAGGCCGCGCTGCTCGACTTGAACGACTATTTAGAAGATGATTTTTTATGGCATCCCAGCCGGCTCAGAAAGATCGAGGCGGCGAACAGCGATAATTACCCGTATATCGGGACCAAACACCGGCCGCCCATCTTCAGCGATTATATCCAGAAATTGATCGATACCCGCAAGGAGCACAAGGCATGGGATGGCTTGCAAGAATCGCCCAATACTTTCCAATACCCGGGCATTATTTAGAACTGAAGCCCGGCCCGGCCAGGGCAACCGTTATCATCCCGACCTACGGCGACGCCCTGTTTGCCCGCTGGGCAATAAAAAGCGTCCAACAACAGACGGTCCGCGACCTGGAGATCTGCGTCATCTGCGACGGCTCGCCCGACAAGATGGTCTCCCTCTTCCGGGAAATAGCGGACGATGACCCCCGCGTCAAAGTTTTCATTTTTCCGAAATCGCCAAGGACCGGGGAGTCTTACCGGGACGTCGTTATCAAGCAAACGACCGGCAAGATCATCTGTTATTGCAGCCACGATGACCTGTGGCTCCCCGCGCACGTCGCGGAAATGGAGCGCTCCCTGGCCGGTTGCCGTTTTACCCATTCCCTCCACGGCATTGTCGCCCCGCCCAAGAAAATCCGGGACAACAAAAATCTACTGATGGGGGTTTACTGGATAGACTTGAACGATCCCGCTATTGTCGAGCGGATGTTAAAGGGGGAAAATTTTTTCGGTTTAACCTTCGGCGCCCACACCAGAGACAGTTATTTCGGCTTAAAAGAAGGCTGGGTGACAACCCCGCCGCAGGAGATCGCGACCGATCTTTACATGTGGAAAAAACTCCTCGCCGCCTACGGAGGCGGATGTTCGACGGTCAGGAAATTCACCGCCCTGAACTTTCGCAGGTTCGACCGAGCCGACTGGTCGGAACGGGAGCGCGACGCCGAGCTGGAACGGTATTTTCACCGGCTGCGGGACAAGGGTTTTCTCCGCACGATCGCCCGCGTCGGCGCCGCTTTTAGGCCGCCGGGCGCCCCGGCGCCGGCCGGAGCGCCTTCGGCTAAGCGTTAAACCGCCACCGCGTAAGCATCCTGCAAAGCCGTGACGAAATCCGCCAGTTTTTCCGGGAATACCATGATATTGAACCGGTCGAACTTGTTCTTGTCCACCAGCCGGCTCTCCGTCACGGTCACGTACTTCTTCTCGTTCTCCGTCTGCCGGACCGAAATGAAATAGGTCCGCCTCCCAGCCTTAACCATCCGTTGGAACAACTCCTTTGTCCCTTCCTTCATTTAATTCACCTCCTCGTAACTAACGATCCGCTCGCGCAGCCAGTGCCAGCGCAGCCAGGTTTGCAATTCGTCTGACGGCATGTAAATTTCCCTGATGCTGTTGAACGGTAATTGATAAACCACCCGATACATTACGCCTCACCTCCTCGGAGAAATCCGATCCGTTTCTTCGGTCCTATAGGCGGATCAATGATTTTTCTTAAAGCGCTGAAAACGATCCGAAAACGCTTGTCATAAGTCCGCTCCATTTCCCTTATCTGTACTGCCAGCGCCTTGTATGAACCGGCCATTTCCCGCATCTTCACGAACGCCCGAACAATGAAGATGCCCATCTTGATAGCCCGTTCCGTATTCAAAACCGAGGAAAGCATCAGAGCGCCATGTTCCGTAAATACTAAAGGGAGTGATCCGCCCAGGCTCTTGGTAGTAGGTATCGCATTTTGCGATACCAGCCACCTAGTTTCTGTCTCATTCAAGCGGAACATGAAATCTGCCGGAAAGCGTCCCGGATTACGTTTTACCTGTTCCCGCAAACGGATCGGCTTAACGCCGTATAATTCCGCCAGGTCCCGATCCAGCATCACTTTAAGTCCTCTGATCTGATAGATATTCCGATCAACTATCTTCAGCAGCATCATTTGGTCCATTGTCTTTCCCCCCTTATCCCGAGCTTGTTGCGGGGTTGCGATCCATATTACGGTATTGAGTCGCTTCCGCTATATGCTTTGCCTGGATTGCGGACGAGCCGTCCAGGTCGGCGATCGTCCGGGCGACCTTGAGGATCCGGTCGTAAGCCCGGCCGGACAACTGCAGGTGCATGATCGCCGCTTTCAGCAGCGCCTCGGCCTCCTTATCCAGCACGCAGGCATCCTTCATCTGCCGCGGGCTCATCCGGGCGTTGCAGAACGCTTCGCTCCCCTGGAATCTTGCCTGCTGGACCAGGCGGGCGGCCGCGACCCTGGCCCTGATCGCTTTTGACGGTTCTCCGTTCGGCTGCGCGGCCAGCTCTTCCTTCTTCAGCCGGGGAACTTCGACATGCAGGTCGATCCGGTCGAGCAGCGGACCGGACAACTTGCTCCAGTACTGCTGGACCTTGAACGGGGAACAAGTGCAATGCTTGATCGGGTCAAGATAATTGCCGCACGGACAGGGATTCATCGCCGCCACCAGCATGAACTGGGCGGGATAAGTGAGGGTCGAATGGGCGCGGGAAATGGTGACTTTGCCGTCTTCCAGCGGCTGGCGCAGGACCTCCAGCACGTTCCGTTCGAATTCGGGAAATTCATCGAGGAAGAGGACTCCCAAATGAGCGAGGGACACCTCCCCCGGGCGCGGGATCCGGCCGCCGCCGATGATCCCGATGTCGGAAGTGGTGTGGTGGGGGGAGCGGAACGGCCGGTTGGTGATCAGCACTTTCTTGCCGTCGAGCAGCCCGGTCACGGAATACAGTTTGGTCACGTCCAGCGCTTCGCCGAGGGAAAGCGGCGGCAGGATGGTCGGCAGCCGGCGGGCAAGCATCGTCTTGCCCGAACCGGGAGAACCGACCAGTAAAAGATTGTGGCCGCCGGCAGCCGCGATCTCCAGCGCCCTTTTCGCGTGCCCCTGCCCTTTGACGTCGGCAAAATCGATCCCGTAATCCGGCTCCGGCGGAAAAAGGGCGGCGATATCTATTTTGTGCGGGGCGATCTCCCTGGCGCCGCTCAAATATTCCGCCGCTTCCCGCAGCGAGCCGACCGGCAGGACGTCGATCCCGGCCACCAGCGCCGCTTCATCGGCGTTCTCCCGGGGGACCAGGAGCGTCTTGACCCCGGCGTTTTTTAAGGAAAGACAGATCGGCAGTACGCCGTTCACTCCGCGCACGCCGCCGTCCAGCGACAGCTCGCCAAGCATGAAGGCGCCGTCCAGCCTTTTGGGGCCGATCTGTTCGGAAACGGCCAGCATCCCCAGGGCGATCGGCAGGTCGTAAAGCGGGCCTTCTTTCCTGGTGTCGGCCGGCGCCAGGTTGATCGTAAAATAGCCGGGCGGAAATTCGAAGCCGGAGTTCTCGATCGCCGCCCGGACCCGGTCGCGCGATTCCTTGACCGAGGCGTCGGGCAACCCGACGATCGACTGGCCGGGGAGCCGCTTTTGCGCGTCGATCTCGACCGTCACCCGGTAAGCTTCCAGCCCGAGCACCGCCGCCGAATTGATCTTGATCAGCACGAAAAAGCGTTCCTGTACAGCTCGATCGCCCGGGAGCCGTCCAGCCGCCGGTAGATCGTCAGGACGTCGAACCGGCAATAAGTGTCCTTGACCTGTTGCTGGTAAATATACGTTTGCGCGGCGTGGATAATGCTCTCCCGCTTGCTCTTGCGGACGGCGCCGGCCGGCGAGCCGAGGCTGCGGAACGAGTAGCTCTTGACCTCCACAAAGACCAGGAAACCGCCCTCTTTGGCGATCAGGTCGATCTCCCCCTGCTGAGAATGGTAATTCCGCTCGATGATCTGATAGCCCTGTTGCCGGAGATACTCCTCCGCCGCGTCTTCCCCCTCCTGCCCCAGCCGGTAACTCTCCATCCCCATGCCCGCGCAATAGCAATCTTATTGCCACGCTCAGCGCTAAGTGAACTGTAGTGCTTTTCGACAGTGGGGTGACTGGCGGATAGAAGAAGCCCCCTACCTTCCGGCTAAAACGCCAAAATTTAGGGGGCTTCGGGAGCTAATTGAGCTGATCGAATAAATGTTGACCCATGCTGAACTTGACGACGTTGCGGGCCGGGATCGTCAGTTTCTTGCCGGTCTGCGGGTTGCGGCCCGGGCGGGCTTTGCGGCGCGCCTTTTTCCAGGTGCCGAAGCCGACGAGCCGGACCTCCTGGCCTTTTTTCAGCGAGCCTTCGATCGCGTCAAAGGTCGTGTCAAGCATCGCCATCACCTTGGTCTTGGACATTTTGGTCTGCTTGGAAACGAAGTTGCAGAGCTGTTCCTTGTTCATCTTTTTTCACCTCCCCGGTTGGTTTTAGTAAAAATATTATAACAACGCCCCGGGCGGAGTGTCAAGCGGGTCAAGCCAGAGAGCCGACCGGCCGGAACGAACGCCGGTGAATGGGCGCCGGCCCGTATTGCCGCAGCAGGCGGCAATGCTCCGCCGTGCCGTAGCCTTTGTGGCGGTCAAAGCGGTAGAGCCGGTAAAGATAATGGTATTTTTGCATGATCCGGTCGCGAGCTACTTTGGCGATGATCGAAGCGGCCGCGACCGCCGCGCTTTTCCGGTCCGCGCCGGTCATCCCTTGCTGGGGAATGACGCTTTTGATCTTCGACCGGCCGCCGTCGATCAGTAAAAAATCCGGCTTCACGCCCAGCTTGCCGACCGCCCGCTCCATCGCCAGCCGATTGGCCCGGCCGATATGCAAGCGGTCTATTTCCAGATGCCCGGCGATACCGACGCCGACCGCCAGCGCTTTGGCCTTGATCACGCGGCACAATCTCTCCCTTTGCCGGGCGGACAAAAGCTTGGAATCATTAAGGCCCTTGATCGCGTATTGGGGCGGCAGGATAACGGCGGCCGCGACGACCGGACCGGCCAGCGGACCGCGGCCGACCTCGTCAATGCCGGCGATCAGGGTGAAGCCTTTTTGGCGGAGACGGTTCTCGTAAAGGAGCGAGGGCATCAGTCCCAGGCAAGCAGGCCGAACTTGGCGAGCGGCCAGAGCCGGAGGAACGCGGGGCCGATCAAATTGCTTTTCGGCAGGAAACCCCAGTAGCGGCTGTCGGCCGAGGCGGGACGATTGTCCCCCATGACAAAGAACGAAGCGGGCGGGATGGTGACCGGGCCGAAATTGGCGTAGTCCTCGTTCAGCGTGTGTTTCTCGGCTACCGGTTGGTCATTGATGTAGATCTTGCCGTCCTTGACCTCCAGCTTCTCGCCGGGCAGGCCAACCAGGCGCTTGATCAGGTCTTTTTTCTCCACGCCCATCGCCGGCACGCCGCGGAAAACCACGACCTCCAGGCGCCGCGGCTCGCGGAAATGGTAAGCGACTTTATTGACCACGATCCGGTCGTTGATGTCGAGCGTCGGCTCCATCGAGCCGGAGGGGATCCAAAAGACCTGGAGGAAAAAAGCGCGGATCACCAGCGCCAGAACGAGGGCGACGATGATCGTTTCGGACCAGTCAAAAAGCCAGTGGTTAAGCCGGGGCACTTTCCGTGGCCCCTTCGATCTTGTCGGCTTCGTCGACCTTGGTCGCTTGGCCGCCGATCCTCTTGCGCAGGTAATAAAGCTTGGCGCGGCGGACCTTGCCGCTGCGGATCACTTCCACCCTGTCGACTTTCGGCGAGTGGATGGGGAACGTCCGCTCGACGCCGACCCCCTGGACCAACTTGCGGACCGTGAAATTTTCCCGGCTGCTGCCGCCGGTCCTTTTAATGACGATCCCTTCAAAGCCCTGCAGCCTTTCCTTGCCGCCTTCCACGATCTTGGAAAAGACCTTGACGGTATCTCCGACCTTGAAGCTCGGGACATTCTTCTTCATTTGACTTTTTTCGATCTCGGTAATAACGTCCATGGGGAATTACGCTCCTTCTAAGCTATCGGCCTAGCAATCTATCCAGTATTATAGCAGTTGCGGAGCGAACTGACAAATGGTTATACTCGGCTTGGCCGATCACGGGCGGCAGGACCCCGTCCACCTGGTCAAAAACCTCGTCCGCCATCCCCCAGCCGGTGCCGAACAGCAGCAGGACCGGCTGGTCGCCGGTCTTCAGTTCGGCGCTCAGCTGCGCAAAGCCGAGCGTGGTCCGCGGCTTGGCCGACGTCGCGATCACTTTTGGTCTCCGGCCTTCGGCCTTTTCCACCGCGCCGATCGCGTCGGCCAGCGTCCCCTGGATCGAGACCAGCTTGAACGCCTCCGCCCTGGTCCAGTTGAACTCCAGGCTCCCTTCGTCCATCCAGAATTCAAAGATCCGCCGGGCGAACTCCTGCTGGGCCGGCAGCGGATTAACGACAAAATATTTTTTGACCCCGAAAGTCAGCGCCGAACGGGCGATATCGTGCAGGTCGAACCCGGTGATGCTGGTCGTGACCACGTCCTGCCGCTTGTTGTAGACCGGATGGTGGAGCAAGGCGAGGTAAAGATTAGCCATGCTGCACGATCTCGGTCAGGAGCGCCCTGTCCTCTGCGGTCAATTTTGCCTTGGCCAGTAGGTCCGGCCGCCGGTAAAGCGTTTGCCGCAGCGCCGCCCGGCGCCGCCACCGCTCGATCTCCGCGTGGTGCCCGGAAAGCAGCAGTTCAGGGACTTTGTCCCCTGCGTGCTCCTCCGGCTTGGTGTAGCTCGGGTGGTCGAGCAGATCGCCGAAAAAGGAGTCGTTCTCGACCGAGCTCTGCTCCTTAATGACCCCGGGAATTTGCCTGGCGATCGCGTCGACCAGGACCATCGCCGGCAGTTCGCCGCCGGTCAGAACATAGTCGCCGATCGAGATCTCCTCGTCGACCAGCTGCCTGGCCCGCTCGTCGATCCCCTCATAATGCCCGCAAAGGATGACCAGGTGCTCCGCCTTGGCCAGCTCGTTGACCTTGTGCTGCGTCAGCGGTTTCCCGGTCGGGCACATATAAATAACTCGTGACCCGTGACTCTTGACCCGTGACAAGGCCGCGGCGATCGGGCCGACCATCATCACCATGCCGGCGCCGCCGCCATAAGGCGAATCATCGGCCGTCTTATGCTTGTCGGAGGTAAAATCGCGCAGGTCGACCACTTGCAGAGAGAGTAATTCTTTTGACTGGGCTTTTTTGAGCAGGCTTTCGCTCAACGGCCCCTGGAACATCTCCGGGAAAAGGGTGAGGAGAGTAAAGCGCATTGTATCCCGAGACCGGGCGCCGGATCAGACGCCGCGGATCTCTTGGATTATCCCGTCCTTAACGACGATCTCGGCGCCGCCGACCCGTTTATACAGGTTGTCGCCGATGCTGACGGTGACCGGGCCTTCCAGCGGGCCCTGGACGAACTCGGAACCGATCTGCAGCCGCTTCGCTTCTTCGACCTTCATCATCAGATCGGCCTTGGCGGCGGACTGGCGGCCCCGTTCTTCTTCGTATTGGTGCTTGAAGGCGGCCGCTTTTTGCATGAGCCCCTTCTTTTTCAGGTCTTCCATGTACCCTTTGCTCTGGGCTTCCATCTGATTGACCTGGCCGTCGATGTTGGCAATGGCCCGTTCCAGTTCCTTGACCAGGTTGTCTTTAAAAGCTTCCGTCACGATCGCCTTGACCATCACGATCCGTTTTAATTCGATCCCTTTTTCCGCCATTATCTTGCCTCCCCTGTTCGCTTATCTTCGGTCAAGATCTCCACCGAGACCTTCTGGTTCTGTTTCGCAGACGCCGCCTTGACGATCGTCCGGATCGCGTTGGCGATGCGGCCTTCGCGGCCGATGACCTTGCCGGCGTCTTCCGGCGCGGTCCGGATCTCGATGACCGTGGCCATGGGGCCGGCCGCTTCGTTCACGGTGACCGCCTCGGGATTATCAACTAATGACTTAACGACGTATTCGACGAGCTCTTTCATGCCGCGGCCGCTTCTTCCTTGGGCGCGGGGGCTGCCGGAACGGCCGCCGCCGGGGCTTCCGCCGCTGGCGCTGCCGCCGCCTCGCCTTTCTTCTTCCGTTTCGGTAAAGCCGCCAGGTCGATCGGCGGCAGGACGCCCGCTTTGCCGAGCAGGATCCTGACCTTTTCGGTCGGCTTGGCTCCCTTGCGGATCCAGTCGAGGGTTAACTCTTTATTGACCGCAAACTCGGTCGGTTCTTTTAGGGGAAAATACGTGCCGAGGATCGCGACGACCCGCGCCACGGTCGGCCGGGCCTCGTCCTGGACAACGACCCGGTAAGACGGCTGATTTTTGGTCCCAACTCTTTGTAATTTGATTTTTGCTGACATAGTGAGGCTATTATAACACAGAAACTTGTTTTTGATAAGCGGCAAGATTCGCCTTCAGCTCTTCCAGGCTGTCGCCGCCGCACTTTTCCAGCAGCGCGTTGACCACTTCGATCAGGGCGGCCGCTTCCCCGATCACGGCGGCCGCTTCGACGGCGCAGACGTCGGCCCGCTCAACGTGGGCCGCTGCCGGCTTTTTGGTCGCCAGGTCAACTGACTGGAGCGGCTTCCCTAGCGTGGCGATCGGCTTCAGCGCCGCGCGGATCACGATCGGCTCCCCATTAGTGATGCCGCCTTCCAAGCCGCCGGCATTGTTGCTTTTATGGTAAAAACCTTTCTTTTTGACGTAGAAAAGCTCATCGTGGACCTTGGAACCGAGCCGTTTGGCCGCCTCGAACCCGAGCCCGATCTCCACCCCTTTGACGGCCGGGATTGACATGATCGCCCTGGCCAGGTTCCCGTCCAAACGCTTGTCCCACTGAGCGTAAGTCCCGAGGCCGATCGGCAGCCCAGTCACGACCACTTCGAAAATACCGCCGACCGAATCGCCGGCTGCCCTAGCTTGGTCGATCGCCCGCTGCCACTCCTTCCGTTCCTTGCGGCCGCCAATCTCCACGACCCGGCTGGTCGCCCTGATCTTGACCTCTCCCGCCAGAGCGCGGGCGACGGCGCCGACGGCGACGCGGGCCGCGGTTTCACGGGCGGAAGCGCGCTCCAGAATGTTCCGCACGTCTTTTTGGTCGTATTTAGCGGCGCCGGCCAGGTCGGCATGCCCGGGCCGCAGCGCGGTAATGGCCTTTTCGAAGAATTCGGTGCTCTTGTTGGGGATCAGCAGGGCGATCGGGCTGCCGATCGTTTTTCCCTTGCGCAGGCCGGACAGGATTTCCGCCTGGTCTTTTTCCAGTTTCATCCGGGCGCCGCGGCCATACCCCAGCTGGCGGCGAGCCAGGTCAAGATCGATATCCTCGGCGGTCAGGGGAAGATTGGCGGGGCAACCGTCCAGGATGGCGACCAGCGCCCGGCCGTGAGACTCACCGGCAGTAAGGTAACGCAGCATTTGCTCGGATTATAACACGGGGTTTTTGGGCGGGCAATGCTAATTTAGCCGGGTCAATGAGAGGAAACGATCACCCGATTACGGCCCTTTTCCTTGGCATCGTATAGGGCCTGATCGGCCCGGTAGATCAGCTCCCCAACGGTCAGCGGCTTATTCGGGTCCTGGTCCTTGACCAGCGTTGAGACCCCGATACTGATCGTCACTTTGATGGATTTTCCCTGATATTCAAAATTCTTATTCTCGACCGCTAACCTGACCCGCTCGGCGATCTCCCGCGCGCTGACCCCGCCCCCGTTCGTTTCCGGCAGGATGGCCGCGAATTCTTCGCCGCCGTAGCGGGCGACCGTATCGATCTTGTCCCGCAGCTCTTCTTTGATCGTTTGCGCCACCTGGCGCAGGATATAATCGCCGGCCTGGTGGCCGAGCGTGTCGTTGACCTTCTTGAAAAAGTCGATGTCGGTCATCAGCAGGGAAAGCGGATGGTTATAGCGGAGCGAACGGGCGATTTCCTTTTCCAAATGCTTGTTGAAGTAGCGCCGGTTGTGGACGCCGGTCAGTTCGTCGTGGACCGAGATGTCCTTCAATTTCTGGTGATTTTCCGCCCGGTCGTTCGCGCCGATCACCCCCTTGGCGAAGGTGTGCAGCAATTCCAGGTCCCGCTTCTTTTCCTCAAAGAGCGGTTTCCGGCTTTCCCAGTTGGTGATCATGAAGACTTCCTGCTCGTTCCGGTCGCGCCGGTTCAGAACCAGGTACAGTATTTCCCGGGCGCCGCCGGAGCCGTAACCGTTCCGGCCCTGCGCAACATCGCCCTCCTCGTCCTTACGCAGCTGTTCTTTGTCGACAAAGTCGCACTTGGCCCGGTCGGGAATATGCAGGAAACCCCATTCCCCGTCAAATTTCCATTCGTACAATCCTTCGCTGGCCGCCCGGGCAACGTCAGCGGCCGGGATCTCTTGCCGCAACAGCTTAATGATAAAACCTTTTTCCGAGTTGGGATCGGACGGCCGCCGTTCGGAGAAGCGGGAGACCCCTTCTTCCCCCTCGGAATTGCGATGGTGCCAGGTCCCTTCCCCGGAGTTTACCGAGTAGACGCGGACGCCGCTAAAGCCGAGCGCCTCGCGGATGCATTTGGTGGCGATCAACCGGTTCTGTTCCGGCTCCAGGCCGAGCTTCTGGACGAATTCCTGCAGGGAAAGCAGCCGCGCGTTGATGTTCCGCAATTTGATGTGGGCGTCGACCAACCGGCCGATGGCATCCCGTTCCTTGATAACCCCGGTATAAATGCCGCCGAAATTGAATTCGGCGCAAGTCAGGCCCTCCGCTTTAAGCATTCCGATCAGCTCTTCGGCCGAGCGGGGTGTTTCCGGGAACAGTTCGACCATCCGGGGAGCGATGTGTGGCAGGAATTGTTCGTTGATCCGCCCGTCGGCGCACAGCACGGCGCTGGGCAAAAGATTAAAGACCCGGGTTTGCCGTTGTTTCTTGATCTCCACGCCAAAAAAGCGGGAAATAGCCAGATTGATCTGTTGTCTTTCTATCCTGGCAACCATGACCTGATAGTATCCTCCCTACTGGTATTTATCGTGAAATATCAGCCGGAATTTCACGGTTTGCTATAATGCCTGTATGCCCGAAACGGTCAAGATCACCGCGTTGGATGAGAAAGGGAAAGGGGTCGGCGAAGGAGCAAGCTACCCTTTCACCTACCCGGGCGACGTTATCAGCGGTTCGGTCATGAACAAGAAAAAGAAGCTGGGCGCCGTCCACTCCCTGATCTCCGGCTCGCCTGATCGCCAGACGCCCCCCTGCCCCTACTTCGGCCGGTGCGGCGGCTGCTCCTGGCAAGGGCTAAAATACGCGGCCCAATTAAAACACAAAGAAACATTGGTCAGGGCCCTCTTCGGCGACTGCCGGCCGATCATCCCTTCACCGGACATCTATTACTATCGCAATCGGATGGATTACGCTTTCGGCCCCGCTCACGCCCTCGGCCTTAAAGCCGGCCGGTATAAAGTGATCGACCTGGAAAAATGCCTGCTGATGTCGGAGGCCAGCAATGAGGTCATGCAGGCGATCAAGCGCTTTGCCGCCGCGTCCGGCCTGCCGGCCTACGAATTCAAGCGGGGGCTGCTCCGCCATCTGGTCATCCGCGAAGGGAAGAACGTCAACAATCTCGTCGTCAATATCCTGACCTCCGATCAGGGGGAATTCCCGCTGCCGCCGCTCTGGGCGGAGCTGAAAGACCGGGTCGCCGGCCTGACCTGGGCGGTTAACCGCTCGCTGGCCGACCGCTCGTTCGGCGACGTTTTGCAAACGCTCGGCCGGGACCATTACGAGGAAGTCTTGGGCGGGCTAAAGTTCAACGTCCCGGTCCAATCGTTCTTCCAGACCAACATCAAAGCGGCGGAAAACATCCTAACGACCGTGCAAGGCCTGATCAAGGCGGACGGCAGCGGCACCTTGCTTGACCTCTATTCCGGGACCGGGAGCATCGGCCTCTTCCTGGCCGGGTCGGTCGGCAAGGTCATCGGGCTGGAAGAGAACAAAGAAGCGGTCGAGCTGTCCCGGAGCAACGCGCAGCTGAACGGTATCAAGAATTTCTCGGCCAGCTTGGGGCGAGTTGAGGAGATCCTTCCCTCTTACCGGGAGAAAGCCGACCTGATCGTGGTCGACCCGCCCCGTCCCGGCCTGCATAAAAAAGTGCTCGAAAAACTGGGCGAGTTAAAAGCCCGGCAGCTAATTTACGTTTCGTGCAATCCGCTGACGCAGAAAAATGACGTGGAGGCGTTAAAAGCGTTCGGGTATAAAATTGAAGCTTGCCAGCCGCTCGACCTCTTTCCCCACACCCCGCACCTGGAAAACGTTATTGCGCTGCGGCTTTAGCAGCCGCCCGGAGCTCGATGATCCGCTGGGCCGCCGCGTCGATGATCTCCATGAACTTGTCGGCATTGAGCGGTTTGCCGGAAAAAGCGTTGTCGACGTAGACCATCGCCTGCAGTTTGCCGTCCGCCCCTTTGACCGGCAGCAGGAGATAATTCTCGATCTTGCGGCCGTCAACGGCCAAGAGCTGTTCGATCTGTTCGCGCAGTTCGCGCAGCCGGACCGTGTCGAACCCGCCGTTGAACTCCAGATGGTTGAACATGGTAAAGCCGTCCTGGACCTTGATCGGGCCGTAGACGATGTTCTTCCCGACCGGTTTGCCGCTGATCGCCAGATTGAGCGCGCTCTGGCCCTGGTCGAACTTGCGCAAGAACTGCTGAACGCCGGCGGTGTAGGTGTTACGGCTCAGGTCGGTCAATTTCCGGTGGTGTTCGCTCGTGCTGGTCTCGCCGATCGCCTGGGCGCCGACCAGTTCGCCTTTTTCGTTGGGGACAAAGATCGCCACCCGGTTCGTCTCGATGGCGTAGCGCGGCATGTCGACAAAGCCGCCGGCCGTCGCCAGGACCAGCGCCCAGTTGATCACCGCCGCCTCGTTGTCGAATTCGGCAAAATCGGCCGCCATGTCGACCTCGAGCCGTTTCGCCTTGGCCGAGCCGACGATCTCCAGCAGTGAATTGATCAACATCTGGCCGCTCTCTTCGACCAGCAGGCCGCCGTTGCGGAAATCGATCTTGTAGGCGCCGCGGATCTCGCCGTTGACGATCTCCGGCACCAAAATGAACGGCTCGGGCGCCGACAGTTTGCCGTCGCGGTAGCAGCGCCGGTCTTTCTCCGGATAGGCGATGATCTGCGCCTCTTTTGTCCGAAGCAGGTCGGCCATCACTTCGCCGGAAAATTCGGCGAGCGCCTTCCAGTGGTCGAAACCGGACTGCCCCAGCTCGCTCCGGCGCTCTTCGTAAACGATCTCGCCAAAGCGTTTGCCGATCCAGCCGCGGGCGATCCGGACCGATTCGTTGTGCGCGTCGTAGCGGGTAACGCGCCAGCTGCCGGGGAGCGCCTTGAGCAAAGCCGTGGCTGCCAGTTCTTCAATCTTCGCTTCGGTCGGCGCTTCCGCCACCGCCAGCGCGGTCCGCCCGAACAGCTTGAAGGTGTCGCCGAGCGACAGGCTTGCCCGCTCCTCTTGTTTCGGCAGGAGGAGCGGATCGCTGATCCGCGGCCGCCAGACCTCGGCCACGTACTGTTCGGTCATCCGCTGCGTGTTGAAAAAGCTGCCGTTCAGGGCGATCGCCTCGATCATCTGGTTGACGAAGGTCGGGTCCGCCCCGCGGTTGCGGTAAGCTTGCAAAACCGTTCCCAGCGTCTGGTAAAGCGAAGCGGAATCGGCATTATAAAGCTGCGGATCGTTATCGCTCGGTTTGAGCGCCGGATCGCCGATCGTCCAGCCGCCGCCGCGCGTCTCCGCCCACCAGCCGTCGCTGATGCTGACGTTGGGGACGCCGTTGATCGACGCTTTCATCCCGGAGGTGCCCGACGCTTCGTAAGGCCGGAGCGGGTTATTGAGCCAGATATCGGCGCCGGAAACCAGGACCGCCGCCTTCGACATGTCGTAATCGGGGATGAAAGCGAATTTGATCTTGCCGTCGGTCTCGCGCATCAGCCGGTTGCCGACCTCGATCACGTGCGCGATGATCCCCTTGCCCGGGCCGTCGGCCGGATGGGCTTTACCGGACATGATGATCTGCAAGCCGCCGTGCTCGTCCGCCAGCCGCCGCAGTTCCGCTTCGTTGGTAAAAAGGAGGTTGCCGCGTTTGTAAGTGGCGAACCGGCGGGCGAACCCGACCGTCAAGACCTCGGGGTCCATTTGGACGCCGACCATTCTTTTGACCATGTTGATCAGCCTGGCCTTGTTCGCTTGATGCGCCGACCAAAGCGCCTCCCGGACTCCGGGGTCATCGCGCTTGATCATCAGGGCGCTGAGCTGGGCCGGGTCTTTTTTCCAGTCCGGCACGTGTTCGTCCAGCACTTGCTGGACGTTTTCCGAGGTCCAGGTCAGGTGGTGGATGCCGTTGGTGATCCCGATGATCGGCCGGAACTCGGGAAACATCTCTTCGGAAACCTGCGCGTGCAGCTGGGAAACTCCGTTCCGGACGCCGGAAAGCCGCATCGCCAGGAGCGCCATGTTGATAAAGCTCTGGTTCTGCGGGTCTTTGCCGAGCGCCAGGACGGCTGTCCGCAAAAACTGCTCGCTGAAAGCGTGGGTGATCTGGCCGATCTCGAACCGGTCAAAGCCGGCCGGGACCGGCGTGTGGGTGGTAAAGGAAAAAAGCTCCTTGACCCCCTGGAAATCTTCCGGGGTGATGTTCTCCAGCGCTTTTCCCAGCCGGTTCAGGACCTCAACAATAGCGAACGCGGCATGGCCTTCATTTAAATGATAATAAGAGATCGGCAGGCCGAAAAGCTCCAGCGCGCGGACGCCGCCGATCCCGAGAACCATCTCCTGGGTCAGTCTTTCCCACTGGCCGGCCGCGTACAGCTGGCTGGTGATCTCTTCAAAACCGTGCGGGTTCGGGACTCCCCGCGTATCGAGCAGGGTCAGCGGCACGAATTCCCCGCCGTAACCTTTGATCTCCATCCCCCACAGTTTGGCGGTGATCGTCTGCCCGGCGATCTGCAGCGAGACCGCCTCTTGCAGGTCAACGAGCCCGGTCCCCCGTTCGATGTCCCACGATTGCCTTTCCTGCCGCTGGCGGCCGTCAACTATCTGTTGTTTGAAATAACCGTCGCGGTAGAGCAGGCCGATCGGAAAAACCGGGGCACCGATATCGGCCGCCGATTTGACCCAGTCGCCGGCCAGGACACCCAGTCCGCCGGAATAGATCCGGAACTTGTTCGCCAGGGCGTACTCCATGCTGAAAAAGGCGACGTTCTGCCGCGGCCGCCTTTGGGCCATGTTATAAACTCTTTCTTTAAAAGTGTTGGCGGCAGCCGCCTTTGCTCGGGAAACCATACAGAGCTATTTCCGCGGGTCGCGGCTGAAATTTCACCCGATTTGGGCTATAATCCCGATATGGCCCGGTTGTCCAAATACCTGGAGACGGTCGACTTCCGCGACGAAAAATTCATCGGGACGATCGCTTTTCGCAACGAGGAATTGACGCTGCCCGACGGCAGCAAGCTGGCGCTCGGCGTCGACAGCGGGCACTGGGTCCTGGTATTCCAGGAACACGCGGGCGCGGCGTTCGAGATCATCGAGTACGACCAGCACGGCGGTAAGATCTTTGTCGACAAGAAGCCGGGCGGCGGTTCGGACCTGAAAAAGTTCAAGCAGCGGCTGAATTATTTCTTCGATCACGCCCAGGTCGACGACCTGGTCACGATCGTCCCGCCGCAAACGGAGGAAAGATGATCGACATGTCGGGGGTCGGCGCCTACGGGTACCTGCCCTACCTGAGCGACGACCTGGTCAAACAGGCGAAATATAACGACATCCGGACGCGGGCCGGCAAGGTCGCTTATTTAATGACGCTTGGCAAAGAAGCCAAGAAGCCGCAGGTCAAAGAAGGGGTGCACGACGCCCGCGGCGCGCTGAAATGGTTAAAGGAGGAATTGTTAGATGAGAAGTGATGCGTTGAAAAAACGGGCCCCGATCCTCTCGCTCCTGCACGCGACCGGCGTCTCCCAATCGGAAATGGGCAAGCCGTTCATCGGTCTCGCCTCCAGCTTTACCGACCTGGTCCCCGGCCACGTTGACATGCGGGGGCTGGAGCGGGTGATCGAAAAAGGGATCCACTCCGGCGGCGGCGTCGCCTTTACCTTTGGCCTGCCCGCCATCTGCGACGGTATCGCCATGGGGCACCACGGGATGCACTATTCGCTCCCCTCTCGCGAACTGATCGCCGACGAGATCGAAACGATGGCCCAGGCGCACCAGCTGGACGGCCTGGTCCTGCTGACCGCCTGCGACAAGATCACCCCCGGGATGTTGATGGCGGCCGCGCGGCTGAACATCCCCTGCATCGTCGTCACCGCCGGCCCGATGCTGGCCGGCTGTTACAAGATGACCCGGCTCGACCTGGTCCACGACACTTTCGAGGCCGAGGCCGCTTACCATCAGGGGAAGATCAGCAAAAAAGAGCTTGATAACCTGACGCTGAACGCTTGTCCGGGCGCCGGCGCCTGTTCCGGCATGTTCACCGCCAACACCATGGCCTGCGCGACGGAAGCGCTGGGGATGTCTCTCCCCTACTGCGGCACTTCGCTCGCCGTCTCGTCGAAAAAGAAAATGATCGCCTACGAAAGCGGCAAGCAGATCGTCTCGCTGGTGAAGAAAAACGTCACGCCGCGCAAGATCATGAACCTGAACGCGTTCCTGAACGCTATCCGCCTCGACATGTCGCTCGGCGGGTCGACCAACGCCGTCCTCCACCTGACGGCGATCGCCAGCGAAGCCGGGTTCAAGCTGCCGGTCGAACTCTTCGACAAGATCAGCAAAGAAACGCCGCACATCGCCAGTATCCGCCCCGGCGGCGACCATTTTATGGAAGACCTGGACCATGCCGGCGGCGTGCCGGCGGCGCTCCACACGCTGGGCAGAATGATCGTCAACAATCCGACCGTCTCGGGCCTGACGATCAAACAGATCGCGGCCGCCGGAGAGGTCTTTGACAAGAACATTATCCGGCCTCTCTCCAATCCTTATCACAAACAGGGCAGCCTGGCGATCTTGAAGGGGAATCTGGCGCCGGAAGGTTCGGTTATCAAGCAAACGGCTGTTTCGGCCAAGATGATGAAACATGTCGGCCCGGCCAAGGTCTTTGATTCCGAGGATGCCGCCCAGCGGGCGATCAATGCCGGCCGGATCAAGCACGGCGATGTCGTTGTCATCCGCTACGAAGGGCCGAAAGGCGGCCCCGGCATGAGGGAAATGCTCTACCCGACCTCGGCGATCGCCGGGATGGGGTTATCCGAATCGGTCGCGTTAATAACTGACGGCCGGTTCTCGGGCGGAACGCGCGGGCCGTGTATCGGTCACGTCTCTCCCGAAGCGGCGGAGGGCGGTCCGATCGCGGCTGTTAAGGACGGCGACATCATTGAGATCGACATCCCGAACCGGAAACTGCACGTCCGGTTAACGAACGCCGAAATGACCCAACGGCTGGCGCACTGGAAAGAGCCGAAACCGAAATTCACCACCGGCTGGCTGTCCCGCTACCAGCGGCTGGTCACTTCCGCCTCGACCGGCGCGGTTTTGAAATAGCCGTTTTATTGTGATAAAATCGGCTATATGGAGCTGACCGGCGCGCAAGCATTGCTCGAATCGCTCCACCGCGAAGGGGTGGAGATCATTTTTGGCTACCCCGGCGGGGTGGTCCTCCCCCTCTATGACGCGATGTTCGCCGACAAGCGGGTCAAACATATCCTGGTCCGGCACGAACAGGGCGCGGCCCACGCGGCGGACGGCTACGCCCGGGCAACCGGCAAGGTCGGCGTCTGCCTGGCCACTTCCGGTCCCGGCGCAACAAATTTAACTACCGGCATCGCCAACGCCTATATGGACTCGATCCCCATGATCGCGATCACCGGCCAGGTGGCAACCCCGCTCCTCGGCCGCGATTCGTTCCAGGAGGCCGACGTGACCGGCATCACCATGCCGATCTCCAAGCACAACTACCTGATCAAGAAGGTGGAGGACCTGCCGCGGATCATCAAAGAAGCGTTCCATATCGCCCGGACCGGCCGCCCCGGCCCGGTCGTCGTCGATATCCCCAAGGACGTCTTCACCAATAAGCTGGATTACCAGTATCCGGACAAAGTCGATATTCCGAGCTACAAGCCGCGGACCGACGGGCACCCGAAGCAGATCGCCCTGGCGGTCAAGGCCATTCAAGCCGCCAAAAAACCGATCATCTACGCCGGCGGCGGCGTCATTTCCGCCAACGCGGCCAAAGAGCTGAAGGAGCTGGCGGAAAAATGCAACCTGCCGGTGACCACCACCCTGATGGGGATCGGCGCGTTCCCGGAAACGCACGAACTGTCGATGGGGATGCTCGGTATGCACGGCACCGCTTACGCCAACTACGCGGTGACCGAATGCGATCTCCTGATCGGGATCGGCGCCCGCTTTGACGACCGGGTGACCGGCCACATCGCCAAGTTCGCCCCCAACGCGAAGGTGATCCATATCGACATCGACCCGGCCGAGATCGGCAAGAATGTCCGGGTGGACATCCCGATCGTCGGCGACGTCAAAAAAGTGCTGCAGGCGATCCTCGACAAGATCGGCCCCAAGGAAAAGCACCAGCAGTGGGTGGAAATGATCGCCGAGTGGAAAAAGAAATACCCCCTCTCCTATAAGCTGGACGAGACGATCAAGCCGCAGTACGTCATTGAGCAGGCGCACGAACTGGCCAAGGACCGCGACACGATCATCGTCACCGAGGTCGGCCAGAACCAGATGTGGGCGGCGATGTTCTATAAGTACACCAAACCGCGGAGCTGGATCTCGTCCGGCGGCCTCGGGACAATGGGTTTTGGCCTGCCGGCGGCGAACGGCGCCCAGTTCGGGCGGCCCGACGCGCTGGTGATCGACTTCGCCGGCGACGGCTCGATCCAGATGAACATCCAGGAGCTGACGACCGCGGTCAACAACCGGCTGCCGATCAAGATCTTTGTGTTGAACAATTGTTTCCTTGGCATGGTCCGGCAGTGGCAGGAGCTGATCTACGACCGGCACTATTCGCACACCAATCTTTGCAATAACCCGGACCTGGTCAAGATCGCGGAAGCCTACGGCGCGGTCGGCCTGCGCGTCACTAAGCCGGAAGAAGTGCGCGGGGCGATCGAAAAAGCCTTCGCCATTAACGACCGGCCGGTCCTGGTCGACTTTGTCGTCGCCAAGGAAGAGAACGTCTTCCCGTTCGTGCCGCCGGGGCAAGCCATTAACGAAATGTTGATCGACTAACATGAAACATACCATTAGCGTAATAGTGGAGAATAAGCCGGGGGTCCTCTCCCGGGTCAGCGGGCTCTTTTCCCGCCGCGGGTTCAACATCGAATCGCTGGCGGTCGGGATGACCGAGGATCCGACCATGTCGCGGATGACGATCGTCGTGGAAGGCGACGAGTCCGACCTCGAACAGATCACCAAGCAGCTCTATAAGCTGATCGACACCTTAAAAGTGTTCGACCTGCCGGCGGAGAAATCGATCCAGAGCGAGCTGGTGCTGGCAAAGGTCGCGGCCAGCGAAAAGACCCGGCCGGAGATCACCCAGATCGCCGAGATCTTCCGGGCCAAGATCGTCGACGTGGCGGAAACGTCGATGACGCTGGAATTGACCGGCGAAGAGAGCAAGGTTGAGGGAGCGATCAAGCTCCTGACAAAGTTCGGGATCAAGGAATTGGTCAGAACAGGGCGGATCGCCCTGCAGCGCGGCAGCGCGGAATAATCACGAAGGGGGAAAAGGAAATGGCTAAGGTTTATTACGACAAGGACGCGGATCTGGGGTTATTGAAGGACAAGACGGTAGCGGTGATCGGTTACGGGAACCAGGGAACGGCGCAATCCCAGAACTTGCGGGATAGCGGCGTCAAGGTGATCATTGCCGAGGTCGAAGGGACGCCGAACTGGAAAGCGGCGCAGGAAGCCGGATTCGAGGTCATGGATGCCAAGTCGGCCGCCAAGGCGGGCGACATCATCCAGGTTTTGATCCCGGACGAGCTTCAGGGCGGGGTTTACAAAGAAGCGCTGAAAAAAGCGCTAAAGAAAGGGAAAACGCTGATGTTTTCCCACGGCTTTAATATCCATTTCAAGGCGATCAAACCGCCCAAGGATGTCGATGTCATCATGGTCGCCCCCAAAGGTCCGGGCGCCATGGTCCGGAACACTTACGTTGACAGCGCCGGCGTCCCCTGCCTGATCGCCGTTTACCAAGATGCCAGCGGCAAAGCGAAGGAAACCGCCCTCGCCTACGCGAAAGGAATCGGCGGGACCCGCGCCGGCGTGTTCGAAACAACTTTTAAAGAAGAGGTCGAGACCGACCTGTTCGGCGAACAGACCGTCCTCTGCGGCGGCTGCACCGCGCTGATCAAAGCCGGGTTCGAAACACTGGTCGAAGCCGGTTACCAGCCGGAGATGGCCTACTTTGAATGCTGCCACGAGCTGAAGCTGATCGTCGACCTGATCTACAAACAGGGCTTGCTCGGGATGCGCAAAGCGGTCAGCAACACCGCCGAGTACGGCGACCTGACCGTCGGGCCCAAGATCATCAACGAGAAGGTCAAGAAGCAGATGAAGAAAGCGCTCGGCCGGATCCAGAACGGCGCCTTCGCCCGCGAGTTTATCAAAGAGAACAAGGAAGGCTGCAAGAACTTCAACGCCCTGCGCGAGAAAGACAAGAACCACCAGATCGAAAAGGTCGGCGGCGAGCTCCGCGGCATGATGCACTGGCTGAAGAAAGGGAGCTAATTGGTCACCCACCTAATTGACCTGATCGTTGTCTTTGTGACGGGGACCGTTTCAGCGGTCGGCTATCTCGGGGTCTTGGTCCTGATGACTTTCGAATCGGCCTGTATCCCGATCCCCTCCGAGATCATTATGCCGTTCTCCGGCTTCCTGGTAACGACCGGCAAATTAAACATCTGGGGGGTGACGCTGGCGGGAGCGCTCGGTAATTTGCTCGGCGCGGTCATCACCTACGCGATCGGCTTCTACGGCGGCCGCCCTTTCATCCTGAAATACGGCAAGTATTTCTTCGTCAAGGAAAAGGAAGTCCACCACGCCGAGAAGTTCTTTGCCAAATGGGGAGATTGGTCCGTTTTTCTCTCCCGCAACCTGCCGGTGATCCGGACCTTTATCTCCCTGCCGGCCGGCGTCGCCGAAATGCCGTTTATTAAATTTGCCGTCTTTTCTTTCCTCGGCTCGCTTCCCTGGTGTTTTGCCCTCACCTATCTTGGTTTTATCCTGGGTAGCAACTGGATGGTAATCAGACAGTACGGCCACTATCTCGATATCTTGGCCGGCATCGCGATCGTCGCGTTGATCGTCAAGATCATCTGGGATTATTATCACGATAACAATGGCGACTAAACCGTCGGAACAAAAGAAAGGGATCGCGATCCTCGGCTCAACCGGGTCGATCGGCAAACAGTGCCTGGAAGTCATCTCCATCTTCCCAAGCCGTCTCCGGGTCTCTGCCATCGCCGCTAAAGACGAAGTCGACCTGATCGTCGAACAGGTCAAAAAGTTCCAGCCGCGGATCGTCTCCGTTCTGAACGAGGACATTAAAGCTAAAGTCGAAGCTAAATTGGCCGGCGCCAAGGTCGAGCTTTACCACGGCGCCGAAGGCCTGTTGAAGGTCGCCACCGCCGCCGACGCTAAAACGGTCGTCGTTGCCATCCCCGGCTCGCTCGCCTTAACTGCCGTCCTGGAAGCCGTTAAGCTAAAGAAAGATATCGCCCTGGCGACCAAAGAAGTCCTGGTCGCCGCCGGCGAACTCTTCATGAACGAAGTGAAGGCGGCCGGCGTCAAGGTCCTGCCGATCGACTCCGAGCACAGCGCCATCGCCCAGTGCCTGCGCGGGGAAGACAAAAAGACGGTCAAGAAGCTGATCCTGACCGCTTCGGGCGGGCCCTTCCTCAAGACCCCGGTCGAAAAGCTGACGCAGATGACCGCCAAAGAAGCGCTTAAGCATCCGACCTGGAAGATGGGGCCGAAGATCACGATCGATTCCGCCACCTTAATGAACAAAGGGTTTGAAGTCATCGAAGCGCATTTCCTTTTTGGGATCGATTACGCCAACATCGAGGTCGTTATCCACCCGGAAAGTATCATTCATTCAATGGTCGAGTTCGTCGACGGTTCGGTCAAGGCGCAGCTCGGCGCCCCCGACATGCGGGTCCCGATCCAGTACGCCCTGCTCGAAGAAGAGCGGTCCTCCAACCACTGGGGCCGGCTCGACCTGACCAAAACCCCGCAACTGACCTTCCAGAAGCCCGACCTGGTCAAATTCCCCTGTCTCGCCTACGCGTATGAAGCCGGCAAGGCTAAGGGTACCCTTCCCGCCGTTCTCAACGCCGCCAACGAAGAAGCCGTTAACCAGTTCCTCGCCGGCAAGTTCACTTACGACAAGATCGCCGTCAAGATCAAAGCCGTTCTTGACCAGCACCAAAACAAGCTGAACCCCGGCCTCGGCGATCTCCTGGAAGCCGACGAACTTGCCCGTGCCCAGCTCCGGTGATATACTCTCTTTGATGACGAAAAAAGAGATCGAACTTGAGGTTTTGCGCCACTCCACTTCCCACGTGATGGCCCACGCCGTGCAGGCACTGTTCCCTGGGGTTAAACTGGGGATCGGACCGGCCATTGAGAGCGGTTTCTACTACGATTTTGACCTGCCGACCCAGATCACGCCCGAAGATCTCCCCAAGATCGAGACCAAAATGCAAGAGATCATCAAGAAAGAGCATAAGTTCGAACGCCAGGAGATCGCCAGGCAAAAGGCGATCGAGCTGTTCGAAGAACGCGGGGAAAAGTATAAAGTTGAACTGTTAAAAGAGATCGAAGCGGAAAAAGTGACGCTCTATAAGAGCGGGGACTTCCTCGATCTCTGCCGCGGGCCGCACCTCGAGCACACCGGCCACATCAAGGCGTTCAAGCTCCTTTCCATCGCCGGCGCCTACTGGCACGGGATCGAGACGAACCCGATGATGCAGCGGATCTACGGCACGGTTTTCCCGTCCCAGAAAGAGCTGGACGAATACTTGAAGAACCTGGAAGAGGCGAAGAAGCGCGACCACCGCAAGCTCGGCAAGGAACTGGACCTCTTCTCTTTCCACGAGGAAGCCGGCGCCGGCTTCGTCTATTACCACCCGCGCGGCGCGACCGTCCGGATGCTGATCGAGGATTTTTTAAAGAAAGAGAACGCCAAGCGGGGTTACGAGTTCGTCGTTATCCCCCACATCGGCAAGATCGACCTCTGGAACACTTCGGGCCACACCAATTACTACCGCGAGAACATGTACTTCATGAAGATCGACGAGCAGGATTACGTCGTCAAACCGATGAACTGCCCCGGCCACATCCTGATCTTCAAGCGGAAAACGCGCAGCTACCGCGACCTGCCGATCCGCTACTTTGAGCTCGGCACCGTCTATCGCTACGAAAAATCGGGCGTACTGCACGGTCTGCTCCGGGTCCGCGGGTTTACCCAGGACGACGCCCACATCTTCTGCCGCGAGGACCAGCTGGAAGGCGAGATCCTGGCGATCATCGACTTCATCACTTACGTCATGAAGGTTTTCGGCTTTGAGTTCAAGGTGAACCTCTCCACCCGGCCGGAACATTTTGCCGGAACGCCGGAAAACTGGGAACGGGCCACGGCGATCCTGGAAAAGACCTTGCAGGACCGCGGACTCCCCTTCGAGATCGATCCGGGCGCCGGCGTCTTCTACGGCCCCAAGATCGATGTCAAACTGAAAGATTCGCTCGGCCGCGAGTGGCAGGGACCGACCGTCCAGGTCGACTTTAACCTCCCCCAGCGGTTCGACCTGACCTACACCGATGACAAGGGGCAGGCAAAGACTCCGGTCATGATCCACCGGGCGGTCCTCGGCAGCCTGGAGCGGTTCCTCGGCGCTCTGATCGAGCACTATGCCGGTGCTTTCCCGACCTGGCTTGCCCCGGTCCAGGTGGCTATCCTCACTATTTCCGATAAACACCTCGAATACGCGGCTAAGGTCGCCGCCCAGCTCCGGGAACACGGGGTCCGGGTCGAGGTGGACGACCGGAACGAGAAGATCGGCGCCAAGATCCGCGGCGCCCAAATGCAAAAAGTCCCTTACATGCTGGTGGTCGGCGAAAAAGAAGCCACGGCCGGCCTGGTCGCCATCCGCCACCGCTCCCGCGGTGATCTGGGGGCCAAGTCGGTCAGCGATTTCCTCTTTGACCTGAAAGGGGAAATGAGCTATAATAGTGGCAATGACGGGGGTTAGCGCGTATTAGGGACTATCAGATTAACGAGCGGATTTGGGCCAAGGATGTTCGGCTCATTGACGAGAACGCTAAGCAGTTAGGTGTCGTCGCCACCCCGGAAGCTCTAAGACTTGCCCGCGAGCGTGGTTTAGATCTCGTTTTGATCGCACCCGCTTCCAAACCGCCGGTCGCGCGGATCGCCGATTACGGGAAGCTAAAGTACGAGCTCGCCAAGAAGGACAAGGAATCGCGCAAGTCGTCGAAAATCGGGACGATCAAAGAGGTCAAACTTTCGCCGAAGATCGCGTTACATGATTTTGACGTCCGGGTCGACAAGACCAAAGAGCTGATCGACAAGGGCCACAAGGTCAAGATCGTCATTATGTTCCGGGGCCGGGAAATGGCCCACGTTAATTTAGGCCGCAGAGTGCTGGACCGCGTGCTCGAAGCGGTCAAGGAGGTGGCGAAAGCGGATGCCCCGTCCAAGCTGGAGGGAAAGAACCTGCATCTGATGCTTTCGCCGGTGAAAAAACAACATGCCGAAGATCAAGACAAGAAAAGCAGCAGCGAAACGGTTTGAGGTCAAGAAATCGGGCAAGATCATGCGCCGGTCAGCCGGTCTGCGCCACATCTTGGAATGGAAATCGTCCCGCCAGCGCCGGAAACTGCGCCGTAAATCGGTCGTTGCCCGCTCCGACGAGCGGCGGATCCGCGACATGATCCCGGGAGGGTCCAATGGTTAGAGTTAAAAGAGGTTTCACCGCCCGCCGCCGCAAGAAAAAACTTTTTGCCAAGACGCGCGGCTTTCGCATCACCCAGCGGACCCAGCTCCGGCGCGCTAAACAGGCCGTTATCAAGGCCGGGGTCCACGCTACCCGCCACCGCCGCGACAAGAAGGGGACGATGCGCCGGCTCTGGACGACCCGGATCAACGCCGCCGCCCGCCTCCTGGGGATCAAATACAACCAGCTGATCCATTCCCTGAAGCTGGCGAACATCAAGCTGGATCGCAAGATCCTGGCCGATCTCGCCCTGCAGGACCCGAAGACCTTCGCCACGATCGTTAACGCCGCCCGAAAACAATGATCGAAATGCAGGTCGGGGGGCTTGGTTTTGACCCCCGCAACCTCTCGCCGCTGGTGCTGCTCCGCGATCAGGAAGAGCTCAATTTCCTGCCGATCTGGATCGGCGTCTTTGAAGCGGCCGCCATCGCCATGGAACTGCAGAACGTCCAACCGCCCCGCCCCATGACCCATGATCTATTACGCAACGCGATCGAAACCCTGGGCGGCAAGCTGAAAAAAGTCGTGATCAACGACGTCAAGGACGGCACCTTCTACGCCACGGTCGAGGTCGAGGTCAAGGACAACAAGGTCATCAACCTCGACGCCCGCCCCTCCGACGCTATCGCGCTAGCCGTGCGCGGCCACACCCCGATCTTCGTTTCCGAGGTCGTGATGATGCAGGCCAAGCTGGTCAATTCCGAGAAAGACGCGGAAGAAACCAAGAAGTTCAAGGATTTTATCGAGAACATCCGCCCCGAAGACTTCACCAAGTACTACAAGCAGGACTAGCTTCTCGAGATCAGGAAGACCCCGAGGATAATAACGACGATCCCGGTCCAGCGGATCAGGGAAACGTGTTCCTTAAAGAAAAAGACCGATAACAGCGCGACCAGGACGTAGCCAAAGCTGACCATCGGATACACCAGGCTAAGCGGCATCCGCGAAAGAACGACCAGCCAGAAGACCGAAGAGAGGCCGAAGCAAGCCAGCCCGGCAAAGACCCACGGATTAAGGAAGATCGGGACAAGCTTGACCAGCAGCTGGCTGACCGGGAACGTTCCGAACGCGATCATCCCCCGCTTCATCAGTAGCTGGCCGGCGATCGCCAGGGTGATCGAAACGATCATGATCAGATAATTCATCATTTTATTGCTCCCTCCAAAACATAAACCGCTTTGCCTTTGTATCCTATCGCTTGAAGCCCGGGTTTCCCCATCTCCCGGACCACTTTGTATCGCCCTTCGCCCAGCGCCCGCTCTTCTGTCCCGTACCAGCCCGGATTACGCGTTAACTGTCCCCTTGCCCATGTCAACCCGCCCTTGGCCAACCAGTAAGCTTTTTCCCGGTCGATGAGCAGAACGGCTGTTACCTGCTCATTATAGACCATTTTCACGAGCATTACACCCAGCGCGAGCAATAAACCGGCCAGGACCGTCGCGATGATCAGCGCCGCCCCTCTTTTCATGGGGTCGCGACCTCCCAGGAAAGGTCGTCAAGTTGCACGACGACCCTTTTGGCCGCCAGAGGGGTAAAGAGCAGCCGTCCGATCTCCCCGGGTGAAGTTAAATAGGCGACCGTCCCGTTCTTCCGGCGCTGAACCTTACCGGCCTCATAAGAATAAGCGATGGTCGGATCGCCCGCCCGCAGGTCGGTCGTGATCCTTTCGGCGACCAGGTTCTTGATCTGGGCCAGGCTCGCTTGCTTAGTTAACTTCCGCCAGTTCCGCCAATAACTGCCGAAAGCCAGCGTGATCGTACCCGCTACCAAAGCGAAAAGCGTTAAAGCAACGACCAGCTCGACTAGAGTAAAGCCCCGGCGCGTCATTCCTTGCCCCGCAACGAATAAAGACGGACCGGCGGCGCTTCGATCATGATCACTTCGAGCTCAGCCGAGGCCGGCGCCGAGTAAGCGGCGGTCATTTTGCTCCTCGCTTCGTAAAGAGTCCGGGAAAGCCCGGCTGTTCTGGCGTGGCTCCGGCAAGCTGCCCGGTAAAGATAGCTCGCTGACGATAACGAGGTCAGCAGGATAGTTAGCGCCGTCAGCAGCTCGACCAGGGTAAAGCCTTTTCTATTCAATCCTGACCCTCCCGACCGAGGAAACGATGATCTTTCTGTGCGGTGAAAGGGTTAAAGTCCCGCTATAACCGGGCAGAGGGAAACCGGAACCGGCGAACTTGAACGGCAAGCGCTCGACCGTCTGCGCCCGCGTCAGCGCTTCGATCTCCGCTCGTCTCAAGTCGGCAGCGCGCGTCCCGCATTCCCCTTCGATCAAGGCGGTTTGGCGGAGTTTCATTAATGGAGGGGAAGAAACGGTCAGGATTATCCCGACGATCGCAATAACTACCAGCAGTTCAACTACAGTAAACCCCCGCCGCCCCATCCTGCCAACCCCCTTAGTCCCTGATCCTACCCCGCGTCAACCATAATATTATCGATCAATCTCGCCTTGCCCAAATAGGCGGCGACGGCAAAAACGACCTTCCCTTTTAGCTTCTTCACTTCCGCCAGGGTTTCCGGATCGACCGCCGCCAGGTAATCGAGGCGGACCGCCGGTTCGGTGCCGATCAGCGAGCGGAGCTTGTACATTATCTTGTTCAGGTCGCGCTCGCCCGCGCCGACCAATTTCTGGGCCTGCATCAGCGCCCGATAAAGGATGGTCGCCGTTTTTCTCTCCCGGGCCGTCAGGTAAGCGTTGCGCGAGCTCATGGCCAGCCCGTCGAACTCGCGGACGGTCGGCAGGGAGACGATCTCCACCGGCAGGTCGAGATCGCGGGCCATTTGCCGGATAACGACCTGTTGCTGGTAATCTTTCAGGCCGAACAGGGCGACGTCGGGCAGCACGATATTAAAAAGCTTGGCGACGATGGTCGTCACGCCGCGAAAATGGGCCGGGCGCGAGCGGCCGCAAAGTTTCCGGGACAGGCCCTCGACCTCGACGTAGGTCTTGAAGCCGGGCGGGAACATCCGTCCGGCGGCCGGGACAAAGAGGGCGTCGACCCCCAGCTCCTTGAGCGCCTTTTTGTCGCGCCCCAGGCGGCGCGGGTACTTTTTCCGGTCCTCGCTCGGGCCGAACTGGATCGGGTTGACGAAGATCGAAACTACGACCACGTCCGCCCGCTTGCGCGCTTGCGCGACCAGGGAGAGATGCCCCTCGTGGAGCGCCCCCATGGTCGGCACCAGCGCGACGCGCTTGCCGTGCGCCTTCGCTTTTTGGGAATAGAGCCGCATCTCGCCGGGGTCGCGGATCTCGCGCATTTTAGTGGCCGAGCCGGTAGCGGGCGATCGCCCAGAGCACCGCGGCCACGCTCAGGGCGATCGCTTTCAGCGCCAGGTTCTTGGTAAAGAAATCTTTAAGCATTGCCCGGCGCCTCGCCGCTCTTCTTGGGCGGCTCTTCGCTCTTGGGACGCTGCCAGGTGGCAAAATCGCACTTGGGATAATTGCTGCAGCTGTAGAAGAGCCGGCCTTTCTTGGTCCGCCGCTCCACCAGGTCGCCGCCGCACTTGGGACATTTGACCCCGAGCTTTTTCAGGATCGACTTGATGTTCTTGCAGTCGGGATAACCGCTGCAAGCCAGGAACTCGCCGAACCGGCCGCGCTTGACCACCATCGGCTTGCCGCACTTCTCGCAGTTCTCCGCCAGCGCCGCGAACCGGGCCTCCTCCTCCGGCAGATTCTTGGTGAACTTGCATTTCGGGTAGGTGGAACAGGCAATGAACTTGCCGAAACGCCCTTCGCGGATCACCAGCTTGTTGCCGCAGGTCGGGCAGTTCTCGTCGGTCATAATCTCGGTCTTGACCTTTTCCATCTTTACGTCGGCTTCGGCCAGGGCGGCTTTGAACGGTTCGTAGAACTCCTTCAGAGCGTTCCCCCATTGCAGTTTTCCCTCCGCCACTTCGTCCAGCTGGTCTTCCATCCGGGCGGTGAACTTGACGTCCAGGATCAGCGGGAAATGCTTGACCAGCAGGCCGTTGACCGTGACCCCGACCTCGGTCGGCTTCAGCGCCTTCCCTTCCTTGGTCACGTACCCCCGGTCCTGAACGGTCGAGATGATCGGCGCGTAGGTCGACGGCCGGCCGATGCCGCGCTGCTCCAGCTCCTTGACCAGCGACGCCTCGGTGTAGCGCGGCGGCGGTTCGGTAAAATGCTGGGCCGGCGCGACCTTCAGGAGCGTCAGCGCTTCCCCTTCTTTCAGCGGCGGCAGGAAGCCTTCTCTTTCTTCCGCCGGCTCGTTCTCGTCGGTGCTCTCGACGTAAAGCTTGAGAAAACCCTCGAACTTGATGACCGAGCCGTTGGCCCGGAGCAGGTATTCGCCGGCCGCGATGTCGACCGCGGTCTGGTCGAACACGGCCGCTTCCATCTGGCAGGCGACGAACCGTTTCCAGATCAATTCGTACAGCTTGAACTCGTCCCCCTTCAGGTCCTCTTTCAATTTGTCCGGGGAACGCAGGACCGAGGTCGGGCGGACCGCCTCGTGGGCGTCCTGCGCCTGTTTCTTCTTCTTGTAATGGATCGGCGCGGCCGGCAGGAACTGCTTGCCGTAGCTCTCGGCGATATATTTTCTGACCTCCAGCTCGGCCTCGTGCGCGATGCGGACCGAGTCGGTGCGCATGTAGGTGATCAGACCGACGCGCCCGTGCCCTTTGACCTCTTCGCCCTCGTACAGTTTCTGCGCCAGGGTCATCGTTTTCTTGGCCGAGAAACCGAGCTTGCGGGCCGCCTCCTGCTGCAGCGTGCTGGTGATGAACGGCGGGGCCGGGTGGCGCTTTTGTTCTTTCTTGCGGACTTCCTTGACCGCGTAAGCGGCGTCTTCCAGCGCTTTGGCGATCTGCTGCGCGTCCGCCGCCGAGCCGATGACCTTCCCTTTCTCCTTCGGCCGGACGCCGAGCGCCGTTTCGCCCCGGGCGACCAGCTTGGCGGCGAATTCCGTGCCCGCCAGGCTGGCAAGGTTGGCGATGATATCCCAGTACTCTTCTTTTTTGAACTTGCCGATCTCTTCTTCCCGCTCGCAGATCAGGCGGACCGCGACCGATTGGACCCGGCCGGCCGACAGGCCTTTACGGACCTTTTTCCAAAGGAGCGGGCTAAGCTTGTAACCGACCAGGCGGTCGAGGATCCGGCGCGCCTGCTGGGCGTCGACCCGGGGAAGGTTGATCTTGCGCGGGTGTTTCACCGCTTCGGTGACCGCCTCTTTGGTGATCTCGTTGAACTCGATCCTTTTGACCTTGCCGTTCCCTCCCAGGATGGTCTGCAGATGCCAGGCGATCGCTTCCCCTTCCCGGTCCGGGTCGGGAGCCAGGTAGATCAGCTTGGCCTTGGCGGCGGCGCTTTTCAGCTCCTTGACGATCTTTTCCTTCCCTTTAATGATCTGGTAGTTCGGCTCAAAGTCCTTATCGACTTTGACGCCGAGCGACTTGGCCGGCAGGTCGCGGATATGTCCCCCGCAGGCGGCCACGGCAAAGTCCTTCCCCAGGAACTTTTCCAGTGTCCGGGCCTTGGCGGGCGATTCGACAATTACTAAATTCTTGGCCATTGCGAACCTATACTATCAGACATGTTAATAAACTGTCAAATTACCAGCAATTTTATTGCCACGCTTAGCGAGGCCGGAGTGTAGTGGTTTTCGTCAGCGGCCGAAGCGTTTGGCCAGCTCTTCCGGGGTTATCCTGACCATCGTGGGCCGGCCATGGGGACAGGTCAGCGGGTTCTCGGTCGCGTAAAGGTCCTTGATCAGGCCTGCCATCTCCTGGGGGGTCAGCGGGTCGCCGGCCTTGATCGCGCTGTGGCAGGCGACCAGTTTCCTGATATTCTCTCTTTTAACTTCTAACTGGGTACTGCCGCCGGTTTCCAGCAGCTCGGTCACGATATCGAGCAGGAGCTGCTTGACCGGGATCTTGGCCGAAACAGCCGGAACAGCCCGGACAATAAAACTATTCCCGCCAAATTCGGCGATCTCGAAGCCGATCCCCTTGAGGTTGTCCAGGTTGCTCATTAACGCCATCGTCTCCCCGACCGACAGTTCGATCGTCTCCGGAATTAATAACGACTGGCTGCTCGCGACCCGCGGCCCGCGGCTCAACTGGTCGTAAATGATCCGTTCGTGGGCGGCGTGCTGGTCGATCAGCGTCAGTTCGCGGCCATCGGTCGCCACTATATATGTAGGCATTAGTTGATAGATCGGCGTTAGCGGTTGAGTTTCTGACAAGGCTGACTCCGGTATCTCGAAGTTGGGTGTAGGTTGTAAGGCCAAGAAGCCGGACGGGATGTTGGAAATAGGAAGTTGGTCGGCTGTTCCCATCTCCACCATCTCACTGCCGCCTTCCCTTCCGGCCTCTTCGCCTGTAACCTGACTTCTAACCTCCAAAGCCTCCCGGACCGCTTCCCTAACAGCCTGCATGACCATAGTGTTGTCCGCGAATTTAACCTCGCGTTTGGTCGGGTGAACGTTAACGTCCACCTGGCGCGGATCGATCTCAATGAACAAAATGGCGACCGGGTAACGGTTGTTCGGGATCAGCGTCCGGCAGGCTTCTTCCAGGGCGCGGTTGAGCAGAAAATTCTTGATGTAACGGCCGTTGACGAAAAAGGTCTCGTAATTCTTGTCCAGGCGGCTAATGGTCGGGCGGCTGACCAGTCCGACCACCCTCCCGGCGGCGAACGGACGGTCGACCTCGACCAGCTCCCGGGCCAATTCCGCGCCGTAGATCGCGAGGACCGCGTCGAGCAAGTTTCCCGTGCCCGGCGAATTGATCAGCGGCTTCCCGTCCGAGATCAGGCGGAAAGCGACGCCCGGGCAGGCCAACGCGTACTTGGCGATAATATCGCCGATGTGACCGAGCTCGGTCGCGTTCGACTTAAGGAATTTTTTGCGGGCCGGGGTGTTGTAAAAAAGCGCGCCGACCTCGACCGTCAGTCCGTTCCCCGACGGGTTCGGCTCGATCTTCATTTGCGCGATGCTGGCGATCGACGGGAGCGCTTCGCCGCGAAAGCCGAGGGTCTTGATGGCAAAGAGATCGTCAGCGGTCGCGATCTTGGAGGTAGAATGGCGCTGCAGGGCCAGTTCGATCTCGGCGGCGGTCATCCCGCTCCCGTTATCGGCCACCCCGATCAGTTTCTTGCCGGCATCCTGGACCTCGACGCTGATCTGGCTGGCCCCGGCGTCCAGCGCGTTCTCGATCAGCTCCTTAACGACCGAGGCAGGCCGTTCGATCACTTCACCAGCGGCTATCTTGTTAATAAGGTCATCGGACAGGACCTGGATCGGGTGTTTGTTCACCCCTCCATTTTACCTTAACGGGCGGGGTAAAAAAAGGTTGCGGCCTTCGATCTTTTCTCCCGGTTTGACCACTTGCCCGGCCGCCAGCGTCAACTCGCCCCACAGTTCGCTGTTTTCCCGGAGAATGATCGGCTTGTCCGCCTGCGTGTCGAAACGGACCCCGTCGCCGATGTATGTACCCCGGAAAGCCAGTACTTTTCCCTTTCCGTTAACCCCGAATTCGTCGTGGTTCCGGTTCACGTAATCAGGTATGCCCAGCGTGTCCGCCAGCGGCAGAGTCTCCCGCAACGCGTAGTCCAGGATTTCGATCGGGATGATCATCGCCCGGCAGGTTTGCTGGACGAACTTCAGCCGCGGCTGCGCGTCAAGGATGTTCAGATAGGGAAGCCCCCGCCCGGCCGAGATCTCCGCCAGCTCATCCAATAAGCGGTCATCGTTTTCCAGCCGCTCCATCAAGGAACGATTGGGATGAGCGGTCAAAAGTTGCCGGTCGATCCGGACCCGTTCAAAAGAATGCCTGAACTTGCCTGCCGGCCGGTAAATATGCGAACCGCCGGAATCGGAAATAATACGGACGCCCATAGTAATTGGTTATCAGGCGATCAGCGGGGTGATTTCACCGCAATTCGGCGGGGAGGCGGACCGGGCGGAAGCCGTCGGCGCTCAAGGCGCAAAGCGTGATCCGGGCGGAAACCAGCGCCTTGCTCCCTTTGAGAACTTGCTGTTGAAAAACGACCCGGGCCGGGGTGGTCTCGGCAATCTCCGTGGTAACAGTTAACTCATCATCATAAACCGCCGGGGCATGGTAATCGCATTCGACCCTGATGACGGCAAAAAGGATCCCTTGCTTTTCCTTGAATTCTTTAACCTTAAGCCCCATTTGGCGGAGCAGTTCCGTTCTCCCCCGCTCGAATAAACCCAGATAGTTCGCGTAGTAGACGACTCCCTCGGCATCGGTGTCCTGGTAAATGACCCGGTGGGCGAACTGGTGTTTCATGGCTTAATTATAACATGGCTGAAATTAATCGGGCCGGCCAACGAAAACAATAGTGATATGGGCACGCCTGCGCTGCAGAGATTAGTCGCCAGGATGGCGAAAAGATACCCGACCGCTAACTACGGCTGGGGTAACGCCGCCCGTTCCGGCCGCCTGGCCAGGGCCGGCGATACGGTCGTGCTTTATCCCGCTAACGTTCGGGAACAATTCGACTGCCTGACGGCCAGCGTCAGCGCCAAGGCCGCGATCACTAAAGCCGGTTATGACGCGACCATTCTCGGCCTGTCCATCCCGATCGGCGACACCGGCGCCTTTGCGCATAATGTCGTCGAGGTGAGCGGCGAGCGCGGCGACTGCACCCTGGTCGGCTTTACGCCGCTCGACCGCCTGCTGGGGATCGATCCGCTCCGCCATTTCACCCCGGCCGCTTACAAGCAATTGACCAGGGAGTGCGATGGCTATTTTTTCGGGGTCATGAGCGCGGAGCCGGCGACCGAGCTGCAGCTTGACGAACAATTCTACCCGTTCCGGGCGCGCTTTGCGGACCGGACGCTGGTCCTGACCGAGATCAGTTACCGGCGCAGCTTCTTCTCCCACCACTTCCAGCTGCGCGGCGCATTCATCGATTTTGACGCGGCGAACTACCGCCTGGTCGAAAACCACCCGCTGGAAGCCACTTATTCGTTCAACCGGATGTGCAAGAGCGTGCGGCTTTTCCCTGATTTCTGGCAGGAGATCTCGGCCAATCGGCGCCGCTGGTCGTTCAATGAGGATTTTTCCCCCGCTACCCTGAACCGCCCCTGGCCGATCCTGGAAGCGCTGCGGGAAGACTGGCCGGACTTCGCCCGCCTGATCTCCCAGCTGTTTTAGCGGAGAACGCTCTTCAGCAGCGGCTCGAACCCGGGGAAAGAAGTCTCGATGCAATCGGTATTATCAATGATCGTTTCGCCCCGGGCGATCAGGCCGGCAACCGCCAGCGCCATGGCGATCCGGTGGTCGCCGTAGCTTTCGCACCGCGCCCCGGTCAGTTTCGCCGGACCGGTGATCCGTAAACCGTCAGCCAATTCCTCTACCGCCGCGCCGAGCTTGCGCAGTTCGGTCGCTACGGTCTTGATCCGGTCGCTCTCCTTGATCCGCAGCTCCTGCGCCCCGCGGATCTCGGTCACTCCTTCGGCCTGCGTCGCGGCGACCGCGATGATCGGGATCTCGTCGATGATCCGGGGAATGATCTCGCCGTCGAGCTTGATCGCTTTCAGCCGGCCGCTCCGGATAATGATGTCCGCTCTCGGCTCTCCCGCCAGCAGCCGTTCGTTCTCCACCCTGACCTGCGCCCCCATCCGGTGCAGGACGTCAAGAATCCCGGTCCGGGTCGGATTGGTGCCGATGTTGTTTAAGCGCAGTTCACTCCCCGGGACCAGCGTTGCGCCGATCAGGAAAAAAGCGGCCGAGGAAATGTCGCCGGGAACGTCGATCTCCGTCCCGTCGAATTCCTGCTGACCCGTGACTCGCGACTCGCGACCCGTAACGGTAATGGCCGCCCCGAAATGGGCCAGCATCCGCTCGGTATGGTCGCGCGAAGCGGTCCTTTCCGTCACGCTGGTCGTGCCGGCCGCAAAAAGACCGGCCAGCAGGATGGCGGACTTGACCTGCGCCGACGCGACCGGCAGCTCGTAAGCGATCGCCCGTAAATTGCCGCCAAAGATCTTTAGCGGCGGATAAAGCTCTTCTCTCGCCCCCCCGCCCCGGCGCCCCTCCAGGCTCGCGCCCATCTCCCGCAGCGGCAACGCGACCCGCCCCATCGGCCGTTTCCGGATCGATTCGTCCCCGTCGATCTCTACGGGAAACGCCTGCCCGGCCAGGATCCCCGAGATCAACCGGATCGTCGTGCCGGAATTGCCGACGTATAACGGTTCGGACGGTTTGACCAGCCCTTTAAGCCCCTTCCCTGTGATCGTGACCCGCGACCCGTGACTCGCGGCTTCGATCCCTAATTTTCTCAAGCAGTCGATCGTCGCCAGGCAGTCGGCGCTGGGGAGAAAATTATCGATCACCGTGGCGCCGCGCGCCAGCGCGCCGATCATGACGGCGCGGTGGGAGATCGACTTGTCGCCGGGAACGGCGATCGCGCCGCGCAGGCTTTGCGCCGGAAAGACGTGCAAGTTTTCCATCAAAAGTGATTATAACACCAAGGCCTGAAATTTTCTATTTGACCGGGCGAAATATGGGCATGATCACCCGTCGCGCCTGTTTGCGCCTGCTCAGTTACTCCGCCGCCGCGCTGGCCTTGCCGGCCGGCTGCCGGAACAGCGAACGTTTTCGGCTGACGCCGGGCGCGGTCCTGTCCGACCTGCGGGCAAATGAAGTGCTCGGTAAAATGCGCGATTGCCGGCTCTCGTTCCGGTCCAAGCACATTGAAAAATTGACCGAGCGGGGGAAGGAGGCGCTCACGATCGTCCAGCGCGGCCTGATCGTACTGAGTTTGATCGGCGTTGAACCAGCGGAATTCAACTTCGGCGTGTACGGGCCGCAAACCGCGGCCGCGGTCGAAAAACTGCAAAGCTGGGGAAGGTTAACGCTGGATGGCGATCATTTTGCCTGCCGTGAGCTGCAGCTGTTGGAACAAGGGCTGGAAGCCAAGCTTAACGAGGAAGAGTGAGCGCGGAAGCCTACTGGTAGATCGAGTCGCGGAACTGTTTCGCCTTATCCAATTCGGCCTTTAATTCCTCGCCCTGCCCCGCCTTGATCAGCCGTTCCAATTGTCCCAGGGCCTTTTTGAAGCCGCCGATCATCTTCAAGACCGCTTTTTTATTGGTCGTGAACATGTCCACGCCGAGGATCGGGTCGCCGGAAGCGACGCGGGTCGTGTCGCGGAACCCGGAGGCGGCGCATTGCTTCATCAAGGCTTGTTCCGGCTCCGCGGCTACCGCGTTAACCAACGCCGCCGCGAGCACCAGCGGCAGGTGGCTGACCGCCGCGACCGCCAGGTCGTGTTTCCTGGGCTCCATTTCCACGATCTTAACGCCGAGCTGACCGAGCAGCTGGCCGACTTGTTCCAGCGCCCGAATGCTGGTGCGGCCTGTCCGCGTCAGCAGCCAGCTCTTCCCCTGGAACAGGTCGGGCTCGGCCGCCTCCAGCTTACTGGTTTCTTTCCCCGCCATCGGGTGGCCGCCGACAAAAAAGACGCCGCGCGGCAGCAGCCGTTCCGCCTGCGCCACGATCTCCTGCTTCGAGCTGCCGACGTCGGTCACGATCGCTCCCTTCTTCAGGGCCGGCGCGATATCCTTGATGACCGCCGTGATCAGGTTGATCGGCGTGCAAACAAAGACCAGGTCGGCGTCCGCCACGCCCTTGACGTGATCGGTCGTCCCTTCGTCAATCGCCCCCAGCTGTTTGGCCAGGTCGATCGTCTCGGCCCGCCGGGGGATCCCGACGACCTTCAATTTGGCGGCAGGCGGCAGCTGTTTCTTCAACGCCAGCCCCAGCGAACCGCCGATCAAGCCTAAACCGATGATCGCTATTCTCATGGCTTAATATTATAACCTTTCTCGTTTTTTTCGGCCAGCTTATCGATCTCCGCCGCGATCTGCCCCAGCTCGTCCAGCGAGGAGTCGCAGATCCGCGCCCGCGATTGGCCGCCAGTGATCTGCCGGAGAGCAGTCAAATAACGCCGCAGCCGCAGGCCGGTGGAGTTCGCGATCAGGTAGCCGTAGTAATAAAGGAAAAGGAAGCCGAGCGGGGCCAGGATAATGTCCAGCAGCAGGACCTGGTTGATCCGTTCGATGAATTTCATCTCCGCCAGCTCGGTGTAGCTGCGGCTCCGCTCGATCTCGTAAAAGGTCCGGCCGTCAAGGAGGTTGAAGGTCCTCGTCAGTTCAGCCGGGGACCCGCGCCCCACCAGGATCAGCTCGGCTTGCATCCGGAATCGATTGATATCGGTGACCAGCACGATCAAGTCGAGCGGGATGCCGCCCTGTTTCAAGGTCAGGTACTTATCGAGGGCGAGATCAATCAAGGTCAGGCTCCGCCTGGCCCGCTCCGGATTGTCCGGCAAGCTCATTTTCGCCTGCAAGACGCCGGCCCGGATCGTCTGCAGGCTGTCGAGCTGCCGCCAGGAGTCGTTCATCAGGCGGTTATAATCGCCGACGATCGTCGCGAAATGCCGGCTGCTCATCGAGAAAAGGATGACCAGGACCAAGATCCCGGTCAAATAACCGGCCATGATCTTGAGCGGGAACGACCAATCCCGGAAGCTAAGGTCCTTCAAATAACTGCTCCAATAGCCGGGCGCCGGCCGCGACCCGGAACTTCGACCGTTGCAGCGCCCGCTCGTTATAGGCCGCGATCCCCGTCGGCTCGCCGTCGTCCCGGGAATCGTAGATCAGGAACGGCACGTCGGCCCGCGTGTGCGTCATGTATTTGATCGGCGTCGGATGGTCGGGCAATACCAAAATTTTAACTTTTAACTTTTGACTTTTAACTTTCTTAAGGATGGTCCCAACGACCAGCCGGTCGAAATCCTCGATCGCCTTGATCTTGTGCCGCACGTTCCCCTCGTGGCCGGCCTCGTCCGGGGCTTCGACGTGGACAAAGACGACGTCATGACGCCGCAAGGCCCGCAGGGCGTATTCCGCTTTCCCCCGGAAGTTGGTATCCAAGTAACCGGTCGCTCCCGGCACGTCGAGCACGCTCATCCCGAGCGTCTTGCCCAAGCCCTTGAGCAGGTGAACGGCGGTAATGATCGCTGCGCGCTTGCCGAAGCGCGCCCGGAACGACGGCAGATGCGGCGTGGCCCCCTGTCCCCACGGCCAGATCAGCGTCGCCTTGCTCCCTAGCTGATGCAGGATGACTTCCGCTTCGTTCATCAAGCGGATAACCTGTCCCTCTCCCCGGCCGCGCGGCAGGTAAGGAGAGATCTTTTTGCCGGTAATGTCGTGAGGCGCGGTGGTCTTGAGCCTGGCCAGCGTCCCCCGTTTATCATCCTTCATGACCAGGAGGTTGCGATAACTTAATCCCGGGTAAAATTTGACCGCCTTTCCCCCGATCTCTTTATTCAGCCGGGCAAAGACCCGCCGCGCTTCGGCCGTGGCGACATGGCCCGCGGTAAAATCCTTCATCTTGCCGCCGGCAATGCCGACCAGGTTGCAGCGAAAAGCGACTTCGCCCGGCGCCAGTTTAACGCCGAGGCTTGCCGCTTCCAGCGGGCCGCGGCCGGTGTAATATTTTTTCGGGTCGTAACCGAAGATGCTCATCGCGGCGACGTCGGAGCCGGGTTCCAGCCCGGCCGGGACGTTATTCGTCCAGCCGCACAAGGCGCTCTGCGCCAGATGGTCGAGATTCGGGGTTTTAGCGTATTCCAGCGGGGTTTTGCCGCCCAGCTGTTTGAGCGGCAAGTCCGCCATCCCGTCGCCGATCAGGACGAGGTATTTTGTCATTTTTTCTTGGCGGGAGCGTCCGGGCCAAGCAGGTCGATCTCATCCGGGATCTTGATCTTCACCGCCGGAACGGTCACTTCCCTGGTCGGCGCGGCAATGATCTTTTCTTTGATGAACGAGTTCACTTGCGGCGCCCCGTTCTCCACCGCCGGATAAGCCGCCTTGATCATGACCGTCGAGAGGTTAACGAAATATGACCCCTCCAGGGTCTTGCGGGCTTCGCCGGAGATCATCGTCGTGTCCAGCAGCAGCCGGGCGGCGATCGTGAAGATAAGCAGGAAGATCAGGACAAAAACGATATTCTTGGCTGTTTTCAACAAACCGCCGGCGTTTTTCAAAAGATAGAACAGGATCAAAACGCCGATGACGATGTCAATGACGTTCAGCATCACTTTTTGGCCATCCCTTGCTTGAAGTGTTTCAGCTTGGCCGCCAGCGCCGGGTATTTTAACGCCAGGATCTGGGCCGCCAGGATAGCCGCGTTCTTCGCGCCGTCGATCGCCACCGTCGCCACCGGCACGCCCGGCGGCATCTGGACGATGGAGAACAAGGCGTCATGGCCGCCCAATCCGGCCGAATGGAGCGGGATGCCGATCACCGGCAGGTGCGTGTGCGCCGCCACTACTCCCGGCAGCGCCGCCGCCATCCCGGCCGCCGCGATGATCAGGTCGTAATTCCGCTCGGCGCTTTTGGCGTACTGTTCAACTTGCCTGGGGTTGCGGTGGGCGGAGGCGACGGTGATATCGTAGGCGATGCCGAACGCTTTGAGCTGGGCCTCGGCCTTGGCCAGCGCCGGCAGGTCTGACTTGCTTCCCAGAATGATCCCGACTCTTGGCTTAGCCATTGTTGCGCTCCTTTTATTCAGGAGTCACGGTCATGATCTTGCGGGCCTGTTCCGGATATTTGGCGCAGAAAAGCAATTCCGCTTTGGTCAGCGGCTTTTGCGTGTGCACGTTGGCGTAGCGCGTCAGCTCCAGGACCCGCTCGGCTTCCTTGTCGTCCTTGAACTCGACCTCCAGCTTGCCGTAAACGTTGCGGAATCCTTTGATCCCGCTGTACTCGCCGACGGTGATCAGCCGGCCGGTCTCCACCAGCTCGGGCTCGCCGCGGCCGAGCTCCTCATAATCGTACAGCTCGTAATTGCGCCGGTCCTTGAGCGCCCCGTCGGCGTGGATGCCCGATTCGTGGGCGAACGCGTTCGCCCCTACCCCGACCTGGTTGACCGGGATCGGGATGCGGAAAGCGTAGGAAGCGTAATTGGCGATCTGCCAGGCCTTGTTCAGCTTGATCGTTTCGGGCAGCAGATTCTGGTCGCGCAGGCCGCTGCTGTATTTCAGCGCCAGCAGACAGGAAAGCAGGTCGGCGTTGCCGGCGCGCTCGCCGACCGCGTTGACCGTCGTGTTGATGTAAGCGTCCTGCCCGCCGGCCACTGCGCCCCTGGCCCCCATCACCGAGCAGGCGACCGCCATCCCGAGGTCGTTGTGGCAGTGGAGCTCGATCGGCAACTTGATCTCCTGCGCCAGGATCTTGATCCGGTTGTAGATCGTCTGCGGGTCGTCCGCGCCGAGCGTGTCGCAATAGCGCAGCCGTTTGGCGCCGTGCTCTTTGGCCGCCTTGCCGTATTTGACCAGGTAGTCGAGCTCGGTCCGGGAAGCGTCTTCCGCGTTGACGCCGACCGTTTCGGCGCCGAGCTTATAAGCGGTGTCGACCGCTTCCGCCATGCTGCCGATGATCTGGTCTTCCGACAGTTTCCCCATGAACTTATTCTCCAGCATGATGTTGGAGGTGGAGATCGACAGGTTAAGGTGCTTGATCTTCGGGGTCAGCTTGAAAGAAAGCTCGACGTCTTTCTTGATCGCCCGGGCCCAGCCTTCCAGCTTGATGGGCGAGAGAACGCCCATTGCCGCCAGTTCCAGGTTCGCGTTGAGGTAATTGGTCTCGTGTTTGGTGAAGGGAAAACCGAACTCGGACTGGAAGATCCCCATCTCGTTCAGGTACATGTTAATGATCGTTTTTTCCAGTTTGGCCAGGCCGATCCGCGAGGTCTGGACCCCGTCGCGGTTAGTTACGTCGATGATATAAACCTTTGGCATCTTTTTTCCTCCTTATCCTCTCAAATTATAGCGAAAATTTGTATATTTTTCAAGCCGTGATATACTATGAAAGTCATGCGCAAAATAGTCGGTATTATCGGCCACCCGCTCGGCCACAGCGTCTCGCCGGCCATGCATAACGCGGCCTATCGCGAACTCGGGCTGGATTACGAATACCTGCCGTTCGAGGTCCAGCCGGAAGACCTGCCGGAAGCCCTGAACGGTTTCCGGGCGCTCCACATGGCCGGTTTCAACGTCACCATCCCGCACAAGGAACGGATCGTCCCCCTGCTGGACGAGGTGACCAAGCTTGCCCGGATCATCGGCGCCGTCAATACGGTAGAGAACCAGGACGGCCGGCTGGTCGGCTACAATACGGACGGGCCCGGTTTCCTCAACGCGCTGACGGAAGAGGCGGGTTTCGAACCGAAAGGAAAAGAAGCGGTCGTCCTCGGCGCCGGCGGCGCCGCGCGCGCCGTGGCGATCATGCTGGCCGAGGTCGGGGCGAAAAGGGTGACCGTCACCGATGTCGATGAATTCAAAGGCCAGGAACTGGCTGAATACCTCGGTACCTTGTCAAAAACCAAAGCCACATTTGAAAAGATCGGCAGCGCAAGCCTAAAAGAGTCGATCGCCGGCGCCGACCTGCTCGTCAACGCCACCCCGGTCGGGATGCACCCCAACGTTAATGATTCGCCTTTGCCGGACAAGGTCAAACTGAACAAAAAAACCGTCGTTTACGATCTGGTCTATAATCCGGCGGAGACTAAACTGTTGAAAACCGCCCAAGCTGCCGGCTGCCGGGCAGTGAGCGGCCTCGGGATGCTCGTTCAACAGGGGGCATTGGCCTTCACGGTCCTGACCGGCGAAGAAGCGCCGCTCGAAACGATGTGGAACGCCGCGAAAAAAGCCCTCCGCGCCAACTGACGAAAATCACTACACTTCCGCCCCGCTGAGCGTGGCAATAATCTTGCTGTATTTTCTGCTATGGAAGCCACTGGTGTTGTTGCCCTGCTGGACGACCTCTTAAGCAAGGCGATCGAGCTCGGCGCCTCCGACATTCATCTGGAGCCGCGGGAAGAATTCTTCCGCGTCCGTTTCCGGGTCGACGGGCTGCTGCAGGACGGGGCCCCGGTCAATAAGCACAAACAGGCCGCCCTGCTCTCCCGGGTCAAGGTCCTGGTTAACCTGGACATCGCGGAAAACCGGCTGCCGCAGGACGGGCGGGCAACGAGCAAGCATCACGACCTGCGGGTCTCGATCCTGCCGACGATCCACGGGGAAAAAGCGGTCATCCGCCTGCTTAACCGGAAACACGCGCACTGGCGCCTCGACCAGCTCGGCCTCGAGTCCCGCGATCTGGCGAACTACCGGTCGCTGATCAATAAAAAAACCGGTCTGCTCCTGGTGACCGGGCCGACCGGTTCGGGTAAAACAACGACTTTATACGCCACCCTGGCCGAACTGAATTCCAAAGAAGTGAACATTGTGACGATCGAGGACCCGGTGGAATACCAATTGCCGGGAATCAACCAGGTCCCGGTCAATACCAAGTCCGGCCTGACGTTCGCCCGGGGCTTGCGCTCCATCCTCCGGCAGGATCCCGACATCATCATGATCGGCGAGATCCGCGACCTGGAAACGGCGCGGATCGCCATTCAGGCCGCCCTGACGGGGCACCTGGTCCTGGCCACCCTGCATACTAATGACGCTCCCTCGGCGGTCACCCGGCTGGTGGAAATGGGGATCGAAAGTTTTTTAGTGGAAGCGACCGTGATCGGCGTGGTCGCCCAGCGGCTGGTCAGGACATTAACGGGGGGCGCCCTGAAAGGGCGGACCGGGCTTTACGAAATACTGATCGGTTCCCGGGTAACGGCAGAACGACGGACCATGGCCGACGATGGGCGGGATAAGATCGAGCGGGGGATCACTACCCTAGCGGAGGTTGCTCGGGTTCTTTCAGATTAAGCAGCTCGGCCGCCAGCTGTTTGATCTTTTCGAACAGGTTGGCAGCGGCCTGGTGCGGATTGATCCGGCAGCAGCCCCGGCAGCTGGCGAATTTGATCCGGGGCGCGGTGCAGACCTCTTCATAATAATAGAGGCACTGGCGGACGCTACCTTTCGCTCCGGCGCCGGTGATCTGGCCGGTCCCGGAAAAATCTTCGACGCGCGTAACTTCCATTTAGCCTCCCTGTAGACGGAACTTTTCCAGCAGCGCTTTGGTGACCAGCCCAATGGTGGAAAAGACCCTCATTTTGGGCAGCAGCGGGGCTTGCGCCTGCGATTTAACCGCGCCGTTGACCAGCCATTTTTCGCCCGGGATCCCGATCGTATCGGTCGTGACGACCGCTTTGACCAGGTCGTTCTGCTCCAGTTCCCGCCTGATCGCCGCGCCGAAGATCGCGTGGGCGACCGCCACGTGCACCCCGGTCGCGCCGCTGGCGCCGAGCAGGTCGAGGCCGCGGGCCAGTTTATCCCAGGAGGAAATTTTATAGTCGATCAAGCTGACCGGCATTCCTACGACCGGGTCGCCTTGCAACCGGGCGGCAACCACTTTCTTGCCCGACTTGGACAGGTCAAACCTGATCGCGGTCTTGCCGGCTTGCCAATCTGCCTCTTGTTTAAGGCCCTGCGACAAGCCCATTTCATTGATCATCCGGTATGTTTCCAGCGACGAGGTCACCAGCCGCTGGCCGACGGTCGTGAAATAGTCCTCAAAGAGCGGCAGGGCGCTGATATTGGTCAGCGGAATGCCCGGCTGGATGATCAGCCCTTCCCTGATCAGGTCGATCGCCGGCTGCCTGATCAGCGCCTTGCTCTCTCCCCGGAGCGCGATAGTGTCATAAGGGATCCCGATCATCATCAGGCTCTTGATCCCGGCGTAGAGCGGGGCCAAATCGGCCGCCTTGGGGAAATGGAGGCCGACGAAATCGACCCCTTTGACGTCCATCCGCCGCAGACCGTCATGCATGATCAGCAGGCGAACGGCGTCCTGGCTGGCGGTCTGCGGATTAAAGGTAAAAAGGACGGTCGCCGATTTTCCCCGCAGGCTCTCCCGCGGTTTGGAAAAAAGCTCCCCGCAGGAAAAGACCGTGTGCTGGTACGGGACCAGGCGCAGCCCCGCCTCTTTCGCGACGCGCTGCGCGAAATAATGCGGGACCGACGGAGTATGGATTAGTACTCTTTGCGTCATGTTATGTTTCGCTCTGATAGCCGACGATCGTCCGTTCCAGGAACGTCCGGCTGATCACTTCGGCCAACAGCGGCGCGAAATTCAGGACGACCAGCCTGTCTCCCAGTTTCGCCCTGGTCTCGGCCGCCACCGCGATCGTGTTGACGACCCCGATCCGGTCGATCAGCCCCTCGTCGACCAGGCGCCGCAGCCGCTCGGCCGCGGGGCCCGACAGCACACCGTGCACCGCCACTACCAGGATCCGCCTGGCCCCTTCCGCCTTCAGCTTGAGCACCGCTTTTTCGATCGTCCCGCCGGTATCGATCATGTCGTCGACGATCACGACGACCTTGCCGCGCACGTTGCCCAGCACCCGGCTCTCGATCTGGGTCTTGCCGGTCGCGTCCTTTCTCCCCCGGACCTTGACGATCTCGATGACGTGCCGGTGCGCCTCCGCGCCGTAGATATCCTCGGCGATCTTCTTCGCCATTCTGACCCGGCCGATATCCGGCCCGGTGATCACGCCCCTGTGCCGGTCGGCGCCCAGCTGCTCTTTAATGAATATGTTGACCATCAGGGAGCGGGCGTCCAGATGGTCGACCGGGATCGGGAACGCCGCCTCGATCGCCGCCGAATGGAGGTTCACTACCACCAGACGGTCGACCACGCGTTTCTCGCAGATCCGGAAAAGCAAACCGCTGTTCAGGCCGCTCGCCTTCAGGTAATAGACGCCGGAGATCAGCTTTGCCATGGCCGCCGCCGAGATCGGCTCGCGCGGTTCGGCCTTGCGCTCCTGGCGGGCGTAAGGGAAATGCAGCAGCGAGATCACGACCTTGGCCGGCCGTTTGGCCTGGGGGAGTTTGGCGATCTCGGTCAGGAGCGCGTGAAGCTGCATGACATCTTCATTGATCGTGCCGGTGTTCGCGGTATGGACAATGAAGAGTTCGCGGCCTGCCAGACTTCCCGGTAAATGGGCTTCCCACAGGCCGGACAAACTTTTTTGAAAACCGACCGCGAGCAGTGGCGTCCCCAGCCGCCGGGCGACATCGCTCGCCAGCGACACGTTCGCCGGGGTCGTCAGCAAGGCGATCCGCTTGCCGTGGTTGCCTGTTGCCTTATTGGCCAGTTGTTCGATCCTGGTCAAGAAGCGCGCATTGATTCTACCTAAGCTGACCATATTGTGTTATCGGGCGTCAGACCGCGAAATTTCACTCTTAACCCGCTCCTTTTAGTACTGGGGGGCCGGCGAGCCGACCGCAAAACCGATCCCGGCCGGGAAACCGTAATAAACGTTCAACAATCCCAGGAACGGGATGGCTAAACGGACCCCGCCACCTACTCCCCAACCGAACGTGGTCCGTCCGGAAAAATTGAAGATCGCCCCAATGTCGGCAAAAACATAAGGTTGGACCTTGGCGTACTCTCCGTACTCGCCGATATTCCAGACCGGCGACCTCAGCTCCACCGTGCCGGCGCTGATCATCGGCCCGTATTGCGCGAAGTTCTTGGCCCCGCGGACATAACCATTCCCGCCCAGGGCGAAAAGGTCGCTCCCGAGCACGTTATAACCGATCTCCCCTTTGGCGCCGAACATCAGGACAAAATCGGCCGGCAGGGCAAAATACTTTTCCGCCGCGATCCCGGCCTTGATAAAGCCGGCCGCCGGCATCCCGCCGTAATAAACGCCCGGCTGAACGTAGAACGTGGCAAATTGGCCTTCCGACGGGAGCAGCCAATCGTCCCGGTCGTCGTAATCGACGCTGATCCGGAACCCGTTGCGCAGGTAGTTTGCCCCGGCATCGTTCTGGACATAGTGCAGGCTGGGGGAGAAGTGGAGGCCGACGTATTGCGACAGCTGGATCCCGAGATCGACGGCCCCGCCATTCATGATCTCCAGCCCCCCGGTCGTCAGGTCGCGCTGGCCAAAACGCTCGGCATTGATCCCGAACGAGACCGGGTAACTCTGGCCTAAACGGAAAAGGTGCGGGTCGCGGTAATAAAGCCGGCCTTCCAGCAGGCTGAAGCTTTTGAACCCCTCCCCGTAAAACCAGTGATAAGCGACGCCGCCGCCCAACAGCTCACCCCCGCCCAGTAAATTGTTGATCCCGCCGTCGAGATACACTTTCGCGTCCATCGTCCCGCCGCCGCCGCCCACTTTCAGGAACGCCGGCGGTTTTTCCGCTATCTCGATCTCCAGCTTGGCTTCACCGCTCCGGTCATCCACGGTCACGCGCCAATCGACGATGTCAAAGGTCTTCAGCCGCAGGCGGGCGACCTTCAGCGCCTCGGCGATCTTCGCTTCATCGATCTCGTCGCCGGTCTTGAACCCGAAATACCCCAGTTCGCGCAGTATTGCCTCATCCTTGGTCTCGATCGGCACCAGGGAATTGGGCCGGTGTTTCTCGATCTTGATTTTCTTAACGGTCGGCTCGTTGAGGTGAACGACCAGGATCCCCGAACGGGTCGTTTCGTGGCTGACGATCAGCCGATAACCGCCTGCCTCGTACAGATCGCGCAAGCCCTGCTCGATCGCTGCGGGCTTGTCCCCTTCCAGCCAGTGGCCGTAGAGGATCGCCGTGGCCCGCAAAGCGTGATGCGGGAAATGCGGCGAACTTTCCAGAATGATATCGGCCGGCATGATGTCGGAGTTATGCAGGTATTCGATCTCGCGCTCGATGTCCGCCTGGCCGGGAACCTCGGCCAGGATCTTCTCAAAATAAGTTTGCGCCTGTTCCTTGTCGTCGCGGGCCAGGGACATGTAAGCCAGGTCCAGGAGCAACTGCAACCGGATCATTTGGTCCGTCGCCCGGCTAAGATTCTCGGTAAAAACCGCGGTTGCGGCATCGTAATCTCCCAGGCGCCAGAGCTGGATCGCCGCTTTCAGCCGCGGCTGGTCGTCCGGCCCGGCCTGCAGGATCTCAAGCTGGCCGTTCAACGCAGCCAGGGCGAACTTCCGGTATTGTCCCCGTTGCGCCTGGCTCTTTGCTCCGCTCCTAGCCTGATAAAGCGCGAATTCCGCCGCTTGCTCGAGCGCCGGCCGCTCTTTGTCCTCGATCGCCGTTTCGATCGCGGCATCCAAACTATCGAGCGCGAACCGGCCCAGATGCTCCTGGTCTTTGGCCAGCTCCAGCAGCGTGGCATAGTCTTTCTTGGCCGCGGCGATCTCGATCAGGGAGCTTATGGCCTGCCGGAAAAATGCGGCCGTCCGCTCTTGTTGCTTGGCGATATCAAGCTTTGCTTCTTTGACGGTCGGGCCGAGCCGGTCCAGCATGCCGCCCGCCTGCGAAACCAGGCGGAAGCAGGCAAAGGCGGTCTCCAGATCGTTGGTATCTTCCGCCAGTTCCAGTAAGTCGTCAAAGCGGTCCTCGGCCAGCGACCAAACCGCTTTCCGCTTGGCCGCTAATCCTTCCTTGAGCGCCGGATCAATGTCCGGACGGGCGGAAAAAACCAGGACCGCGAAATAATTTTCGAGGGTGGACTGAAAAAGCGCGGTCAGTGCCGGGCGGTCTTTTTTGGCCAGCGCTTTGTCCCATTCGTAATCGGAGGTCAACCATTCCAGATTGCTTTCCGCTTCCGCGGCGTAATCCCGCTCCAGCGCCTTGAGCTCGTCGATCAGCTCTTTTTCGACCAGCCCTTTTTTTGAGCCGGCCAGCTGCGCGGCGGCGTTCTGGCGCAAAACCGAGAATTCCCGGGCGTTGGCCAGATAAAAATTGGCGTCATGGCTCTGTTGCCGGTAGCGATTAACGGTCCGCGCCTCGAACTGCGGCATCTCGGCCAAAAAACCGGCCAGTTGTTCTTTGCTGTATTTCGGTTTCTTGTGCTTGACCGCGTGGATGATCATGTTGACCGGATTGGCAAAATACAGCAGGTCGCCGGTCAATCTGACCAGCAGCCGCAGCGGGTTCGGCGAAAACCTGGCCGACAGCTGGGCATATTGCAGCCGGCATTGGAGCTTCATTTTTTGCCAGCGGGCGAAAACCGCCGCGTACGCCAGCCCTGGCTCCGGCGCCTTTAAAGCCAGCTCAAAAGCGCGCCGGTAAGCGGTCAGCGCGGCGTCAAACTTACCGTTGCCCGCCTGCAGATCGCCGCGCATCGCATAAAGTTCGGCATCGTCCGGTCTTTTCTCCAGTAAACCGTCGATGACCGCCAGCGCCTGATCTTCCTCGTCCAGCTGGTTCAGGATCGGGACCAGCCGGATGCCGGCCTCGCTCGAGCGCGGATCGAGCGATAACACCTTGTAACATTCGGTCCGCGCCCGCTTTAAGTCGTCTTCGCTCCCCTGCAGCTGTCCGCGCAACAGCAGCGCGTCGACCAGTTTCAGGCGGAAAGTGATATTTTCCGGGTCGCGGTCAATTGCCGCCTGGTAAAAGTCGATCGCCTGACCAATCTTGGCCTGGGCGGCTTTTTCCTCTTCCTTTTGCTGGTCGACATTGGCCAACAGCAGGGAAACATCGCCCAGCTTGACGCGGGAAATGGCTTGCGCCGCCGGCGCATTATCGACCAGCAGCGCCCGCCGGTAACAACTTTCGGCCAGCGGCAGAAGTTCCCCTTGCGAGCGCCAGTGCGTTTGCGTATTCGCCCAGAGCAGCAAATAATCGCCGAACTTGTTCAAGAGCGCGCCGTCGTTCACCCGGGCGATCAACCCGGCCGCCCCGATCCGCAGATCGTTATCCGGCAGAGACCAGCCGGTTTCCAGCTGCAGCAGGCGGGCGAACGTCTCCGCCGCCCGCAGCGCCTTGCCTTCGCGAACGTAAAGCTGGGCGTAAAAATCGTAGTAACGGACGTCTTTGACTTTTTCCCGCAGGAGGCTTTCCAGCCGTTCTTTCAATTGCTGGACGTCGATCCGGTTATTCTTAAAAAGCGTTTGGGCGATCAGGAACTTCAAGGCCGCCCTGGTCTCGCGCGAATCGATCGCCGCGACCTGGCGGTCCAATTGCTTGATGAAGGTGTCGTCAAGCGGGCCGGTGATAATCTTGTCGAGCAGGTAAAAAGCAGCTAGGTCGGCCTCCTTGATCTCCAATGTTTTCATTTCGCCGCGGTGCTCGTCGACCAGCTCCTGTAGGTTCAGATAGCGCAGTTGGATGCTGAGGTCGATCGGTTGCTCGTTTTCCGCCGGTAGTTGAGCGGTCTCGATCGGGATCACTGTTCCATCTTCCAGCGTGATCAGCGCGGCAAGCTGTACGGGGATCGGCGCCGGAGAGGTGGCCGGTACAGGGGCGACGGACGGGTCGGCCGGTGTGACAGCCGGATTTACCGGCGGTTGGGTAACCGTTAACGGTCTTAAGGGGTCGAGTCTTAGGCTAGCTCCGGTGATTGGTCCACTCATGGCATTTCCCGATATATATCGTCATTTTCCCGGACTAATTTCGCTGTTTTTGCTATAATGATGAGGAAATGATCGTCATTAGGTTCGCTCATACGTTCCTGCTCTACCTGTACACGGTCGTCAGCTTCTTTGTCGGCTGCGCGATCATTTTCTGTTTTTACCCGTTCGCGCGCAACAAACACCGGTTGTTCCAGAACGCCGCCCATCTCTGGGCAAAAACGATCGCCTTTATGTCCGGGATCAGTGTCACGGTCCAGGGCTTGGAAAATGTGCCGAAAAACCAGCCGCTGATCATCGTCGCCAACCACCAGGGAGCGGCCGATATCCCGGTCCTGCTGGCCAAGATCCCGGTCTGCTTCCGCTTTGCCATCAAAAAAGAGCTGTTCGGTATCCCGGTCTTCGGTTGGTACCTCCGCCAGGCCGGTTATTTCCCGATCGACCGGGCGCTGATCCTCTCCGCCTATAAGATGGTCGAGCGGATCATCGAGATCCTTAAGACCGGCGAATCGGTCATGATCTTTCCCGAAGGGACGCGGAGCCGCGACGGTTCGCTGGGCGAGTTCAAGCGGGGAAGCTTAATGGCGGCGCTCAAGGCGGGAGTGCCGGTCCTGCCGGTCGCCATCGACGGCAGCTACAACATCATGCCGCGCGGCACCTGGCTGGTCCGCCCGACCAAGGTTTTCCTGGGGATCGGCAAGCCGATCCTGATCGGCTCGGAAGCGGAGTATGACGCGAAAGTAAAAGAGGTCCGCGAGACTATTGCAGCGCTGCTGCCAAAGCGCCCTTAAGGTCGGCGACGCCGATCAGTTCGATCCGCGTTTTTTTCAGCTCTTTAAAGTTGTTCTGCGGGATGATTATCGACTTAAAACCGAGCTTTTCCGCCTCTTTGACCCGCCGTTCAATGTGGTCGACCGAGCGGATCTCGCCGGATAAACCGACTTCGCCCAGCGCGGCGACCTTTTGTTCGAGCGGCTTGTTCTTGTAGCCGGAAGCGATCGCCAGGGCGATCGGCAGGTCAACGGCCGGTTCGGTCGCCTGGATGCCGCCGGCGGCGCTGGCAAAGACGTCCATGACCGAAAGCTTGAGGTTGAGGTGCCGCTCCAATACGGCAATGATCATCGCGAAGCGGCTCAGGTCGACGCCGGTCACTTTGCGCGACGGATAGGCCATCTTGGTCGGCGCGACCAGCGCCTGGACCTCGACCAGCAGCGGCCGCGAACCTTCCATGATCGCGGTCACGACCGAGCCGGGGGCGTTGGCCGGGCGTTCCGATAAAAATAGTTCCGACGGGTTCGCCACTTCGGCCAGGCCGCTCTCCTTCATTTCGAAAATGCCGATCTCGTTAGTAGAGCCGAACCGGTTCTTGGTCGCCCGGAGCAGGCGGTATTGCTTGTGCTGTTCCCCTTCGAAATAGAGGACCGTGTCGACGACGTGCTCCAACACGCGCGGGCCGGCGATGTTCCCTTCTTTGGTGACATGGCCGACGATAAAGATCGGGATGCCGGTCGACTTGGCGATCCGGACCAGGTAGGCGGCGCACTCCCGGACCTGGGCGACCGAGCTCGGCGCCGAGGCGACGTCCTCGCGGAAGATCGTCTGGATCGAGTCGATCACGATGAATTGCGGCTTGAGCTCCTCGCTCGCCTTTTCGACGGCAAAAAGGTTGGTCTCCGGATAAATGATCAGGTTTTTGGACAGCGTCCCCAAACGTTCGGCCCGCAGGCGGATCTGCTTGGCCGATTCTTCGCCGGAAACGTAGAGCACCTTGGCTTTTTTGGCCAGCGCTTCGGCCGCCTGCAGCATCAGGGTTGATTTGCCGATCCCCGGCTCGCCGGCCAGCAGGACGACCGACCCGGCTACCACTCCCCCGCCCAGGACCCGGTCCAATTCGGCGATCCCCGTTCCAATCCGCTCTTCAACCTTGTAGTCGACTTCCGTGATCGGAACAGGTTTTTGGGCGTTGGCGTTTGGCTTTTGCAGCCCTTTTGGATGTTTGAGGTTGGAAGTTGGCAGTTCCTCCACCAGGCTGTTCCATTCCTGGCAGGAGGGGCATTGCCCGTACCAGCGGGGGAAATCCTGGCCGCAGGCCTGGCAAACGAACCGGGCGGTCATCGCGCCCGGCCGGCCAGATGGCCGCCGGCGGCCGGCTTGGACCGCGGGCGCCTGGCCCGGGCGGCCGGCGCGGTCTTGGCCTCTTGCGGCGGCCGCTCTACGAACTTTTTCGGCTTGCCGGAGAAGACCATCTTCTCTTTTTTGATATCGGCCTTGATCTCCGTGCCGAACTCGAACCGCCCCCGCAGCACTTCTTCGGAGAGCGGATCTTCCAGCTTTTCTTCCAGCGCCCGGCGGAGCGGCCGCGCCCCGTATTTGGGGTCGTAGCTCTTGTCGACCAGGAACTGTTTCGCTTTTTTGCTCAGGACGAGCAGGAAGCCTTTCTCCTCCAGCCGCTGGTTGACTTCCGCCAGCATCACGTCGATGATCGCCGCCAGGTCCTCTTTGGCCAGCGGCCGGAAAACGACCGACTCGTCCACCCGGTTCAGGAACTCCGGCCGGAAGCTCTTTTTCAATTGTTCCAGGACGGTCGCTTTCATCTTTTCGTAGCCGGCCTGGGCGTCGTCCCGCGTCACGAAACCGATCTGGCTTTCCTTGCGGAGCAGGTCGGCGCCGACGTTGCTGGTCATAATGATGACCGTGTTCTTGAAATCGATCTGGTGTCCCTGCGCGTCGGTGACCTGCCCTTCGTCCAGGATCTGCAGCAGGATGTTCATCACGTCGGGGTGCGCTTTTTCAATCTCGTCGAACAGCACGACCGAGTGCGGCCGCCGGCGGACCGGTTCCGTCAGCTGCCCCCCTTCGCCGAAACCGACGTAGCCGGGCGGCGAGCCGACCAGCCGGGAAACGGTGTGCGATTCCAGGTATTCCGACATGTCGAGCCGGATCATGGCGTCGGTCTCGCCGAACAGGAACTCGGCCAGCCTTTTGGCCAGTTCGGTCTTGCCGACCCCGGAGGGGCCGAGGAAGATAAAAGAGCCGATCGGCCGGCGCGGGTCCTTGAGCCCGGCCCGGGCGCGGCGGATCGACCGGGCGATCACCTTGATCGCTTCTTCCTGGCCGATGACCTTGGCGCTCAATTCCGCTTCCATCTTCAGCAGCCGCTCCGTTTCGGCGGCGGTCAGCTGGGTGACCGGGACCGAGGTCCAGGCGGAAACGACCTGGGCGATCACTTCGGCGTCAACGATCTTGTTCTCTCCCCCTTTTAACATGATGCGGGAGGCCGCTTCATCGATCAGGTCGATCGCTTTGTCGGGAAGAAAGCGGTCGGGGATATAGCGGGCGGACAATCGTCCCGCCGCCAGCAGCGCGTCGTCGGTAATCTTAACTTTGTGGAACTCTTCGTAGCGGGCCCGCAAGCCCTTGAGGATCTCGATCGTCTCCGCCACGGACGGCTCGCCGACCATGACCGACTGGAAACGGCGTTCCAGGGCCGGGTCGGACTCGATCCGCTTGCGGTATTCGTCGATCGTGGTCGCGCCGATGCACTGGATCTCGCCGCGGGCGAGCGCCGGCTTCAGGATGTTGGCCGCGTCCATCGCCCCTTCGGCAGCGCCGGCGCCGATCAGGGTGTGCAGCTCGTCGATAAAAAGGACCACGCTCTCGCTCTTGATCACTTCGTCGATCACTTTTTTCAGCCGCTCCTCGAATTCGCCGCGGTAGCGGGTGCCGGCGATCAGCAGCCCCAGGTCAAGCGAGACCAGCCGTTTGTTCTGCAGCGTCCGGGGAATGTCCCCGGCCACGATCTTTTGCGCCAGCCCTTCGACGATCGCCGTCTTGCCGACCCCCGCCTCGCCGATCAGCACCGGGTTGTTCTTGCGGCGCCGCGACAGGATCTGGGTGACGCGCTCGATCTCGCGGGCGCGCCCGACGACCGGATCGAGCTTTTTCTCGGTCGCCAGCGTGGTCAGGTCGCGGCCGTAGAGCTCGAGCAGCGGCGTCTTGCCGCTGCGGGGCGTTTTTTTCAGGGCCGCGGCCGGTCCTTCGCCGAGCAGGCTCACGATCTTGCTGCGGGCCGAGGTCCAGGTGATCCCCAGGTCTCCCAGCGCCTTGTTGACCAGGCCGCTGCTGTCGCGCAGCAAGCCGAGGAACAGGTGCTCCACACCAACATAATTATGGCCCAGGCCCCGCGCCTCGTCCCAGGCGTATTCGATCACTTTCTTGGCCTGGGCGTTGAACGGCAGTTCCAGCGCCAGCGCCCCCTCGGGCGCCGCCGCCCCCACCTCGGTCTCCAGGCTTTCCTTCAGCGCCGGGGGGTCGACGTGGAAGTATTCCAGCGTCTTAACGACGATCGGCTCCGATTCGCGCAGCATCCCCAGCAGAAAATGCTCCCCGCCGACAAAGCCGCAGCGGAGCCTTTTCGCCTCTTCCTGGGAAGCCATGATGACGCGGATCGCCCGCTCGGTAAAACGCTCGAACATAAGCGAATTATAACACAAGTTTTAGCCGCTTAATTACGATAAATATAGTGAGGGCGTGAGGCAATGAGCGAGGAAAAGCCCGAAAAAATAATGGATAACAGCAGCCTGACGATCGGCAATACCACCTATAAGACCGGCGGCAACATCGTTTTTGCCGACTGCGAAGAAGGCGCCTACTACCTGGCCGAAAGCGCCGTGCTCGATAACATGGACAAGGCGATCGAGAACGGCATTCTGGTCAACGGCATGCAAAGCTTGATGAAAAAGATCCGCGGCTAGAGCTTCTGCGGCAGCGTAATAATAAACGTCGTCCCCTTGCCCCCCCGGCTTCTGACCTTCACCGAGCCCTTGTGTTCTTCGATGATCCGGAGCGTGATCGGCAATCCCATCCCGGTCCCGGTCATCTTGGTGGTGAAGAACGGGTCGAACAGACTCTTTAAATTTTGTTCCGAGATCCCTTCGCCGGTATCGGTGATCTCGATAAAGACCACCGGGATGGGCTTGCCCAAGTCCTCTTCCTCACCCCAAACGATCTCGTCCCCTTTCTGCACTCCCTGGCGCCCCCGGATCTTGCCGAGCTTGATCACTTCGCCGATATCGGTCTTGACGATCAGTTCGCCGCCCTTGTCCATCGCTTCGATCGCGTTCTTGATGATGTTAACGAACGCCTGCGACAGCTGGCCGGCATCGCCGGAGATCTCGGGCAGCTCCGCCAGCTTTTTGGTCACGCTGACGTCGTGTTTCTTGCACTCGCTCTCGAACAGCAGCAGGACCTCTTCCAGCAGCGAGTTGACGTCCACCTTGGTGAGCTCCGGCTTCATCGGCCGGCCGAACTTGAGCAGGCTCTCCGCGATCCGGTTGATCCGCTCGATCTCGGTGGGGATAATGGCGGAGAATTTTTCCCGGAACTCCTTGTCGTCCCATTTTTGCTGCAGCAGCTGGGTGAATGTGCGCAGCGAAACGAGCGGGTTCTTGATCTCGTGGGCCATGCCGGCCGCCATGGTCCCGAGCGAGGCCAGCTTCTCCGACAGGATCAGCCGTTCCTGGCTGTCGCGCAGGTCGCGGGTCATCTGGTTAAAGGCGGTCGCCAGTTTGCCGATCTCGTCGTTGGAATCGACGGCGATCTTGTAGCCGAGCTCGCCGCGCGACACCGCTTCGGTCCCCCGGATCAGCTCCATGATCGGCCGCTCGATCGAGCGGGCGAAGAATATCCCGGTCAGGGCGGTCAGCAGGATCCCGGCGATCACGAACAGGAGCGAGTTCGTTTCCAGCCGCCGCATCTCAAAATAAGCGGTCTCGATCGGCTGCTGCACCACCACGCCCCAGCCGAAACGCCTGACCGGCACGAAAGCGCCGACCACTTTGGCGCCCAATTCGTTGCGGAACTCCGCGACCCCCTCTTTGCCGGCCAGCAGCCGGCCGACCGCTTCATTGGCCAGCATCGATTGGCGCTGCAGCGCCACCTTGCGGTCAGGATGGGCGATGACCGCGCCGGTCCGGTCGATCACGAACGCTTCCGCCATTTCCGGCGGGGCGGTCCGGGCCAGGATATTATGCAGCGCGTCGGGCGACGGTTCCGCGTCGCTGGCGCCGATCTTGGCGGCGATCTCCGCCGCGCTCTTCAGGTAGGCCGCCTGGATGCTCTTGGAGAGGGCGCTCTTGCTGATGTTGATCGTGGCCACGGTCGTCGCCTCGAACAGGATGATGATCAGCAGGACAAAGATCAGCATCAACTTGAAGAGGATCCGCGTGCGCAGGAAGCGGAGCGGCGCGGCCGCCTCGGGCGATTCGGGCGGGATCAATTCGGCCAGGATCAGGGCCAGGGCGGCAATCATGGTCACGATCCAAAACGCCAGCAGGTACCCCGCCTCGCCGTAACGGCCGTAAGCGACCGACAGCGGGAACGTCGCCAGGACCAGCAAGGCGGCCAAACCGGAATAGACCGATAAGACGCGCCGGCCGCCGGCCGACCGGAAAGCCGACCAGAAAGACAGGCCGGCCAGAAAGGCCCAGACAAAGGCAAAGAACGGTTTGACGGAAACCAGGTTGGAAAAATAGACCAGCGGCTCAATAACGTCTTCCCGGTAAGCGAGGTTAACGGTCGAATCGAAGACCTGGAAGATCAGGCCGCCGGTGAAAAAGAGGAGCAAGAGCGTGACCAGGTGCCCCCAGCGGAGCGCGAACTTCTCGACGATAAACAGCCAGAGGGCAAAAGCGCAGAGCGCCAGGCTGGTATAGACCCAGCGTTGGACCGGGATCAGCTCCGGCGCCCCCCACCCCAGGTCGAACATCAGCTGGGAAAATATCCCCAGGGCGACGTACAGGAAAAAGAACAGGAGCGTCAGCGCAAAAGCCAGGTCTTTGGAGCGGCGCCCCAGCAAAAACACGCGGATAAACGTCAGCGCCCCGGACAGGAGGATCCCGGCCGTGAAGATCTCCGTAAAGATACTGATGATCGTCAGGTTGGAAAGCATTATTTGACCACCGTCAGGGTCGCTTCGCCGACCGCCAGGCCGCCGACCAGGTTGGTGACCTGGAGCGGAATGATATAGGTCCCGGCCGGCACTTCTCTGGCCAGGGTGAACTGCAGCGACCAGATGTTATCGGCCGCCGCCGCATCCCCGTTCTCGCCGCCGTTCAGCAAACCGACCCGGTCGCCCAGCCGGAGCGCCCGCAGGTCGGCGGTCACGCCGGACACATCCTCCAGCCTGCCGGGATTGTCGACTTTCACCGTTATTGTAACCAAACTCTTTCCGTCTGCCAAGACCCTTTCCGGCTGGCAGCGGGCGTCCAGGATCGTCGGGTTCTTTTTGACATCCAACGAGGTTTTAGCCAATGCCAGCCATCCCTTTTTGTTGGCGACCGCCACCGGGATATCTTTGGCCCCCATCTCGATCCGGGGCGAAACGCTGGTCTGCAGGGTAAAGACGCCGTCGCTCGCCTTGTCGTCGCCGAACAGGCCGTTGTCGACCAGCATCGTGTTCGGCAGCCGGCCGATCGCCGACAGGTCGGCCCGGACCCCGGCGATGTTGACCAGCCCGCCCGGATCGTCAACCGACGCGATCAGCTCCACGACCGTCCGGCCGTCCGGCGGCGCTTTCTTCGGCAACGCCCTGACGTAATTAATGACCGGCGTCAGCCGGACGCGGTTGACCTTGGAAACGTCATAACCGACCGTCCAGGAAAGCAGCTCGCCGATCTTCTGTTTCATAAAATCGGTCGCCGAGAGCATCATGACCGCTTCGCCTTTCGTCAGCGTTTCCCCTTCGACCGCTTTCGGCTGCGCGCCGGCCGGCGGCGCCAGCCAAAGCAACGCGCCCAGCAACAACCAACCGATCAGTAGTAGTCTGCTTGAGTTCTTCACTTTTGGGCCTTTTTCAGGATCGAGAACAGCTTCTCGCCCTCTTCCTTGGACACCGGCGATCCCGGCCGGAAATAACCGTCCGGGAACGGCTTCATCAGGTTCCAATCGGTCACCGCCTTGATGTACGGCGCCAGGGGATTGTCCTTGGAGACGTCGGGATAAACGTCCTTATCAACTTTAGGGAGGCGGTTGCCGGTCGATTTTGCCAACCAGGAAGCCAGTTCGCCCCGGGTGATGCTGGCGTCGAGCCGGAATTCCGCTTCGGCCGTGACCTCGATCACGCCGAGCGTGACCAGCTCTTCGACTTTCTGTTTGCGCGCGGCGATCTCCGCCTCTTTTTTCCGGAGCGCGGCCTTTTCCGCCTCATCCTTGGCCCGCTCCAGCTCCCGCTTGACGTCCTTTTCTTCCGCGACCTTGATCCGGGCTTTGCGCAGGACCTTGTATTTCCAGCTCTTCTTGTCGCCTTCGTAGCGCGCCTCGACAATTATTAAATTCTTCTCGAACTGCAGCGGGACGACGACCTTGAACGTGTTATCCTCCGCCGTGGCGGCCCGCAGGTCGTTGACGTAGACCTCCACGCCCGGTTTGACCCGGCCGAAGACTTCGATCTTGTCTTCGTAAGTGATGATATTGTCTTCGAGCGAGATCTTCTCCAGCGCCGACTCCAGGTAGAGCGACGGTTTGTCCACGTCGAGCTTTTTCAGGACGATCCAGTCCTTCGGGAAGTAGAGCACGGAGCAGTAGAACAGCGCTTCGTCGCGCAGCGGCTCGCGGCAGATCACCAGGTCGGCGCCCCAGCTTTCGGTCCGGTAACCGGCGCCGAAATTCAGGCCGGAGACGACGCTGTCCACTTTCAACTGCTGCATGACGCCGGTCCGGAAGAACCAGGTCTTGTTCAGCCCCCATTCGCCGCCCAGGCGGACCAGCGGCTTCCCGCTGGCATAGTTCAGTTCCCCGGCCACGGTCAGCTCGCGGCCTTCCAGGAAAACCGGCGTGTTCAGATCGCCGATCACCCTGGCCGAGCCGCCCAGCTTAAACGACGCCGGCACCCCTTCTTCTCCCCCCTGGTCCCAGTAAAGAACGCCGCCGCCCAGGGCTTTGGCCGGCAGGAAATTTTGGGCGGCAAAGCCGACGGACCACCATTCGGTCGCCTTGTACAGCACGCCAAGGTCCAGGTCCCAGCCGGTCGCCGACCGGTCGCGCACGCCGGTGCGGCGCAAGGTTTCGCCTAACAAGCCCTTGATCGCCAGTCCGACGCCGACCTTTTGCCAAGCCGGGTTTTTATATAACGCGGGGATAAAGTTCAGTTTGGTCCCGTATGAAAGCAGGACCACGTTGCTGTTGGTACTGGCCACTCCGGAGCCGCTGGGGATATCGTTCAGTTTTTGGCTGACGACCGCCAGGCCGAGGGAAGAGCCAAAGCCGGTCGGATAAGCCTGCAGCGCGACCAGGTTGTCAAAATCCTTGATGGTCAGCGCGATCCCCTTGACCCAGGCCAAACCGCCGGGATTGTACAGCGCCGAGTTAACGTCGTCGGCAAGCCCGGTGAACGCCCCCCCCATCCCCAGCGGCCGCGCGGCCACTTCCAGGCGGAGCGGGTTGAGCCCGATCTCCGCCAGTTCCGCCGCGGCCGGCCCGCAGCAGCAGAGGCACAGCGCCAATAACAGCGTTAACCTTTTCATTCCGTTACCGTCAAGTATTCCTCGCTCTTGCCTTCCCAACCGAGCCGGTCGGCGGCGGTTACCCGCAGCGCCTTGTCGCCGGTCGTTGTCGGTTCGTAAGAAATGTTCAGCGAGTAGATCAGGTCGCCGGCGGTCTCGTCGCCGGCCGTGGCATCGTCGAACATTTCCGCGTCCGGCATGCCGCCGACCGCGGTCAGGTCGATCTTGACCCGGGCGATCGGCACGAACGATTCCCGGGAAGCGATCGCCGCCCGCAGCCGGATGGTCGAGAGCTTGCCGGCCGGCACGGTGGCCGGCTCGATCGTGAAAGCGGCGATCTGCGGCGCCACGTTCAGGCGGCAGAGCCGGTCGGGCCCGTAGCCGGACTCAAAATCGGAGAGGGCGCGGACGCCGAGCTGGGAAGCGTAAAAGCGGGAGATCAGCGTGGCGGCTTCAGCGCGGGTGATCGCCCGTTCCGGGTCGTAGACCGGCAGATCGGGCGACACGCCGATGACCAGGCCGCGTTCCCGGGCGGTGTAGATTGGCGCCGCCCCGGTCTCCTCCTGCGGGACGTCGCGGAACAACGGAGTGATCCTGGCGATGATGCCGAGCCCCTCGGCCTTGACCGCGATCTCGGCGGCTTCCCGCCGGGAGATCGGCTCGTCGATCCCGAAGATCTCCCGGGAGAACGGGACCATGTAACCACGGTCGGTCACCGCTTTCACGAACGGGGCCCGCCAGTGCTCCTTGGGGACGTCAAAGAAAACGTCGCTTTCCAGCGACGGGATCGTCAGTTTCTTGACCTTTGCCAGCCAGGTGGCAAATTCGCCGCGGGTGGCCGGATTGGCCGGATAAAAATTGCCGTCCGGGTATCCTTCAACGTAACCGAGGGTGGAAGTGTAAACGATCTGGCCCCGGGCCCAATGCTTTTTCCCCTCGTACGACTCTTCAATGTCGGGGTAGGTCACCAGCCGGAGGACGCGGACCGACTTGCTTTCCTTCCGCCCGGCAACCGTGACCAGGTTTTTCCCGCCGCGCAGGACCAGCCCGCAGGCAAAAGTCCCGTCTTCGGCCGCGGTAAAAGGCACGCCGTTGAACAAAAGCGGCTCGCCCGGGTCGGCTTTGCCCTGCGCCATCAAGGTTTCGTTAAAGGTCAGGAATTTATCGGTCGGGTTAAAAAGCCTGATTTCCGCGGCGACGGTCGACACAAGGAGAAAAACGGGGAGAAACCGGAGTAATTTTCTCATTGCGTGACCATTTTAACATATGCTAATATAATGTAAACCTAATGTTTTTAAAGTCATTGACCCTGCGCGGCTTCAAAACCTTCGCTGACGCGACAGAGATCGAATTCGGGCCCGAAGCCAGGATCACCGCGGTCGTCGGCCCGAACGGCTGCGGCAAGAGCAACGTCATGGACGCGACCCGCTGGGTCCTGGGCGAAGACAACCCCCGCCACCTGCGCGTCGCCGCCCTCTCCGACATCATCTTCGCCGGCACCTCCAAACGCAAGCCGCTCTCCATGGCGGAGATCGCCCTGCTGTTCGATAACAGCTCCGGCAAGCTCCCGGTCCCGTTCAGCGAAGTGGTCATCAAGCGGCGCACTTTCCGCGAAGGGGAAAGCGAATTTTACATCAACAAGAACCTCTGCCGGCTCAAGGATATCAAAGACCTGTTATTGGACACCGGCCTGGGCGAAGGGACCTACTCGATCATCACCCAGGGACAGGTGGACGCTATCCTCTCCAGCAAGGGGGAGGACCGGCGGGCGGTCTTCGAGGAAGCCGCCGGCATCAACAAGTACAAGACTCGTAAGCTGAACGCGGAAAAAAAGCTGATCGCCGCCGAACAGAACCTCCTCCGGATCAACGACCTCAAGGTCGAGGTCGGCGAACACCTGATCACCCTGGAGGAGCAAGCCCGCCGCGCCCAGGAATACCTGAAGGTCCAAAGTGAGGTCAAGGAGATCGAGATCGGGCTGATCAAGAAACTGGTCGGCTCCCTGCTCGAGAAAAAGTTCAAGCTCGAGGAAGAATTGGCCCAGGCCCGCCAGGCCTCGGCCGCCAAGGTCGCCGCCGAGCAGCAGTCCGAAGCCGAGCTGGTCGCGCTCAAGGAACAGCTCCGCGCCCTGGAAGTCCAGATCGAGGAACAGACCGTCCAGCTCGACTCGGAAAAAGACCGCCTGCGCGACGCCGAACTGAACCGCCGTTTCCTCGAGGGCGAACTGCAGAGGGAAGAAGGTTTGCTCGCCGGGCTGACCGCCAAACAGGCCGAGCTGCAGCAAAAGATCGAAGAGCTGAAGCGCCGGCAAGCGGGCGGCGGGGAAACGGCCGCCGGCGATCAGCCGCTGGGAGTCTCGGTCCGGCAATTGATCGGGGAAGCGCACCGCCTGATGGCAACGCTGGCGGGGATCGCCGCTTTCTTCGGCCTGGAAAGCTCGTTCCAGGTGGTCGGCCGTAAGGACCTCGACGCCACTTATAATTTACAGATCGAACTGTTGGCCGGAGAACAGCAGCGGACCGCCGCGGAACTGGAACGGACCCGGTTCGGCCTGCAGGCGCACCAGAGCGAATTGTCCGGTGCCGCCGCCGCCGAGAGCGCCGGTTCCGCCAAGTCGGTCCTGCTCGACCGGATCGGCGAGTTGAAGAGCGAAAGGGAAAAGATCAACCAGCGGATCGCCCAGCTGGAAGAAGCCATCCGTCAGCAGGAAAAAGAGGAGCGCGCCAAGGGCGAGACCACGACCGCGCTGGAGATCGGCCTGGCCAAGATCGAAGGGGAAATGCTCGGCTTAACAGAAAAGCTGTCCAGCGAGTACAGCTTGACCCTGCCCGAGCTGGAATCCCTCCCTTACGCCGTGACCAACGTCGGCAAGGCCCGGTCCGACGTCGAGGAGGGAAAGCGCCGCCTGCGGGCGCTGGAGCCGGTCAACCTGCTGGCGATCGAGGAGTTTGAAAAGACCAAAGAACGGCTCTCGTTCATCGAGGCCCAATTGGCCGACCTGGCCGCTGCCCGGGAGAATTTAAAAAATCTGATCCTCGAGCTCGACCAGCGCGCGGAAGATAATTTCGTCAAGACGATGGAGCAGCTCTCTGTCGTCTTCTCCGAAACTTTCGCCAAGCTGTTCGCCGGCGGCGAGGCCAAGATCAATCTGGCGCCCGGCGTGTCGGTGCTGGAGGCCGACATCGAGATCTCCGTCCGCCCTTCCGGCCGGCGCTGGCTGCCGCTGACCCTGCTCTCCGGCGGGGAGCGCTCCCTCTCGGCGATCGCCATCCTGTTCTCCCTGATGAAGATCCGCCCTTCGCCGTTCTGTTTTCTGGACGAGGTCGACGCCGCCCTGGACGAAGCGAACATCGGCCGTTTCACGGAGATGCTCAAGGATTTCTCCGCCGCTACCCAAATCATCGTTATCACGCACAACAAGCGGACGATGGCGGCGGCCGACAACATCTACGGAGTGACCATGGAGGAGCCGGGCGTCTCCAAGGTGATCTCCATGAAGCTGACCGAAGCCGCCGTCTGATGGAAACCCGAAAGATCCCCTGGACAAATTGGCTTTTAATCCTGAGTGCTTGTTTAGTATTTAGTATTTCGTGTTTAGGATTTTGGTCCGCTTCCGCCCAATCCAAAGACGATCCTCCCCCGCCCCCGGCCAAAGAGCCGCAGCCGCTCTGGGGCAGTTATGGCCTGGAGATCTGTAATACCAAAGGGAACACTCCCCAGCAGAACCCGCGGGTCGCCGCGCTGACCGACGGTTCCCAGCTGATCGTCTGGGAAGACGGCCGATACGGCTTCTCCACGATCTTTGCCCAGAAAGTCGACAGCCGCGGCAACAAGCTTTGGGACGAGGTCGGCGTCGGTCTTTGCCGGGCGCACGGCAACCAGAACAACGCCCAGCTGATCGACGATGGTAACGGCGGGGCGATCATCGTTTGGCAAGGCTATTGTAACGGCAACGCCGATATTGTCGCCCAGCGGCTCGACGCCCGGGGCACCCTGCTCTGGGGCGAACAAGGCGTGATCGTCTGTTCCGCCGAGGCGGGTCAATTCGCGCCGGAACTGGCGACCGACGGGGCCGGCGGCGCGATCATCGTCTGGCACGATTACCGGAGCGGTGCCGGCGAGGACGTCTACGCCCAGCGCCTTTCCAGTGCCGGTGTCCCGCTCTGGCGGGCTAACGGCCTGCCGGTCAGCGCAGCGGCGGGGACCCAATGGTATCCCCAGATCGCGACGGACGGCGCCGGCGGGGCGTACATCGCCTGGTCCGACGGCCGCGTCAGTTCCGCCGATAATAATATTTATTGCCAGCGGCTCGATCCGGCCGGGAAAGCGCTCTGGCCCCAGGACGGACTCCCGGTCTGTGAGGCGGCGCAAAACCAGGAACGGCCGGTAATGATCGCCACAGTCCAGGGACCGCTCCTCGCCTGGAACGATTCCCGCAACGGCAACACCGATATTTTCGCCCAAAAGTTAAATCCGAGCGGGGCCCCCTCCTGGGCTAAAGACGGCGTCGCCGTAACGCTGGCGCCGTTCAACCAGACCGGCCCGAAACTGGCGGACGACGGGGCCGGCGGCGCCGTTGTCGCCTGGACCGATAACCGGGAAGAAGAGAGTGCGATCTACGCCCAGCGGCTTACCGCCGACGGGAACAGCAATTGGGAAGAGAATGGCCGCTTGCTGGCCAAAGCGCCGGCCAAGCAGGTAAATCCGGAGCTGATCAAGCTCAAAAGCGCGGATTGGCTGGCGGTCTTTGAAGATTACCGGAAAGGTTATCCGCTCCTCTTCGCGCAAAAGATCAACAGCGCCGGCGTCCTGCTCTGGCAGCCGACCGGCGAACCGGTCGCGCCGGTCGTCGGGCCGCAGGAAAAGCCCGCCGCCGCCTTGACCGCCGACGGCAACTGTTACCTGGTCTGGGAAGACCGGCGCCGGGGTAATTTCGACCTGTTTTCCCAGGTCCTGGACGGCGATCAGGGAGACCCCCTGCTGGCGCCCGGCGGCGCGGCGCTCAGCGACACGCACGGCTCGGTCATCCACCAGAACGTGAACCTGATCGACTCCGGCAACGGCAATATCATCATGGTGTTCGAGGACGCCCGCAACGGGTTCATCAATATTTACGCGCAAAAGATCAGCAGTGGCGGGACCCTGCTCTGGGGGAGGGACGGCTTGCCCCTGGCCAAGATCAAAGCCGATCAGATCAATCCGTGCCTGATCCCCGACGGGGCCGGCGGGGCGATCGTCGCCTGGGAAGACCAGCGCAACCCGAACGCTCCCCGGATCTTCGCTCAACGCCTCAGCGGCAACGGCGCCAAGGTTTGGGAGAAAGGGAGCGCACCGGTCACCAAGATCGAGGCGCGGCAAAGCAAGCCCGAGATCATCGGCGATGGAGCGGGCGGCGCGATCATCTGCTGGGAAGACGAACGGGACGCGCTCAGCATTAAAGACATTTTCGCCCAGCGCCTTTCCCCTAAGGGCGAGCTCTTATGGGGCAAGGGCGGTATCGCCGTCGGCAACGAGAACGGCGAGCAGGCCGAGGCCGCCATGGTCGCCGACGGGGCCGGCGGCGCGATCGTCGCCTGGACCGATTACCGCCGGGGGGAAAGGAATCCCGACGTCTACGCGCAGCGGTTGAACGCCGGGGGGAAGCCGCTCTGGGCCAAGGACGGCGTACTGGTTTGCGGCGCGCCCGACATCCAAAGAACGCCGCAGGTCAAGCGGGACGGCGAAGGCGGAGCGATCATCTCCTGGACCGACAAAGGGGGCGGCAGCTACGACATTTACGCGCAACGGTTGAACGCCGAAGGCAAGACCCTGTGGTTGACCGACGGCATCCCGATCAACCAGGCGGCCCGCACCCAGCAAAATCCGCAGATCGACAGCGGCCAGATCCTCGTTTGGGAAGATTACCGCTTGGGGAACTGGGATATCTTCGCCAATTCGGTCTCCAGCCAGGGCAAACTGGCCTGGGGCGAAGAAGGGGTCCCGGTGGTGTCGCTGCCGCTGACGCAGTACGCGCCGGTGATCGCCCCCTGGAAAGGGCGGGGATTATTGGTCGCCTGGGAAGATTACCGGAACGGCAAACAATACGAGATCTTCGCCCAAAAGTTGAGCGCCGAAGGAAGGCCGGAATGGCCGGCGAACGGGATCATGGTCAAAACGACCAACGGCGCGCGCGCGCCCAAACTGCTTGCCCTCCCGAACGAAGCCGCCTTCATCGTGATCTGGGAAGATTACACCGGCGGCGGCAAGGCCATCTTCGGCCAGAAATTCCAGCTGGACTAGGACTGGCCGGCTTTCTTTTTCAAGCCCGCCGCTTTATCGGTTTTTTCCCACGGCAGATCAAGCTCCGGCCGCCCAAAGTGGCCGTACGCCGCGACCTGTTTATAGATCGGCCGGCGCAGCTGCAGTTGCTTGATGATCATGCCGGGCCGCAGGTCAAAATTTTCGGCCACCAGCTTGCCGAGCTTAGCGTCCGGGATCTCGCCGGTGCCGAAAGTGTCGACCATGATCGACAGCGGCCGGGCGACGCCGATCGCGTAAGCGATCTGGACCTCGCATTTTTTCGCCAAGCCTGCCGCCACGATGTTCTTCGCTACCCAGCGCGCCGCGTAAGTGCCGGAGCGGTCGACCTTGGTCGGGTCTTTGCCGGAAAACGCCCCTCCCCCGTGGCGGGCGTAACCGCCGTAGGTATCAACGATGATCTTGCGCCCCGTCACTCCGGTATCCCCCTGCGGCCCGCCGATCACGAACCGCCCGGTCGGGTTAACAAAATACTTGATCTTGTCGTCGACCAGCTCCGCCGGCAGCGTCGGCAGGATCACCCGCTCGATGATCTCGGCCTTCATCTGCTTGGCGTCGACTTCCGGGGCATGTTGGGCGGCGATCAGCACCGTGTCGATCCGGACCGGCTTATCGTCTTCGTACTGGATAGTGACCTGCGATTTCCCGTCCGGGCGGAGGTATGACAGCTCGTCGGTCCGGCGCACTTCGGCTAACCGCTTGGCAAGCTTGTGGGCCAGGGTGATCGGCAGCGGCATCAGTTCTTTGGTCTCGTCGCAGGCGAACCCGAACATCAGTCCCTGGTCCCCAGCCCCCAGTCCCTCTAAGTCTTCCTTTACGACCTCGCCCCCCCTGATCTCCAGCGCTTTATCGACGCCGCGGGCGATATCTTTCGACTGGCCCTGGATCGCCACCATCACGCCGCACATCTCGTAGTCAAAACCGTACTTGGCGCGGGTATAGCCGGCGTTCTTGATCGCTTCGCGGACGATCTGGGGGATCTCGACGTAGCAGCCGGTCGTTACCTCGCCGGCGACGATACAAAGCCCGTTGGTGACCAGCGCTTCCACGGCGACCCGGCCGTGCGGATCGTTTTTCATGATCGCGTCCAGGATACTGTCGGAGATCTGGTCGCAAAGCTTGTCGGGGTGGCCTTCCGTGACGGATTCGGACGTAAAAAGATAGTTCTTCTTCATTTTTTTCTCCTCCCTCTTGCGAGCGGACCGGATACTGCAATGAACTTGCTGCTATTGTATAATGTTATTAGTCACCATGTCAAAAAAGACCTTAGCCGTCCTGTTGGTATTCTGCCTGACGTTCGCCGTTTATCTGCTGACGCTCTGCCCGACCGTCGCGCCGCGCGACAGCGGCGAGCTGATCACCGCCGCTTACACTCTCGGGATCCCGCATTCGCCCGGTTATCCGCTCTACACCATGCTCGGCAAGCTGTTCGCCTTTATCCCCCTCGGCTCCATCGCCTGGCGGGTCAATCTTTTTTCCGCCGTCTGCGCCGCCGCGGCCGCCAGCCTGACGTTCCTGCTGATCGCCGGCTTGACCAAAAGCCTGCTCGCCGCCGCGGCCGCCGCGCTCCTGCTCGCCTTCTCGCCGATCTTTTGGTGGCAGGCGGTCGTCGCCGAAGTTTTCCAGCTTAACTTGCTGTTTGCCGTCGCGACGGTCAGCCTGATCGTCTGGTGGTCGAGGACCAAAGAGCTCAAACGGCTGCTGCTGTTCGCCTTTGTCTACGGGCTGAGTTTCTCCCACCATCATACGACGGCGCTGCTGGCCCCCGGCTTTCTCTATTTCATCTGGGCGAACGACCGGACGATCTTTTGGCAATGGAAAAAGATCTTATCCGGCATCTTTGCCTTTGCCCTAGGACTCATCCCTTATGCCTACCTCCCGATCCGCTCCCTGGCGAATCCTTATATCGATTGGGGCGATCCGCAAAACCTGACGAACTTTATCCAGGTCGTGACCAGGTCGCAATTCGGGTCAATGAAGCTGGACCCGTCGGTGCCGAACGCCGCCTGGTCTTTCTCCTTGGCGCTCGCTCAAGCCCGAACGCTCCTCGGCTGGCTGCTCGACAGTTTTGTTTGCCTCGGCGTCCTGGTCGGGCTGATCGGCGCGGCGGCTAACTACAAGGCCGACCGCAAACTTTTCTGGTTCTGCCTGCTCCTCTTCGCCTGCGCCGGCCCGCTCTTTATCCTGCTGTCGCGTTATCCGCTTGACGACATTTATTATTATCCGTACTGCGCGTCGATGCTGAGCCGGTTCATGCTCCCGGCCATGTTCGTGTTCGCCGTCTGGGTCGGCTACGGCGCCGCCGCCCTGCTAACCTGGGCCAAGGGATATCGGGCTAAATTATTTGTCGCGCTCCTGCTCCTGGCGCTCCCCTGCCTTTCTTTCTCGCTCCATTACGCCAAAGCGGACAAAAGCCATTTTTATTATGTCGACGATCTGGCCAGGAACGTCCTGCTGTCGGTTAAGCCTAACGGGATCATCTTTGGCAATTCCGACAGCTCGCTTTTCAGCCTCTGGTATTTGCAGGGAGCCGAGGGTTTACGGCCGGACGTCCGGATCGTCAGCGGCACGCCGCACAAGTGGCGGGCGTTCCAGCTGCTGCGGCGCTATCCCGGGCTAGTCGCTGTCGAGCCGAGCGATCGGGCGATCGCCGCCCGGATCGACGCTTATCCCGACGGGATAGCGTTCCTGGCCGATATTATCAGCACTAACCTAGACAAAGCGCCGATCTACGTCGATATCAACAGCGCCCCGGAATTCCGGGCTTTTTACCCGCGCTTTGCCCCGGCCGGGATGATCTACGAGATCCTGCCGACGGCCGATCAGGCGGCAAAATTACGGGCGCTGGAAGGAAGCAAGCCGCTCTGGGGTAAATATCAGTTCCGTTCGCCGCTCGGCTCGGCCGATCGCGACGATTATTTTCAGTACGAGATCCTCAACCTTTACGCCGAAGCGCGTAATTATTCCGGCGTGGTTTTTGCTCTGAACAATCGCTATCAGGAAGCGAGGGGAGAGTTCCAGGCCGCTCTAGCCGTCCTGCCGGACCACCGGAACGCGCTTACCAACCTGGCCAAACTGAAAAGCCTCGGCTATTGAGGATCAGGGCGCGTATCTAAATATCGTGCCGCCGGCGCCGATCGCCCACCCTTCGGTGCTGGAAAGAAAAAATACGTCGTATAGGTCCGCGGCCGTCCCGCTCCCCTGAATTTCCCAATCAGCCCCGCTATTCGTCGTATGGAGGACCGTCCCGCCGGTCCCGACCGCCCAACCCTCAAAAGTATTAATAAAGTTGACCCCGTACAGGTCTGCTGACGTCCTGCTGCTTTGCGGCGACCAGGCGCCGCTGTCCCAATTCATGATGTTCAAGATCGTGCCGCCGTCGCCAACCGCCCAGCCGATATGCAGCTGGCTGCCGGGGAAACAGACCGCTCGCAATGTCCCGGTCGTGCCGCTCGTTCGCGTGCTCCAGCTGGAGCCGTTGGCCGTTCGGATAATGGTCCCGCCCGCTCCGACCGCGACGCCGTAGGCGGTGGTAATACACTGGACCTTTCTCAGGTCATAGCTGGTCCCGCTGCTCTGGGTTGACCAGTTCGCGCCGCCGTCAGACGTCTGCATGACCAACCCATTGTTGCCGACGACCCACGCCTCAAGCGTGCTGACGAGCGAAGCGCCGTACAGATCTTCGGTCGTGCCGCTGGTCAGCGGCGCCCAGGTCCACCCGCTGTCCGTGCTCCGCAAGATGAGCCCGTTGTCGCCCGGCAAGAGTTCGATGTTTATGCCCGCAGCCCAGAAATACTCATAGCCGCGCAGCGTTTCCGGCGTGCCGCTGGCAATGACCGACCAATTGCCGGGAGTAGAGTATGAGCTGGAGATTATTTTCCCGCTTTTACCGACCGCCCAGGCCCGGTAATTGCTGCTGCCGGTGCCGTAAGCGAACATTCCCAGCAGGTCCTCGGCCGTGGAGCTGGTTTCCGGCGACCAGACCGTCGTGGTCGTAGTGCTGGTCGTCGTGGTAGTCGTGGTGGTCGTGGTGCTGGTCGTGGCGATCGTGGTGGTCGAAGTGGCGGGCGCGGAAGTGGTCGTTGTGACCGGCGCGGCGGTGGTCGTGGTCGTGTCCACTCCGGTCCCGCAACCGGCCAAGCTAACGGCTAACAAGGCAAAGAGTAAAACGGCAAAGGCGACAATTGTTTTTTTCATAAGGCCATTTTAACAACCGTGGTTTGCTTAGTCAACAAAAAGCCCATATAATATATGTAATGGGGAACCTGAGCGAGAATTTTAACCACAAGGATTTTGCCTGCAAATGCGGGAAATGCCGGAACGAATACCGCATCCATCTCGGGTTGGTCGGTATCCTGGAGAACATCGCCGTCCATTTCAAGAAACGGCCCAAGGTCCTGGCCGGCTATTACTGTGAGGACCAGATCGAAGCGATGAAGCGCGAAAAGATCAGCTGGCACTCCAAGGGGAAAGCCGCCCACATCACGCTGGACGGCATCCCGGCCAAGGATGTCTTCAAATACGCGGAAACGATCGAAGGAGTTAACGGCCTCGGTTTGTACGTCGATGAGAACGCCGTCCATCTCGATACCCGCCCGGTCGAAAAGAAAGAAGCCTGGATCAAAGAAAAGGGGAAATATTATCCGCTGACCGCCGACAAGCGGGCGCAATATGGACTCTAGCCTCCTCCCCGCCTATCTCAATTACCTGCGCAACGAACGGCGTTATTCCGACCACACGGCCAGCAATTACGCGCGCGATCTCCGGTTCCTCGTCAAGTTCCTCGACCGGCAGGACGTCGACCGGCTGGCGGCGCGGGAGTACCTGCTGGCGCTGGAAAAGAAGAAATACTCGCGCCGGTCGATCGCCCGCAAGCTGTCGGCCGCCCGTTCGTTCTTCCGTTATTTGCAAAGAGAGAAAAAGATCAGGGCCAATCCTTTCCAAAACCTGTTAACACCCAAGCTGCCGAAAAAACTGCCGAATTTCCTTTACCCGGAGGAGATCAAGGCCCTTTTCAACGCGGTTGACAGCGCCAAGGCGCCCGGGAAGCGGGATATGGCGATCCTGGAAATGATCTATGGGACCGGGATGCGGGTCATTGAGGTTACCCGGCTCAACGTTAATGACCTCGACCAGGATGATAACGAGATTCGGGTCTTTGGCAAGGGTTCCAAGGAGCGGATCGTCCTTTACGGCTCACACGCCCGGACAGCCCTGAAAGAGTATCTGGCCGGCGCCCGGAAAGAGCTCCTCAAGGGGGCTAAGTCCGCCGCCCTCTTTGTCGGCCGGCGGGGGAGCCGGTTAACGCCCCGGCAGGTGGAGCGGCTGATCCACTTCTACGCCAAAAAGGCGGGGCTCCAGAAAAAAGTGACCCCCCATACTCTCCGCCATTCGTTCGCCACCCACCTTCTGGAGGGGGGAGCCGACCTCCGGATGGTCCAGGAGCTGCTGGGCCACGTCTCCCTGTCGACCACCCAGGTCTATACCCACGTGACCAAGGAACGCCTGAAAAAGGTCTACGACCTTGCGCACCCCCGGGCTAAATGATATAATTTGACGTTGTTGTGAGACTTGACCTGACAGACCTCCTCCGGAATACGGGTAATGAGGCCAATATTGACGAGGAGTTGAAGGTCAACTTCGCCGAAGACGGCCTGAGGGCGACCAAGCCGGTCCATGTCAGGCTCCATTTGGCCAACACCGGCCCCCTGGTCCTGATGGATGGGACTGCGGAGACTGAGTTCGAGCTGGAATGTTCGCGCTGCGGGAAGATGTTCACCACCTCGCTGGCCGCTGATATTTCCGAAGAATACTCGAAAAATCCGCGGGAGGTCACTGTCCAGAAAGGGAAAGAGGTCGAGCTCCGTGACGAGGATTTTGTTTACCGGATCGAGCCCGACAATACCCTGGACCTGAACGAGGTGGCCCGGCAAGATTTGATCCTGGCCCTACCGCTGCAGACCATCTGCGGCGGGTGCCAGAGCAATAAAGGAGAGAAATAAAATGCCAGTACCGAAAAAACGACACTCGAACATCAGGCAGGGAAAGCGGCGGTTTTCCAATTATCGTTTAAAGTCGACCAACATCGGCAAATGCCCGCAATGCGGCGCCCCGGCTCTCCCGCACCAGGTTTGCATGAACTGCGGCACCTATAAGGGGAAGCAGGTCATCAAGCTCAAGGAAAAGAAAGGGGAGAAGAAAGGGAAACAGAAGGGACCTAAAGAGTGATCCGGATCGCCCTCGACGCCATGGGGGGCGATCACGCCCCCGGCGAGATAGTCAAAGGCGCTGTTCTCGCTTCCCTTGAATACCCGGTCAGCATCAGTCTGGTCGGCGATAAACCGCGGCTCGAAAAAGAGCTTTCCCAGTACAAAAAACGGGGAAACCTCTCCATTGTCCACGCCACCGAAACGATCGGCAATGACGAGCCACCGGTTGCCGCCGTCAAGCAAAAAAAGGATTCTTCCCTCAACGTCGCCATCTCTCTGGTCAAGAATAAAGCGGCCGACGCCGTCGTCTCGGCCGGCAACACCGGCGCGCTTATGGCCGCCGGCCTCTTTGGGCTGGGGCGGGTGTCCGGCATTGAACGCCCGGCGATCGCCACTATTTTCCCTACCCCGGCGGGCCCGATCTTACTGTTAGACATGGGCGCTAACGTCGATTGCAAGCCGAAACATCTCCAGCAATTCGGCGAAATGGGGGCCCAGTACGCGGAGCACGTCATGCACATCAAGAACCCGCGCGTCGGCCTGCTCAACATCGGCGAAGAAAAGGAAAAAGGGAACCAGCTGGCAGTGGAAAGCTGGCCGCTCCTCAAGGAAGCCCGGATCAACTTTGTCGGCAACGTGGAATCGAAGGAGATCCTTTCCGCCAAGGTCGACGTGGTGGTCGCCGACGGCTTTGTCGGCAACTTAATATTAAAATTCGGCGAATCGATCAGCGCCTACACGGTCAATCTCCTCAAGCAGGAGCTCAACAAGAATTTGATCACCAAGTTCGCCGCTTTTCTCCTTTTGCCGGCGCTCGGCAACATCAAGAAGAGCGTCGATTACGACGAGGCGGGCGGCGCGCCGATGCTCGGCATTAACGGCGTGGTTTACAAGGCGCACGGCCGGGCCAAGGCGAAAGCGATCAAGAACGCCGTCCGGGTCGCGATCGAGGCGGTCAAGGAAGACCTGGTCGGCTGTATCTCAAAAATGGAGGCAAGATGAAAGCGAAGATACTCGGGACCGGTTCGGCTCTGCCCAGCAAGATCGTCACGAATGACGACCTCTCCAAGATCGTCGACACCAATGACGCCTGGATCCAGGAACGGACCGGCATTAAGGAGCGCCGGGTCTCGGACGCGGGGACCGCGACCTCGGACCTCGCGCTGATCGCCGCCGAACGGGCGCTGGCCGCCGCGAAAATTTCTCCCGACCAGCTCGACCTGATAATCGTCTGCACCTGCAGCCCCGACATGCTCTTCCCGTCCACCGCCTGCATCCTCCAGGGGAAAATTAAGGCGACCAACGCGGCCGCTTTCGACCTCTCGGCCGCCTGTTCCGGCTTCAACTTCGGGTTAACGGCCGCCAGCAGCCTGATCCAGAGCGGCCAGTTCAAAACGATCCTCCTGGTCGGCGCTGATACCTTAACTAAATACTTGGATTGGACCGACCGCGGCACCTGCATCCTCTTCGGCGACGGGGCCGGAGCGGTCGTTTTAACCGCGACCGATAAGAACGAGGGGGTCCTGGCTAGCCTGATCCGGGCGGAAGGGAGCCTCGGCCATTTTCTGACGATGCCGGGGGGCGGTTCGCGCGACCCGGAAGAGAAAAACGGCCGTTTTATCAAGATGAACGGCAAGGAAGTGTTCAAATTCGCCGTTCGGGCGCTCGAGACCTCCGTCCGGGACATCCTGCTTCAGGCGGGAAAAACGATCGCCGACATCGACCTCTTCATCCCCCATCAGGCCAATATCAGGATAATTGAACATGTCAGCAAGAAGATGGGGTTGCCAAAGGAAAAGGTTTATGTTAATCTCCACAAGTACGGCAATACCTCGGCAGCTTCCGTCCCCATCGCCTTGGACGAAGCACTGGCTGAAGGGAAGATAAAATCAGGCGATCTTTTGATCCTTTCTGGTTTTGGTGCCGGATTAACCTACGGCTCGAATCTGATCAAATGGTAGGGGGTAAGTTATGCTCGATTATGGCTTGACCGAAGAACAACAGATGGTCCGCGACCTGGCCCGGAAAGTTTCTCTGGAAAAAGCCCTCCCCAAGCGGGCGGAATGGGACGAGACCGGCGAATTCCCCTGGGAGGCGTTAAAAGCTTACGCGGCGGCGGACCTCTGCGGCCTCTACATCCCGGAAGACCTTGGCGGCATGGGCCAGAGCGTTTTTAATTTCTGCCTGGCCACCGAGGAGATCAGCCGGATCTGCGGCGGCGTCGGCGTCTCCTTTGCCGCTTCCGCCCTCGGCTCGACCCCGATCCTCCTCTTCGGCACCCCGGAACAGAAAAAGAAATACATGCCCGACATCGCCGCCGGCAAAAAACTGGCGGCTTTCGGCCTGACCGAAGCGAACGCCGGGTCGGACGCGGCCGGCATGGAAACGACCGCCAAAAAAGACGGCGACTACTTCATCATTAACGGGACCAAACAGTGGATCACCAACGGCGGCGAAGCGGAAACCTATTCCGTGATCGCGATCTCGGACAAGAACAAGGGGGCGCGCGGCGCCACCGCTTTTATCCTGGAAAAAGGGATGCCCGGCTTCACCTTCGGCAAGAAAGAGAACAAGATGGGGATCCGCTGTTCCGCGACCCGCGAGCTCGTCTTCCAGGACTGCAAGGTCCACAAGAGCCAGATCCTCGGCCGGGAAGGGATGGGCTTCATCGTGGCGATGAAGACGCTCGATATGACGCGGCCCGGCATCGGCGCCCAGGCGGTCGGCATCGCCCAGGGGGCGCTGGATGAGGCGCTCAAGTACGCCCGCGAGCGGGTCCAGTTCGGCAAGCCGCTCAGCTCGCTGCAGGCGATCCAGCACATGCTGGCCGACATGTCGACCCAGATCGAAGCGGCCCGCTCGCTCGTCTACGCCTGCGCCCGGATGATCGACGCCGGCGCCAAGGACTTTACCCTCCCCGCCTGCCAGGCAAAGCTCTTCGCGTCCGACGTCGCGATGAAAGTGACGATCGACGCCATCCAGATCCTCGGCGGCTACGGCTACATGAAGGAGTATCCGGTCGAGAAGATGGCCCGCGACGCCAAGATCACCCAGATCTACGAGGGGACGAACCAGATCCAGCGGAACCAGATCGCCCTTTCGCTGATCAAAGAGCTGGCTTCTTCGAAGTAGCATGGACATCATCGTTTGTATCAAGCAGGTTCCGGATACAACCGAGGTCCGGATCAATCCGGAGACCAACACCCTCATCCGCGAAGGCGTTCCCTCCATTGTTAACCCTTTCGACGAAAATGCCGTCGAAGCCGCCCTGCAGTTAAAGGAAAAACACGGCGGCAAAGTAACGGTCGTCACCATGGGCCCGCCGCAGGCGGCCGAAGCGCTCAAGACGACGGTCGCCATGGGAGCGGACGAAGTCGTGCTCGTTTCCGACCGCGCCTTTGCCGGCTCCGACACCTGGGCCACTTCCTACACCCTCTCGCAAACGATCAAGCAGCTCGGGCATTATGACCTGATCCTCTGCGGCAAGCAGGCGATCGACGGCGATACCGCCCAGGTCGGTCCCGGCATCGCCGAATGGCTGGGCATACCGCAAGTCACCTTCGCGGTCAAGGTCGAGGTCAACGGTCCCAAGCTGACGGTGGAAAGAATGCTGGAGGAGAACAACGAAAAGGTGGAATGCCCTCTCCCGGCCGTTATTACCGTCGTCAAACAGATGAACGAGCCGCGCCTCCCCTCCCTCAAAGGGATGATGCGGGCCAAAAAAGCGGAAGTTAAGATGATGAACGCCGCGCAGATCGAGGGCGACCCCAAGAACCTCGGCCTGAACGGCTCCCCCACTTCGGTCGTCCGGATCTTCACCCCGCCGGCGAAAGGCGGCGGCCAGATCCTGGCCGGCGAGCCGGCGGAGATCGTGGATAAACTGCTCGGCAAGCTCAAAGAGAGGAAGACGATCTGATGAGCATTAAAATCTTACTGGATAAATGTACGGGCTGCACTCTTTGCGTCAAAGCCTGCCCGTTCGCGGCGATCAAAATGATCGACCGCCCGGCCGACGCTCCCGGCAAGGGAAAAAAAGTCGCGGTCATCGACCTTGACACCTGTACCCTGTGCGGCGCCTGCGTCGAGTCCTGCAAGTTCGGCGCGATCGAGCTGAAAAAAGAGCTCGGCGGCACCGACCACGATCTCTCGCATTTTAAAGGCGTCTGGGTTTTCGCCGAACAGCGCGAAGGCAAGGTCCAGGCGGTCGCTTATGAGCTCCTGACCGAAGGGAGAAAACTGGCCGGCGACCTGAAGACCGAGATCTGCGCCATCCTCTGCGGCGACGCCGCTATTGAGGAAGAGGTCGAACACCTTTTCGCTTACGGCGCGGATAAAGTTTACCTGATCACCCATCCGGAGCTTAAGCATTACCACACCGCCCCCTACACCAGCGCGGTCGCCGAGGCGATCACCAAGTACAAACCGGAAATAATGCTCCTGGGCGCGACGACCATGGGCCGCGATCTCGCCGCCCGCCTGGCGATCCGGGTCGGCGCCGGCTTAACGGCCGACTGCACCGGCCTCGATATCGATCCGGCCAAGAAAATTTTATTGCAGACCCGGCCCGCGTTCGGCGGCAACATCATGGCGACCATTCAAACCGTCCGGCACCGGCCGCAGATGTCAACGGTCCGCCCTAAAGTTTTTAAGAAGGTCAAGGTTGCTAACCCGAAAAAGGGCGAAGTCATTAAATTCCAGCCGGCGATCGGCGCCGAAGACCTGGCCGTTAAACTGCTGGAGGTCATTAAGGACGAGAGCGTTAAGGTGAACCTGGCCGAAGCGGAGATCATCGTCTCCGGCGGCCGCGGCCTGCAGGAAGCGAAGAACTTCAAATTGATCGAAGAGCTGGCTGCCGTCCTCGGCGGCGCGGTCGGCGCCTCGCGCGCTACCGTCGATGCCGGCTGGATCAGCGCTCACCACCAGGTCGGCCAGACCGGGAAAACTGTTTCGCCCAAACTTTATATCGCCTGCGGTATCGCCGGCAAGATCCAGCACCTGGCCGGTATGCAGTCTTCGGACACGATCGTCGCGATCAATAAGGACCCGGATGCGCCGATCTTCAAAGTCGCGACTTACGGTATTGTCGGGGACCTGTTCGAATACGTCCCCTTGCTCACCCGCAAGATCAAAGAATTACGAGGTTAAATGACAACCGCTTTCGTATTCCCGGGCCAGGGGTCGCAGTCGGTGGGGATGGGGAAAGAGCTGGCCGAAAAATATCTCGACCGGGCCAATGCCGTCCTCGGCTTTGACCTGAAAAAGATCGTCCTGGAAGGCCCCGAGGATGAACTCAAGAAAACCGCTATCCAGCAGCCGGCTATTTTCACCGTTAGTGCTGCCATGTATGAGCGACTCGCGACCCGTGACCCGCGACCCGTGACATTTGCCGGCCATTCCCTCGGCGAATACTCGGCGTTATATGCCGCCGGCGTCATTTCGTTCGAGGACGGGGTCAAGACCGTTAACCTCCGCGGCCAGTATATGCAGGAAGCGGTCCCGGCCGGCCAGGGGGCGATGGCGGCCCTCCTTGGCGGCGACCGGCAAGCGATCGCTAACATTTGTAAAGAAGTTGGCAATGTCTGGCCGGCAAACTTTAACTCGCCCGGCCAGGTCGTTATTTCGGGGACCAAGTCAGGCGTTGACGCTGCCGCCGGGAAGCTGAAAGCGGCCGGCGTCAAAAAGATCATCCCGCTCGCCGTCTCCGCCCCTTTCCACTGCCCGCTGATGCAGCCGGCCGCGGATAAACTGGCGGAGCAGCTGAACAGGATCACCTTCCAGGACGCGGCGATCCCGGTCTACGCTAACGTGACCGCCGCTCCCGTCACCGCCGCCGCCGAGATCAAACAGCTGTTAATTAAACAAGTTACCGGTTCTGTCCTCTGGGAAGATTCGATCAATAAAATGGTCGCTGCCGGAGTTAACTCGTTCGTGGAAGTCGGCCCGGGCAAAGTCTTGACCGGCCTGATCAAGAAGATCAACGCCGGCGTGGAGGTAAAAAGTTATGACGAATTTAAAGGATAAGGTCGCCTTGGTCACCGGCTCGGCCCAGGGGATCGGCAAGGCGATCGCCGTCGCGTTCGCCAAGGCCGGGGCGAACATCGTCGTTTCCGACATCAATCTGGAGCTGGCGCAGCAAACGGCCAAAGAGATCGCCGCGCTCGGCGTCAAAACGCTGGCGGTCAAGACCAACGTCGCCGATCCGGCCGACGTGGAAAGAGCGGTCGGCGAGATCGTCGCCGCCCTGGGGCGGATCGACATCCTGGTCAACAACGCCGGGATCACCAAGGACAACTTGCTGGTCCGGATGAAGAAAGAGGAGTGGGACGCCGTCCTGGCCGTCAACCTGACCGGCGTCTTTAACTGCACCAAGACAGTTGGCACCTTGATGATGAAGCAGCGGTGCGGTAAAATAGTGAATATCGCCTCGATCGTTGGCCAGATGGGGAATTTCGGCCAGGCCAACTACGCGGCGAGCAAGGGCGGGGTCATCGCCTTTACCAAGACGGTGGCCAAGGAGCTCTCTTCGCGGGGGGTCAATTGCAACGCGATCGCCCCCGGGTTCATCCAAACCGCGATGACGGACAAATTGTCCGAGGACGTTAAGAAAAAAATGATGGAGCAGATCCCGCTCGGCAAGCTGGGCACGCCGGAAGACATCGCCAGCGCGGCGCTCTTCCTGTCGGGCCCGGAGTCCGATTACGTTACCGGTCAGGTCCTGGCCGTTAATGGCGGAATGTACATGTAGTTTAGAGTTTAGTATTTAGAGTTTAATAAGGAGGAGGTGGAACATGGACGAAAATCAGGCTTTTGAAGCAGTTAAAAAGGTGGTCACCGAGCAGCTCGGCGTTTCCGACGCGGAAGTGAAGCGCGAGTCATCTTTCGTCGACGACCTGGGCGCCGATTCGCTCGACACCGTTGAGCTGGTCATGGCGTTGGAAGAGGCGTTCGGGATGGAAATTCCGGACGAGGACGCCGAGAAGATCAAAACGATCGGCGATACCATTAATTACGTGATGCAACACGGAAAGAAGTAAAACATGGACCTGCCGCAGCTCAAAATAGATAAGCTGACCGCCCGGCTCCCGATCATTCAGGGAGGGATGGCGGTCAGGATCTCCACCGGGACGCTCGCCGGCGCGGTCGCCGCGACCGGCGCGATCGGCATTATCGGCGCCTCCGGGATGGCTTTTGACGAGCTGCGGAAAGAGATCCAGATCGCGCGGGGGTTGGCGCGGGGAGGCATTGTCGGCATCAACATCATGTTTGCCGCCCGGGAGTTCTGGGGAATTGTCCAGACGGCCATTCAGGAGAAGATCGACCTGATCATCACCGGCGCTGGTTTTTCCCGAGACATTTTCAAGGTTGGACGGGACGGGAATACTCCCATCGTCTCGATTGTCTCCTCCGCCCGCCTCGCCGAGACCGCCCAAAGGCTCGGCGCCGCGGCGATCGTGGTCGAAGGCAAGGAAGCGGGCGGGCACCTCGGCACCGACCGCTCCGTCTGGGATATCTTCCCCGAGGTCCTGAAGGCGGTCAATTTACCGGTCATCGCCGCCGGCGGCATCATCAACGGCGCGGAAATGTGCCGGGCCCTGAAAATGGGGGCGTCCGGCGTGCAGATCGCGACCCGCTTCGTCCTGGCCGAGGAGTGCGCCGCCGCCCCGGAATATAAGCGGAAGTACCAAACGGCGACCAAGGATGACGTTGTCCTGATCTCTTCCCCGGTCGGCATGCCGGGCCGGGCGATCAAGTCGGCATTCGTCGAAAAGATCCTGGCGAAAAAAGCCCCCCGCCCCGTCGGCTGCGATTTCTGCCTCAAGCATTGTTCCCTGGAATACTGCATCATCCAGGCGCTGATCAACTCCCAGAAAGGGGACGTCGAGCATGGCGTGGTCTTCTCGGGCGAATACGTCTGGAAGATCCCCGACCGGTCGATCAAGCCGGCCGCCCAGATCGTTAAAGAGCTGGTCCAGGAAGCCGCGGAGGCGAAAGATTGCTGAACCCCAGGGTAGTGATCACCGGCCTCGGCGCCATTACCCCGATCGGCATCGGCAAGGACGCTTTTTGGGAGAACCTGTCCGCCGGTAAAAGCGGCGTTGGCCGCATTACCCACTTCGACCCGACCGGTTTTGACACGCAGATCGCCGCCCAGGTCAACGATTTCGATCCCTCCCTCTACATGGACAAAAAAGAGGCGCGCCGCCTGGCCCGCTTCCTGCAATTCGCCATCGCCGCCGGCCAGCTCGCCGTCCAGGACGCCGGTCTGGCCATCACGCCCGAGAACGCGGCCGACATCGGCGTGATCGTCGGCTCCGGGATCGGCGGCATCGATTATTTGGAAGAGATGGCTTACACCTTGAAGGACAAGGGCCCCAGCCGCATCTCTCCTTTCACCGTCCCCTACATGATCACCGACATGGCGGCCGGGATGATCTCGATCAAGACCGGCGCCAAAGGCCCGAACCTCTGCATCGTCACCGCCTGCGCGACCGGCACCCACTGCCTCGGCGAAGCTTATAAAACGATCCAGCGCGGCGCCGCCAAGGCGGTGATCGCCGGGGGCAGCGAGGCCGCCATCACCCCGCTCGGCGTGGCCAGCTTTATCGCGGCCGGCGCCCTGTCGAACCAGAACGCCGAACCAACCCGCGCCAGCCGGCCGTTCGATAAGGCGCGCAGCGGCTTTGTCATGGGCGAAGGGGCCGGCATCCTGGTCCTGGAAGAACTGGAGTTCGCCAAAGCGCGCGGCGCCAATATTCTGGCCGAGATCATCGGCTACGGCGCCAGCGGCGACGCCAACCACATCACCGCCCCCGCCCCCGGCGGCGAAGGGGCGGCTCGCGCCCTGCGGGCGGCGCTCAAAGACGCCAACCTTAAGCCGGAGGAGATCGATTACGTCAACGCCCACGGCACTTCGACCGAATTGAACGACAAATACGAGACCATGGCGCTCAAGACCGCTTTCGGCGACCACGCCCACAAGCTGGCGATCAGCTCCAATAAATCGATGGTCGGCCACCTGCTCGGCGCTTCCGGCGCGGTCGAGGCGATCGCCACCGTCATGTCGATCCGGCATCAGGTCGCTCCGCCCACGATCAACCAGGAGAATCCCGATCCGGAGTGCGACCTCGATTACGTGCCGAACCGGGCCCGGCCGCTGAAGATCACTACCGCCCTTTCCAGTTCTTTCGGTTTCGGCGGCCACAACGCGATCATTGTAGTCAAAAAATACGCCTGATGTTATAATACGGCGTGTGAAAAAGCTCGCCGCCGCTTTCATTATTATTATGCTGTCCGCCGCCATTGCCTTGGCGGAAAGCGCCTACCCGCAGATCGACATCTCCGGCTTCAAGAAATGGGAACAGAAAAAGGTCGAGGTTGACCCCGCCCGGAACTACTTCTCCGGCCTGACCCAGCTCGGCGGCTACTACCAGACCTATTCCGGCGGGCCCTGGCAGGAACGGCTGCAGCTCCGGATCCTCGGCCAGCTGTCGGAGAATCTCTCGGTCGCTTATGACCTGGATCAGCAGCCGGAAACGCCGGAAAAGTTCGACGTCAAGGTCAAGTACTACAACACCGAGCTGACCTTCGGCGATTTTACCGCCAACTTTACCGGCAACGAGTTCGTTTCCGCTTCCAAGTACCTGAACGGCGTCATGCTGACCGCCAAGGAGCCCTGGTACGACGTCGTCGCCGTCCCTTCCGCGAAGCTCAAGTCGCAAACCCAGGCGCTGACCTCGCAAAAAGGGACGAATACCAAAGGCCCCTATAATCTCGGCCACGGTTCGATCGTCGAGGGCTCGGAGCAGATCCAGCTCAACGGCATCTACCTGACGCGCAACGTCGATTACACCATCGATTATTTTGAAGGCAAGGTGACCTTCAACCGCCTGCTCAACGAGACCGACGAGTTCAAGTACTCTTACGAATACACCAACATCCTCGATCTGTTCTTCCCGTCGCTCTCCAAACGCGACTTTTTCGGTTTTCAGAGCCGCTTTACCATCGACCCGGAAAAATTCGGCAAGCCCGCGCCCAAAGAGGAGCCGGTAATTTCGCCCGCGCGGGAGGTTTTCCCCTCTTCCGGCTCGGCCGAGCCCGAGGTCCAGGAAGAAGAATCGTCCGGCCGTTATCGGGTGCGCAACGCCCCGTTGGTCAAGTTCAGTGAAACCCTCTCCTTTATGGGGACCCAGCTGAAAAAGAACGAAGATTATATCATCCGTTACGATACCGGCGAGATCAAGCTGATGACCAGGTTCCTGCCGACTTCGGAAGAAGCGCTGGCGATCGAGTATTCCTATTACCAGACGTCCGGCGAAGTGGAAATGGTCTCCGGCATCGGCAGCCGCGGGCCCTACCGGACCTCGTTTCGGCAACTGGTGCCCGAGAGCGAGCGGGTCGAGGTTGACGGGAAGCTTTTTGTCCGGGACCTCGATTACACCATCGACTACGGTAAAGGGGAAATGCTGTTCGGCGTGGTGATCGGGCCGACGTCGCAGATCAAGATCGGCTACCGGCACAGCGTACTGGCCCTGCCGCCGGAAACCCCTTCCAAGTTCCCGAAAGAGCTGAAGCTCGGCGCCACCTATTTGCGTGAGTCGGCCAAGAAAAGCACCACCAGCGCCCCCACCTCGGTGATCGAATCCTTTACCGGCCAAACCGCGATCACCAACGGGCATATCATTTACCTAAAGAACCGGCCGGTCGCGACCACCGCCGAGGCAGCCATCGTGGTCCGGCTCTTCCAGGGCGGCGTGAGCCGCGAACTGACCTGGGAGGTCGATTACGCCGTCCCGACCACCGAGAGCGACCCGACCGGCCAGACAATCGTGACCCCCAACGTGCCGCTCGCCTATATCACCGACCGGAGCGACCCGAGCGACGGCTACGATACCGGCTCCCTCTGGCTCAACAACGACCGGCTTAACATCCAGCCGACCGACGAGATCACCGTCACTTACGGTTACACCAAGAGCATCGTCAGCAAGTACAGCGGGGTCGGCGACGGCACCCGCGGGCCGTACTATCTGCGCAACACGCTCAATATCGTGCCGGGGACGGAAACGGTCCAGGTCTGGGAACAGGGCGCTTCGGCCATCACGACCTACACCCGGAACACCAGTTTCGACGCCAATGCCGGCGACACCGGCTATTCGATCAATTACAACAACACCAACCCGTCGATCACCTTCAACACCGAGCTGTCCACGACCAAGAATTTCCAGGTGATCTACCAGTACGTCCCCTCGTCTTCCGACCAAAGCGGCGACATCGCCCAGTCGGCTTTCGGCCTGGACGGCGGCTTCAAGATCGGCGACGTCTTCAAGATCGACTCTTCCTACGCGAAGAGCGAGAGCGACCAGGTCTTTGTGGCGGAAACGACCAATGAAACGTTCAGCGGCAGCGGGACCAAGACCTACGTCCTCCATTCCGGCGCCGACCTGATCGACGGCTCCGAACAGATCTTCGTCAACAATAAATTATTGAACCGGGACATCGATTATTTCATCAGTTATACCAAGCCCGGCCAGTTCAATTTCTACTACATCACCCCGACCACGCTCGACGCGATCTCGGTCCAGTACAACTACCAGTCGGCCTCCGGGGTCGTGGCCGGCACCAAGGTCAAGACCGACACCGCTTTCCGGCTCGGCGCCGAGACCCGGCTCTGGGGCGACATGCTGACGATCAACGGTACGACCAAGCGGATCGGTTTCGATTTCTCGCCGCTCGGCAGCACCGCCATCGGCAACGGCTCGGAATACGAAGAGTACAACATGAACTTCAAGCCGACCTGGCAGCAGTTCTTCAGCAACTACTCGTACAAGTTCAACAAGAGCCCGATTGGCACCACCCGCAAGACTTTCCTGCGCACCTACGACCATTCGATCGCGACCGGCGTCAATCCGGGCGGCTTGGCCAAGCTCGATCTCGGTTACCGCCGTTTCGACTCGCTCGACGACCCGTTGGCCAACGACGCCCTGCACAACAGCGACAATCTCCAGGAATCCTATTCGGCCGGCCTGGCCCCGGTCGACTGGTCCCGCGGGCCGTTGACCCTGAACCAGAAATACGAACTGCGCAAGACCACGTCCAAGACCGACACTGTCGACCGCACGGCGAACCTTTCGACCTCGACGATCGATTATTACCGCGCCGGCGGCGGCCTGAAGTTTACCGACCGTTTTTCCGCGGGGATCGATTTCCAGTACAACGAAACGACCGGCCTCAACTCGCAGGAAACCGTCGCCAACAACACGCAGTCGATCGACAACGCCTATAACGCCCAGCTCGACCTGACGATGCTCTTTTTGCAAAAGTGGATCGCCCGGGCCTCGTTCCAGGACCACCAGGACCTCAAGTCGCTGCCGACCCCGGAAAGCTCGGTCAAGACCAAGAACGAGACCTACCACATGGACCTGACCCCGTTCTCGATCCTGACCGGCTCGCTCGATCATAACCGGCAGGAACGGACCTCTTACGTGACCGGCGGGGAAAACCCGCTCAGCCTGCGCACCGCCGGCTCGGCCCGGCTGACGCCGTTCTCTTTCCTTTCCCTCGGCGTCAACGGGAGCAAGAGCGAGACCATCCCGGAAACCGGTTCTCTCTACAAAGCGACCGGCAGCGCCAAGGCCGGCGATCTCGACTTCACGCCGCTCTCGCTCTCGTTCGCCCGGCTCAACACCCACTTTGCCGTGGCCAACACCCGGCAGACCGGCCCGCAGGGCACCGTGCCGGTTTCGACCCTGACCGATACCTTGTCGCAGAATTACACGCTCAACCTGAGCCCGGTACCGATCCTGCCGCTGACCTTCGGCTTTATCTCCGAGGACTACAAGAACAAGAATAACTCGCCGACCGCGCCGGTCACCACGGAAACGCAGAACCAGACCACCACGGCCAACGCCACTTTGACCCTCCCCTTCCTGCCGCAGTTGGCGGTCGGGGCGGATTACAACCAGAAGATCACCAAGAATCTCTTGACCGGCGACGCCCGGCCGAAAACGGTGACCAATGGCAAAGCCAGCTACCAGGTTTTCAGCTGGGGGCAATTGATCTACGACCTGTCGCAGGAGATCAACAAGGGCGAGGTCCAGGCCGGTTCGGTGGTCGATCTTGACTTGGTCAAGACCACTACGACGATCAGCATGAACATCACCATCCCGGTCGACAATCCGGTGCTGTCAAACTTTAACGTGCTGGCTTCGATCAAGCAGGTGGATTACATCAACAATAAGAACCATAATGACGACTTCAAGGCGAAACTGATCTCGTTCGAAGGGACGATGAACTTTTAGTTGAGGACGATTATCTTGCCCCGCCCGATGACTTTCCGGTCCGCGGTGATCTGGTAGAAGTAAACGCCGTTCTCGACCGGCTCCCCGTACTGGTTCCGGCCGTTCCAGGCCGGGCCGTTGTGCCCGGCTTTCCCGCCGTCCTCGCCCGCTAAGTAATTTTGCCGCCAGATCAGGTTGCCGTTCAGGTCGAACAAATAGATGGTCGCGTCGAAATTGCCGGCCAGAGAATAAACGAACGCGGTCTCGGCCGTGGCCGAGCGGTTCAGGGGATTGGGGAGCGCGTAAGCCAAAGGGACGCCCGGCTGCGGCTCAACCTCTTTGGTGGGGGTTTGCCGCTCGACCTGCACGATCACGCTGTCCTGGCCAACGTTGCCGGCCAGGTCGGTGGCGGTCAAACGGATAGTGTAAACGCCCGCCAGTCCGCTTGTTTCCCAGGTGCCCAGCGCGCCGCCGCTTACCGCATTATAGTATTGGCCGATCGCCTGGAAAGCGGTCGGGTTCAGGCCCGGGCCGTACTCCAGCCGGTAGTTGTCCAGGTGATCGTCCGTGGCTTTGCCGACGATCTGGAGCCGGCCGGTGACCGCCGCCCCCGCGGCCGGCGCCGTGATCGCCGCTTCCGGCGACGTATTGTCCACTATAATGGCGACCGAGGCGTCAGCCGAGGCCAGATCGGCCGTGATCACCCGCAGGCGGACCGTGTAATTGCCGTTCAGCCCGGCCGTATCCCAGAGCCCCAGGCGGCCGGCCGCTTCGACCGAAACAAAACTGCTGGTGATCAGCGCCTCCACGGAGCCGCCGCGCAGCGCTTCCAGCTGGAAAGAGCGGAAGTTCCAGCCGCCCGCTTTGCCGGTCACTTCGACGATCCCGCGGGCGTAGGTCCCGCTCGGCGGCGCGTCGATCTCGGAGATCACCCCGGCCAGGGCGCGGTAAACGTTGATCCGTCCGCTCCCCAGTTTTCCTTTGTACAGCGGGTTCAGGTCATCGATGTCGTCGGCCGCTTCGCTGATCTGGCTCATCACTTTGTCGACCGTCATGCCCGGGCTCAAGCCCCTGACGAGGGCGGCCAGCGCCGCGACGTAGGGCGAAGCCAGGGAGGTCCCGTTCCAGCCGCTGCTGTAACCGCCGTCCTTGTCGGTCGTGTAAATGGCGCTGCCGGGGGCGGTCACGTCGACCCAAAGGCTGTCCGCGTAACCGACAACATCTTTCCGGCTGTAATTGGAAGCCTGGGTCCGGCCGGTCTCGCTGTCGATCCCGGTCCAGACCGATCGTTTGTCGCCGGTGTCGGTCGCGGCGACCGCGATAACGGTCGGATAGACGGCGGGATAAGTGTTCCAATCGACGCTCCCGTTGCCGGCGGCGGCCACCAGGATTATCCCCTCATCGTATGCGTCCTGGCAGCGGTCCCTGAGGTTCGCCGGGTTCTCTTCCGCGTAACGGTCGACCCCGGTGTTATACTGCCCCAAACTCAGGTTCGCCACGGTTACATTGACCCCGGTCGATTTGAGCGCCGCCAGGTAAGCCAATGCCTGGGAAATGGTGGAAACCAGCCCGCTCCCCGTGCTGTCCAGGACCTTGATCGGCAGGATCTTGCAGTTCCAGTCCAGGCCGGCGATCCCTTTGCCGTTATTGCTGACCGCGCCGATCACGCCGGAGATCGCCGTGCCGTGCCCGTAATCGTCCAGCGGGTCGTCGTCGTCGTTGACGAAATCCTTGGCGTAGGCCAGGTTAACGCGGCCGACGAAATCTTCGTGGTTATAATTTATCCCGGTATCGAGGACGGCGACCAGGACCTCGTTGGTGCCGCTCGTCTTTTCCCAGGCCTGGGGGGCCGCGATCTTCGGCAATCCCCACTGCTGGGGGTAGTAAGGATCGTTGGGGATGACCTCAAAAGCGCGGACGCGCGAATCGGGAGCGGCGGTAACGACGTTGGCGTCTTGCCGGAATTCGTCCGCCGCCGCGCTGGCGTCCTTGTCCTTGGGCAGGACGACCAGATAGTCGTCCGCCAGATAGGTCCAGTCGGGGCGGATCCGCAAGGCGGCGGCATAAAGCGGCTTGACCTCGACCGCATTATATTTGGCCGCCAGCGCGCGGACCGATGAGGCGGATACGCCGCGCGCCTTGAACTTGACGATCAGCTGATTGGGGCCTGCCGCTTGAGCGGCGCAGAAAAGCAAACAGCAGACGATAAAAGTTGAAAGCAGCCGCGACATTGGTTGAAGTATAGCATAACTTTAGCGTATAATAAAAGTATCATGCCAACATTAAAACAACGCGGTTTAAAGGTCATGTCCCCGGTCCTCGGCAAATATTTCGACGATTTCGAGATCAAGGGAGCCAAGGGCGGTTACTTGATCGGCCTGGACGGCAGAAAGTATCTCGATTTCGCCACCGGCATCGCCTGCTGCGTGATCGGCCATTGCCATCCGAAAGTTTCCGCCGCTGTTAAAAAGCAAGCGGACACCCTGCTCCACACCTGCATCGGCGTCGCTTATTACGAAGGTTATGTCAAACTGGCGGAAGAGCTGCAAAAGGTCGCCCCGCTGAAGGACGCGCAGGCGTTCTTTTGCCAGAGCGGCAGCGAGGCGATCGAATCCTCCTTGAAGTTGGCCAAGTACGCGACCAAAAAGCCGGGGATCATTGCTTTTCAAGGGGGGTTCCACGGCCGGACGCTCGGCGCTCTTTCCATCACCACTTCAAAAATGAAATACCGCGACGGTTACGAGCCGCTCCTGCCGGAAGTCTACGTCGCCCCGCTCGATCTCAAGGTCGTTGCCGGATTGCTGGAGACCAAACAGATCGCCGGGATCATCATTGAACCGGTCCTCGGCGAAGGCGGCTATATCGTGGTCAAAAAAGAGTTCCTCCAGGGGCTGCGCCGGCTGGCCGACCAATACGGCGCCTTGCTGATCTTTGACGAGGTCCAGACCGGGATCGGCCGCACCGGCAAGTGGTTCGCCTGCCAGCACGCCGGAGTATCTCCCGACATTATTGCCCTGGCCAAAGGGATCGCCTCCGGCCTGCCGCTCGGCGCCTGCCTGGCCAAAGCGGAAGTGATGGCCAAATGGTCCCCCGGCGCCCACGGTTCGACCTTTGGCGGCAATCCGGTCAGCTGCGCCGCCGCGATCGCGACGCTGCAGGTGATCAAAGAGCAAAAACTGCTGGCCAACGCGGCCAAGCTGGGCGGCTACCTGATCGGCGAACTGAAAAAACTGCAAAAGAAATATCCGGCGATCAAGGATGTCCGCGGTCTTGGCCTGATGATCGGCGTCGACTTTGGCGCCAACCCCCCGGTCAAGTCGATCATGAACCAGTGCCTCAAGCAGGGTGTCCTGATGATCCCGACCGGGGCCGACGGCACGGTCATGCGCCTGATCCCGCCGCTCAACGTCACCCGGGCGCAGGTCGACCAGGCGCTGCAGGCCTTTGCCGCCGCTCTCGAGAATGTTTAAGTACTGCGACCTGTCAGCCCTGCTGGCGGCCGCCGCGGCCAAGAACGAGCCCCCGTTCCTTCTCATCCTCGACGGGCTGGAAGACCCCCACAACTTTGGCGCCATCCTGCGTACCGCCGAGGCGGCCGGCGTCCACGGCATCGTCATCAGAAAAATGCGCCAGGTCCCGGTAACCGAAACGGTCTTCAAGGTCTCGACCGGCGCCGCCGAGCTGGTCCCCGTCGCCCGGGTCCCCAACATCGCCGAGGCCGTCCGCCGGCTTCAGGACGAATCTTTGACGGTAATCGGGCTTGAAATCGACGGAAAGAGGTTATATAATCAGGCAGATTACCGGGGCGGGGTCGCTTTTGTCGTCGGCAGCGAAGGGGCCGGGCTCTCCCGTCTCGTCAAGGAACGTTGCGATGAAGTGGTCCGCCTGCCGATGCGCGGCCGGATCAATTCCCTGAACGCGTCAGTGGCTACAGGCATTGTCCTGTACGAAGTCTTAAGACAAAGGGAGGTGAAATGAAATGGCAGAAAAAGTAATGAAGTGCGGTATCAAGAAACAGAAAGGATACCTTTATTTCATCGACAAGAAAGGTGATATCTCCCGCGCCAAAATGGCCCGCGGCCGGAAGAAATCCAAGAAACGGTAGTCTTTTTGCGAATCCGCCAAAGGCGGGTAATTAACTTGCTCGCCTTTGCGCGGGTTCTTTTTTTGTGGAGAGGTAGCGAAGTGGTCAAACGCATCTGACTGTAAATCAGACGGCTTACGCCTTCGAAGGTTCAAATCCTTCCCTCTCCATTTTTCTCTCTTACTCAGATCGACCCGGCGGCATTAGCGAATGGCAAACGAAACAAATAGCCCCCTGCTCTCGATAATCATCCTCGGCGAGAATGACGGCTCGTTCCCGCCGGACGCTCTGCAAAGCGCCGAACAGGCGGACAAGGCGCTGGCGGAGATCGTCCTCGCCCCCCACGGCGCGGCCGGGCGGGCGGCGGCGCTCAATACCGCGATCGCCGCGGTAAACGGCAAATATCTTCTCATTCTCGACTCCGGCAATTTTATCCGGCCCGGCTACCTGGAAAAAGCCTTGCCGCTGCTGGCAAGCGACCCGAACGTCGCCGTTGTCTATTCCGACAGCGAAGCGTTCGGCGCGCGGAACGAAACGGTCAAGGCGTGGGACTTCACGCCGCTCCGGCTGCTGCACGCTGATTTTATCCCCCGCTGCGCCTTGTTCCGCCGCGCCGCGTGGCAGGCGGCCGGCGGCTACGACGAATCGCTGCCGGATTGGGAGGATTGGGATCTCTGGCTCAAGATCTGCGGACAAGGCGGCCGCTTCGCTTACTTGCCGGAACCGTTCTGCTTGTCGCGCGTCAGGCCCGGCGCGGCCCATAGCTGGCGGCCGGACGCGGAAAAAGACGGCGACCTGCTCGGTTGTTTTTACCGGAAGCACCTGCCGCTCCTCCGAACGGCCCTGGCTGACGGCATCAAGCGGTCGGCGGAAGCGGCTGTTCTCCAGCAGCGGCTGGACAAAAGCAAAGCCCCTAGCTGGCCTCATAAGCTGGCGCGGCGGTTAAAGTCCCTGGCTCGCGCTCTCTTTTTTTTTAGGGCGCGTCCTCCCCAACAAAAAACTCCGCCAGCGGCCTTCGGCTACGACGCTTGGATCAGGCGCCGGTTAAGCGCCCGGACGGTCGAGCGGCTCCGTTCGCAAGCCAGGGCCTTTCCCTATCGGCCGTTGATCAGCGTGATCATGCCGGTTTGCGATATCGCTCCCGGCATCCTGCGATTGAGCCTCGGCTCGGTCCTTGGCCAGCTCTACGAGAACTGGCAGCTCTGCGTCGCGGACGCCAGCACTCGCCCCGACGTCGCTCAGGTTTTGCAGGAATTGACGGCCGCCGACCGGCGGATCAAATTGGTTAAAACTGCCGCCGGGAGCGGCATCGCCGACAACACTAACGCGGCGCTCGCCCTGGCCGACGGCGAGTTCGTCGCTTTCCTGGACCATGACGACGAATTGACCGCCGACGCGCTGCTGGTGGTAGTGGCCCGGCTGCAAACGGACCGGGATGCCGATCTGCTTTACAGCGATGAAGATAAGATCGGCGTTGACGGCGAATATTGCCACCCGTTCTTTAAACCCGATTGGTCGCCCGACCTACTGCTCGGCATCAACTATATCTGCCACCTGTGCGTCCTGCGGAAAAGCCTGCTGGACCGCACCGGTCCGCTACGGCGGGAATACGACGGCTGCCAGGATTACGACCTGCTGCTGCGCGTTACCGAGCTGACCGGCAAGATCGTCCATCTCCCCGCCGTCCTTTATCACTGGCGGATGAGCCCGAGCTCCTGCGCCGGGTCAGCCGACGCCAAGCCGGACGTCTTTACCCGGACGCGGGCGGTGCTTGAGGACGCCCTGCGGCGGCGCCGGCTTAACGCCCGGCCGCAGGCGAGCGGCAATATTTGGCTGCACCATGTTCGCTACGCCCTGCCAAACCATCCGCTGGTCAGCATCATTATCCCGACCCGGGACCGGCCGGATCTGATCGAAAAGTGCGTTGCCTCCATCCTGGCGAAAACCGATTATGCGCCTTATGAAATGATCATTATTAATAACGGCTCAGGGCGGCCCACCGCGCCGGACTCCCCGGCCAACCGGGTAAGGGTTATCGACTTGCCGGGACAGTTCAACTATTCAGCGATAAATAATTTCGCGGCCGGGCAGGCTCAAGGCGAAGTGCTGGTATTACTGAATGACGATACGGAAGTGCTCGAGCCGGCGTGGTTAACGGCGCTGGTCGAACAGGCGCTGCGGCCCGAGGTTGGGGCGGTCGGCGGCAAATTATTGTACCCGGACGGGACCATCCAACACGCGGGAGTGATCGAATCCCCTTACGGCCACCTGCACGCCTTTGCCCGGCAACCGGAAAACAAGAACGAGTTCTCCCTGGCGAACGCCATCAGGGACTGCGGCGCCGTCACCGGCGCTTGCCTGGCGATCCGGCGTGAAGCCTGGGAGCGGGTTGGCGGCTTAGATGAAAATTACCGGGTCATCCTTAGCGATGTCGACCTCTGCCATAAATTACGGCAGGCAGGATTGCTGATCGTTTATACCCCGTTAGCCCGCCTTTACCACCTTGAATCCGCCTCCCGGGGAACGGCCTGGTATCCGGAAGACGCGGCCGTCTTCCAGGCCAAATGGCGAAAGGGGCTCCCCCTTGACGACCCCTATTACAACCCGAACCTCAGTCTTGCCCCGGACCGGACCTTTCTCTGGCGCGGCTATTAACCCCTTTACTTCCGCGCCTGCAACGCTATAATAATGCTGTAGCCGATCCCTAAAGGAGGGTTAATAATGTCAGATATTAAGATGAACATGAGCACCTTTGACCGTTTCGCCCGGATCATCATCGGTGGCGTCCTGCTGCTGCTGGCGACTTACGTGCCGGTCAGCGGCCTAGTGGCTTGGCTCCTGGTCGTTGTCGGGCTTATCCTGATGCTGACCGGCCTGGCCGGCTGGTGCCCGTTGTATTCCCTGTTGAAGATCAGCACAAAATAATGAAGCGGCTCCTCTCCCTCCTGTTGCTCGGCGCTTTTTTGCTGGGGCTAGTACCTTTGGCGCCGGTCGCTGTCCGCTCGGCCGAAGGCAAGGCCCGCAAAAAGATCGTGCGGCGGGTAAAGAAAAAGAAAGCCGTTAAAAAGAAAAAGCGCGTTATCCGCAAGGCCAGGAAAGTCGCCAAAAAATCGGTCCGGCTGCCGAAAAAAACCGCACTTAAGAAGCCCGCGGCCAAAAAGCCGATCAAAGATGACGCTGAATACCAGCTGCCGGGCCGGACCGGCAATCTTACCCAGCGCTATTCCCTGGAAGAGGGGCTGGGAGAGCAAGAGGCCGACAACGTGATCGGCGAGCTCAAAGCCCTGGGGGCGGACGACGCCGCGATCGACGTCAACAATAACGCCCTGTCGGTCACTTTCAATCCCGCCGAGCTCTCCGCCATCGGCATCATCAAAAAGCTTAAAGAGCTCGGTTACACCGTTAAAAGGATAAATTAAAAGCTATGCTGAAAAAAACGCTCAAATGGGCGGGGATCGCGGCGGGAGGGCTGCTCCTCTTGCTGGTCATCGGGATAGTCGCCCTCCCCTTTGTCTTCCCGCTGGAAAAGATCAAGGATTTTGCCGTGGCCAAGATCAGCGAGACGATCCACCGCGAGGTCAAGATAGATAAGGTCTCGTTCGACCTCTTTTCCGGCATTAAACTGCAGGGCTTGTACGTCGGCAACCGGCCGGGATTTGCCAAACAGCCGTTCGTCACGGCCGACGCGATCGAGCTCCGCTATGCTTTCTGGCCGCTCTTCTCCCGGCAGGTGATCATCAAGGAGATCGCCCTGGTCAAGCCGCAGATCCTGGTCGAGAAGAACGCCCGCGGCGAATTCAATTTCTCGGACATGGTTGCCGGGAACGGCAAACCGGCGGCAAAACAGCCGGACAAGCCGGCCGCCAAGCCGCCTTTCGACCTTTTCGTTTCCTCCTTTAGCATCAAGAACGCCAAGCTGACGTATGCCGACCGCGCGGCCGGCACGGTCAACGAGGTCAAGAACTTTAACCTGAAGGTGGGCGGGTTCGAGCTGGCGCTCGTCAAGCCGATCGACCTGGCCGCTTCGGCCGTCGCCACCTATCAGGGGAAAGAGATCCCCCTCTCCCTCGGCGGCCAGATCGGCGTCAGCCTGGCGTCGGAAACGATCAACGTCAAGAACTTAACCCTGTCGATCGCGGGAGAAAGCCTCTCGGCCGGCGCGGCCGTCAGCGGCTGGCGCAAGGCGCCGCGGCTGAACGCGACGATCAGTTCGCAAAAGTTCAATGTCGACCCGCTGCTGGCCATCTTTGCCGGCGCGGCCAAAACCCCGTCGGCCAAACCGAAGCCGGGCGAGCTGACCAAAATGGTCAATGGCCTGACCGCGGCAATTCCCAGAAATGTCTCCGCCAATGTTAACCTGGATGTCGCCAACCTGACGTTCCAGAAATTCAAGGTCGACAAGATCGACGCATCGCTCGGCCTGGCCAACAAGGTCGCGACGGTCAAACTGAAAGGGGTCAAGATCTACGAGGGGCTCCTCTCCGGCAACTTGCAGGCGAACTTGAATACCCCCGGCCTCGCTTACGAAGTGAAGGATCTCCGGCTGTCCGGCTTCAACGCGAGCCCGTTCTCGAACGCCGTGGTCGAAACCTTCTTGACCGGTATGCCCGATTCAAAGGACCTGGTCAATAAGGTCTACGGGACACTCGATATTTCCACCTCCCTGACCGGCCGCGGCGTGGAGCCGGACGCCATTATGTCGAACCTGAATTTGCACGGTTCATTGGTCCTGAAGAATGGCGAATTAAAAAGGCTAAAAACCCTGGCCGAGATCGGGAAGACCCTGAAGTCGACCTCTCTCCAGCAGGACCTCAAGTTCGGCGCCCTTTACACGGCCTTTTCTTTTGCCAACCGGGTCGTTACCGCCAAGGCGCTGAAAGTCGAGGAAGCGGATTTTAAGCTTTATTTCAACGGCGGAGCCGACCTAAAAAGCCTGAAATGGGTGCCGGGCAATAAACTGACGCTTAAGCTTGCTCCCCACCTGACCAAAGACCTCCCCCGGGAGTACTCGATCTTCAAGGACGCCAAAGGGTGGTTCGAGCTCTCGTTTGAGATGACCGGTGACCTAAAAAAGCCCTTTCCTAAGCCAATTTTAGACAAGCCGCTCGAGGTCTTGACCGAAAAGGTCAAGGCCAAGATCGAAGCAAAGAAAGTCGAGATCGTCGAATCTGCCAAAACCGAGGTAGCCACTAAGGCAGCCGAGGTCAAAAAAGAGCTCGAAGAAAAGGCCAAAGGCGCTATCAAAGACCTCCTCAAGTTCTAGACCCGGCACGCAAGTTTTTCCCCTAATAACCCGATAATATAGGTAGAGAGAGGTGCTATCTATATGAAAAAAGCCTTAGTTGTAATTCTCGGATTGGTCATCCTGGCCGGGGTCGGTTTTGCCGCTGCCCATGAGCCGTATTCCCTGCAGGTCAAAAAGCTCTACTCTGTCCCGGACGAGAACTCGAATATCGTGTTTGATATCCCGATCGACGTTAAGCTCCTCGACATGTCCAACGACGGCAACTGGTACAAAGTCAGGATCTCTTTTAACCTCGGACCGTTAGGGTATACCTATGTCGGCTGGGCCAAGATCCCGGTCGGCGACATCATCGCCTCGCGGATGGAAAAGATCGCCAAGGTCGCCCCGGTCGAAGAAGTTACGGAAGAGTAACTGCTTGCGATAACCGTCCTCCCTTGTTATAATCCCGGAGGAATTAAGGGATATAAGGAGGACTCTACAATGGTCAGCAAGCTTATCAAGGTTATCCTCGGCCTCGCTCTCATCGCCCTCGGCGCCTGGTTGGTATTTCTCTGGTGGGGCGACCTGCTCGCTCTGGTCCGGGGCGGACTCGGGTTATTCCTGATCCTCTGCGGCCTGATCGCTTTTGCCCTGGTAGCAGATTAAGCTTAGCTATTTAGCCTCTTGATTTTTCTTGAAGGCCATGATGGCCTCCATGATCTCGATCGGCACGGCCAGGACAACCGTGTTGGACGCGGTCGGACCTAGCCCGTCGATCGTCTGAAGGGTACGCAACTGCATCGCCCCATTGCTGGCCGCCATCGTCTTGGCCGCTGCCGCCAGGTTGACCGCCGCCAGCATGTCCCCTTCCGCCTTGGTAATGTTCGCCCGCTTTTCCCGCTCGGCCGACGCCTGGCGCGACATCATCCGTTTCAGGTCCTCCGGCATGTTGATGTCCTGGATCTTGATGTTGGTGATCTCCAGCCCCCAGTTCTTGCTTTCCGCCTCGACGAACTTCTCGATCTCCTCGCCGATCTTCTGCCGCTCGGCCAGGAGCTCGTCAAGGGTCATGCCGCCGATCACGTCGCGCAGCGTCGCCTGGGCGAAGTTCGAGACCGCGTAGGTGTAGCTCTGGACGTTGACAATGGCCGCGATCGGGTCGACGACCTTGAAGTAGAGGACCGCGTCGATCGCCACCGGGACGTTGTCCTTGGTTATAACTTGTTGTTTCGGGATATCGAGCGTCTGGACCCGGGTATCAATGACCGCGGCCGCTTCGATGATCGGGATGATGAAGAACATCCCCGGCCCTCTTAACCCTTTCAGCTTACCGAGCCGGAGAACGATCGCCCTTTCCCACTGCAGGGCGATGCGGACCGCCGCGCTGACGAACCAGGCCAGGAAAAAAGTAACGACGAACGCAGCCCCGCCCAGGAACGTGCTGGTTGCCGCCAGGACGATCAGGCTGCAGAAGCCGCCGACCAACATAATGACCAAAAATAATAGCCCCGAGATCGCAAACCCCATAAAAAACTCCTCCCTTATTATTGACGCCCCGAGCGGCCGCTGTTTAACTATGCTTTCGGCTGCGGCCGGTACTTCTATATCGATCTGTTCGCTGTCGCCCATGATGGTTAATATTACCCCGGCAATCTGGTATAATCAAGCTGATGGACGCGGTCAATGAACTCAAAAAATTATTAAAAGATACCGGCGCGGTCAAGACCGGCGATTTTACCCTCTCCTCGGGGAAGAAAAGCGATTTTTACGTGGACTGCCGCAAGGTAACGCTGCACCCCAGGGGGGCGAAACTGGTCGGCAAGCTCGTCCTGGAAAAGATCAAAGGGCTCAAGGTCGACGCCGTTGGCGGCATGACCCTGGGCGCCGACCCGATCACCGGCGCCGTCGTCACCCTCTCCGACCTCCCCGGCTTTATCGTCCGGAAAAAGGAGAAGGAACACGGGACCCGGCAAAAGATCGAGGGGCATATCGCCCCCGGCTGGAACGTCGTCATCGTCGAGGACGTCGCCACGACCGGCGGCTCCGCCCGGCAGGCGATCGAGGCGGTCGAGCAAGCCGGGGCAAAGGTGGTCAAGGTCATTTCCGTGGTCGACCGGGAAGAGGGGGCGAAAGAGGCCCTGGCCAAGTACGACTTCGACCCGCTACTTAAAAAGTCCGAGTTCTTTTGATATAATGGCCGCGGGCCCGTGTAGCTCAGTTGGTAGAGCATTTCCATGGTAAGGAAAAGGTCGCCGGTTCGATTCCGGCCGCGGGCTTTTTGATCCAATCGGGCAAAGGAGAGCCATGAACTTCCGTTTGAAATTGCTGCTCGCCATAATTGTTACTTTTATTTTCTTCTTTTTCGCTTCCGACCAGATCGGCAAGAAGCTTATCTTCGGCAATTTCGATAAACTGGAGCGCGATTACGCGATCAGCGACATGGGCCGGGTCCTCTACTTTATCAACGATTCTTTTACCAGTTACGACGACACCTGCCGGGACTGGGCTTATTGGGACGATACCTACGCCTTTGTCCGGGATAAGAACGAAAAATACCGCCGGTCCAACCTGACCCCGCAAACCTTTGACAACCTCCGGATCCATTTGCTGATGATGTTCGACGAAAAAGGCCGGGTGGTGTACGCTTCCGGTTATAACAATTCGGCCGATACGCTTCAGCCGCTCGGTTCGGCGGCCGAAAAGGCGCTGATCGCCGGTTTTACTTGCAAAGTGATCAATAAAGGGAGCCAGGGAGTGATCATGATGCCCGAAGGGGCAATGCTGGTCAATGCCCGGCCGATCATTCAAAGCAGCCAAACCGGCCCGATCAGGGGGACATTGGTAATGGGCCGTTATTTTGACGCGTTCCGTCTCAGGCGCCTGACCTCGGTGACCCATCTTTATGCCCAGGCTTATTCGCTCAACCAGGAAAACATCCCTGCCGACGTCAAGGCAGCCCTCCCGGCCCTCGCTTCTTCACCGATCAAGCTGGACAATCATAAACAAACGATGGTCGGCTATCTGCTGATGAATGACGTTTTTCGCCGGCCGGCCCTGGTCTTTCGCATCGAAATGCCCCGGACCCTTTATTTCCAATCCCAGATGTTCTCCAGTTTGTTGTCGATCATTCGCCTATCCGCTTTCTTTTTCACCGGGCTGGTCACCTTGCTGATCCTGCAGCCGCTGGTGATCGCGCCGATCGACCGGGTCAATAAAGAATTAAACCAAATAATGGACCACTGTAACCTGATGCAGGGGGCAAAGCTGGCCGCACCGACCGACAAGGACGAGCTGGCTACTTTACAAACATCCGTGGATAATATGCTAAAAGAACTGGAGCGGCGCCACCAACCAGACCGCGACCCCGAACCTTAAGGAAGGGTCGTGAACGACAACTGGGCCCCCTCGATCTCCCCTCCGCTGTATTGCAGCCGCGCCACGAAATAATAGAGGCTGTTCCTGGTTAAGCCGCTCCGGTTCGTGTTATACGAACCCGAACCGTTCCTGATCGCCCAAGCCGTATAGGTCCAGGTCGCTACGCCGGACCGCCGGTATTTGAACTGCACTTGCCCGGTCGCGTACCCCCCGAAATTATAGGTCATGTTCAGGCGGGCGTTGTTGCGGCCGATGCTGGTAGCTGCCTGGGTCACAACGCTGGGCGGCGCCGGCGGCGTCGTGGTGGTCGTGACCGTGGTGGTGGTTGTGGTCGTCGTAGTTGGCGCCGCTGTAGTGGTTGTCGATGTCGTAGTCGACGTTGAGGACGTTGTTGTTGACGTGGTCGTTGTGCTGGTCGTAGTCGACGTAGAAGTCGTGGTTGTTGTGGTACTGGTAGTCGTTGAAGTCGTGCTGGTCGTGGTCAATGGAGTTGTCGTTGGCGGCGGCATGATGGTCGTGGTGGTCGGCGCTTCGATCAGCCGGAACAAGCCGGAAAGTTCGACGCGGTACTCATAAGTATTGCCGGTCGGGGTGAATTGCCAGGTGTTCGCGCTCAACTTCTGCCAATCCCTCTTGACCGGCTCCTGCAGGACCACGCCAAAAAAAGGGTTGGTGTTGGTGGCATAGGACCCGGCCTCGGCCGAATCCAGCTCGGGGGGGAAGTTCCTGGTCCCGCCCTGCTGCGGGTCGAGGAAGTAGATCATGACCCCGGTCTTGATCGCCTCGGCCGTCGATTTTTCCACCGATTCCTGGGCGACCGGCTCAAAATTGCGGTATACGGAAAAAGCGATCGCCACGATGATGCTCAGGATCACCATCACCATGATCGTGCTTATTAAAGTGAAGCCCCCTTTTGTTCTCATGGCAAACCGGCAGCCCTTCCACCTGCTCACCGTGTGGCTATTATAGCAGATATCCCGGTTTTACAACTTGACAATCCCCCCCGGTTTTAGGGTATAATACAACGTTGCCTAAAAAATAGGTCACGAATCACTTTAGGAGGTATGTATCATGGCAAGAGAAAAATTCGAGAGAAAAAAACCGCACTGCAACGTCGGGACGATCGGGCACGTCGACCACGGTAAGACCACGCTGACCTCGGCGATCACCAGCGTGCTGGCCGCCAAGGGCATGGCCAAGGCGAAGAAGTTCGACGAGATCGACAGCGCGCCGGAAGAAAAGGCCCGCGGTATCACCATCGCCATCGCCCACGTCGAGTACGAGACCGACAAGCGGCATTACGCCCACATCGACTGCCCCGGACACGCCGACTACGTCAAGAACATGGTCATCGGCGCGGCCCAGATGGACGGCGCGATCCTGGTCGTGGCCGCCACCGACGGCCCCATGCCGCAGACCCGCGAACATATCCTGTTAGCCCACCAGGTCAACGTTCCGGCCATGGTCGTGTTCCTGAACAAGTGCGACATGGTGGACGACAAAGAGCTGATCGACCTGGTCGAGGTGGAGACCCGCGACCTGCTCAATAAGTACAAATTCGACGGCGATAAAGTGCCGGTCATCCGCGGTTCCGCCCTCAAGGCGATGGAAAACCCGGACCCGAAAGGCGAAGCCGCCAAGTGCATCCTGGAGCTGATGGACGCCGTTGACAACTACATCCCGAACCCGCAGCGGCCGCTCGACCAGCCGTTCCTGATGCCGATCGAAGACGTCTTCACCATCACCGGCCGCGGCACCGTCGGCACCGGCCGCATCACCCGCGGACGGGTCAAGGTCGGCGAAGAGGTCGAGATCATCGGTCTCGGCAGCCATAAGAAAGCCGTCGCCACCGGCGTCGAAATGTTCCGCAAGACGCTGGACGAAGGCCTGGCCGGCGACAACATCGGCCTGCTCCTGCGCGGCGTGGAAAAAGAAGAGCTGATGCGCGGCATGGTCGTCGCCAAACCCGGCTCGATCAAGCCCCACAAGAAGTTCGAAGCCCAGGTTTACGTGCTGACCAAGGAAGAGGGCGGCCGCCACACGCCGTTCTTCAACGGTTACAAACCGCAGTTCTTCATCAACACGACCGACGTGACCGGCGAGATCAAGCTGCCGGACAAGGTCGAAATGGTCATGCCGGGCGACAACATCGTGATGACCGTTGAGCTGATCACCGACGTCGCCGTGGAAGAAGGCCTCCGCTTCGCGATCCGCGAAGGCGGCCGCACGGTCGGCGCCGGCGCGGTTTCCAAGATCCTCGCCTAGCAGCCCGTTAGTTGAGGACGCTGATCAAAGTATTCGGGGTCGTGGCGGCAGCCTCGCTGCTCGTCACGGCCGGCCTGATCGGCTTTGATTTCTTCCAGGTCCAGGAGAAATTCCCCGCGCAGACCTATATCGGCGCGGTCAACGTCTCCGGGCTCGACCAGCCGCAAGCCCTCGACAAGATCCGCTCCCTGAACCCTTCCCAGGTCTTCGCGCCGGCCGTTTCCTTTGAGGCGGAAAAAGAAAGTTTCTCTTATTCCCCCGAAGAGCTCGGCGTCACCGTCAACTACGAAGAGAGCATAAAACAGGCCTTTAAAATGACCCACCAGGATGGCTATATCCGGGAGCTGAAGGAGCGCCTGACCGAGGGGATGATCCACTGCCCTGTTGTCCTGTCGCTGAACGAGAACAAATTGCGCGATGCGCTGGAAACCCTGGCCAACAAGATCCGCTCCGATTCCCAGGACGCTTCGATCATCCTTTACGAAGAGACCGGCGGCTACCATATCGAACCGGAGGAAATGGGGCGCGAGGTCAATATCGATGACACCGTCAAAGAGTTCAAGGCCGCCCTGGCGGCCGAAAAAAAGACCTTCCCGGTCGTCATTGAGTACGAGGAGCCGTACATCACGGAAAAGGAGCTCCGCGCCGCGCCGCCGGCTCACCGCCTCTCCGCCTTCACCACCTATTACGGCAAACACGATTCGCCTAACCGAATCCACAACATCCGGCTGGTCGCCTCCTGGATCAACAACACCATCCTGATGCCGGGCGAGGTTTTTTCGGTCGGGGACATCCTGGGCGACATCACGCCGGAACGCGGGTTCAAGGAAGCTTTCGTGATCATGAAGGGGGAACTGGTCCCGCAGCTGGGCGGCGGCTCCTGCCAGATCGCAACAACCCTGTACAACACCATCCAGCTGGCCGACGTCAAGGTCGTCCAGCGGCGGAGCCATTCGATGTATTTTAATATCTACCCGCTCGGCCGCGACGCCGGCGTGTTCCCCCCGTCGCTCGATTTCAAGTTCGAGAACGACACCGGCCACCCGCTCCTGATCAAGGCGCTTGCCACCAACCGGCGGCTCTCTTTCCGGCTCTACGGGACGCCGACCGGCAAGACGGTCAAGTTCACCTACCCGCGCGTTCATATGCTGACCGAATCCGGGTACGTCCCGGCCACGGTCCGGGCGGTGCTGGCCGCCGACGCGCCGTTCAAGACCGAAGTGACCCGCACGGTCTTCGACAAAGAAGGCAAAGAGCTGAAGAGCGAAAAGATCCTCAGCTTCTACAAGCTTTATGGAGAAAAAGAAAATGTGCCGATTGCCAGGCCTGAACCAAGATAACCAAAACTCGAAATACTAAACTCTAAATTCTAAACAAATCCGAAATGCGAAACCCGAAATTCCAAACAACGATCAAAAAGGCTTTTACCCTGGAGGGGATCGGGCTGCATAGCGGGGCAAAGGTCTCCGCGACGGTCGCGCCAGCTGAAGCAGGCGCCGGGGTAACGTTCAACGGGACCCGAGCAATCCTGTCTAACGTAACCGCGACAAAACGGGCAACTACAATTGGCAACGTGGCCATGGTCGAGCATCTTCTTTCGGCCGCCGCCGGCCTTGGCATCGACAACCTTGCCGTTATTGTTCAGGGGCCGGAAATTCCTGTTCTAGATGGGAGTGCTTTGCCTTGGGTTGAGGCCTTGGAAAAGGCGGGAATTCTCCCCCTCTCCTCACTACTTACCCCTCTCATCATTCAACAACCTATCCGCCTAACCACCCAGGATGCCTCCCTGGAAGCCTTCCCTTACGATGGCTTCGAGGTCGAATTTATGGTAGACTTTAAAGGGGTTGGAGAGCAGAAATTCGCTTATAACGCTGAAAAAATGAGCTATAAGGCGGAGATCGCCCCGGCCCGGACATTTGGCTATCTTGAAGAGATCGACGCGCTAAAAGCGCAGGGCTTGGGTCTGGGGGCATCTTACGACAACGCTCTGGTCTTAAATAACAGCGGCTACGTCAACGAACCCCGGTTCCCCGATGAGCCGGCCCGCCACAAGATACTGGACCTGATCGGCGACCTGGCGCTGCTGGGAAGACCGCTTAAGGCCCGGCTCAAGGCCAGCCGCTCCGGCCACAAGTTGAACGCGGAATTAGTAAGGAGGATATTACAGCCATGAACGAAGTGAACATCGATATCAAGGAGATCATGAAAACGATCCCCCATCGTTACCCCTTCCTGCTGATCGACCGGGTGATCGAACTGGAAGAAGGAAAACGGGCCGTCGCCATCAAGAACGTGACGATGAACGAGCCGCAATTCACCGGCCATTTCCCCGGCATCCCGATCATGCCCGGCGTTCTTATTATTGAAGCGCTCGCCCAGGTCGGCTGCGTCATGGCGCTCCGGCAGCCTTCGGCCGAAGGGAAGATCGTCCTTTTTGCCGGGATCGACGGCGTCCGCTTCCGGCGGCAGGTCATTCCCGGCGACCAGCTCCGGCTGGAGGTAGAAACTGTCTGGGTGCGCGGCCCGCTCGGCAAAATGAAGGGGAAGGCGACCGTTAACGGCGAAGTCGCCGCTGAGGGCGAATTCACCTTCTCGCTCGCAGACCCGGCCGCCGGCAGCGCCAAGGTCCACCCAACCGCAACCGTCCACAAGAACGCCGTGCTGGGCAAGAACGTCGAGATCGGCCCCGACACCGTGATCGGCGCCGACGTCAAGATCGGCGACGGCACGAAAGTCGGCGCCCATTGCCTCATTACCGGCTGGACGACGATCGGCAAGGAGAACGCCATCCACAACGGGACGGCGATCGGCCTGCCGCCCCAGGACGTTAAATACAAAGGGGAAAAAGGCGAGATCATCATCGGCGACAAGAACATCATCCGCGAGTTTGTCACGATCCACATCCCTTCCGCCGGCGGGGAGACGCGTATCGGCAACGAATGCTTCATCATGGTCCACGCCCACGTGCCGCACAACTGCCGGATCGGCAACCAGGTGATCCTCGGCGGGTACGTCGGTTTGGCCGGCTACACGGAGATCGGCGACCAGGTCATCATCGGCGGGCTGGCGGGGGTCCACCAGTTCTGCCGGATCGGCCGGCTGACGATGGTCGGCGCCCAGTCCAAGGTCACCCAGGATATCGCCCCGTTCATGCTGGTGGAAGGGAACCCGGCGCAGGTCCGCGGGATCAACAGCATCGGCATCCAGCGGCGCGGCATCAGCCAGGAATCCCATTCGGAGATCAAGAAAGCGTTCAAGCTCCTCTACGAATCGGGCCACACTACCGCCGAAGCCGCCAAAGAGATCAAGAAACGGCTCCGGCCGCTCCCCGAGATCGAGCAGATCGTCGCTTTCCTCGAACAGGAAAGCCACCGCGGGATCAGCAAGAAGACCGCCCTGGAAGAAGAGGCGGAAGAGCTGCTTCTCCCCGACATCCCCGAACTCGGCATATGAAAATAATGGTCAGCGCCGGGGAGGTCTCCGGCGATGTCCACGGCTCGTACCTGGTCAAGGAGCTGAAAAAGCTTCGCCCTGACCTGGCGTTTTTCGGTCTCGGCTCCGAACGGCTGGCCGAAGCCGGTGTTGATATTAGATTTGACATCATCAAGCGCGGTTCGATCGGGATCCTGGAAGCCCTGCCCAATGTTTTCCCGCTATTTTCTATTTTCCGCAAGGTCAAGAAGCTCGTTTTAGCGGAAAAGCCTGATCTTGTCATCCTGATCGACTCGCAGGGGATCAACCTGCCGCTCGCCAAGTTCTGCAAAGCGGTCGGCATCAAGACTGTTTACTACATCGCGCCGCAGGAGTGGCTCTGGGGAACGCCGCGCGGCGTTAAACATGTCGCGCAGATCGTCGACCTGATCGTCGCTATTTTTCCGCGCGAATACGAAGCATATAAGGCCGCCGGCGCCAATGTCATCTACGAGGGGCACCCTTTGATCGACATTGTCCAAGCCCCCCAGCCCCTTAGTCCCCGATCCCCTAGTCCCCGTATTTCCCTCTGTCCAGGAAGCCGGATGCAGGAGATCGGGGGGCTGTTGCCGATCCTGTTAAAAGCCGGTGAATTGATAAAAAAGGAGCTCCCTGACGCCGAGTTTCTCATCCCGGTCTCGTCGCGCAATCTCTTTCAGGAGATATTCGCCCTGGTCGGCGACTTCCGGCCGATGGCGGTCTTCGGCAAAACGTATGAGACCCTCGCTTCGTCCAATCTAGCGATCTGCACTTCCGGAACGATCAATTTCGAAGCCTCCCTGCTCGGTGTTCCCAACATTATGACCTATAAATTATCCCGGCTGACTTACTGGGCCGGCAAATATATCCTGAAGATCGACCGGAAGATCAAATATTTCTGCATGCCGAACATTCTGATGGATAATTTAGTCATCCCTGAATTGGTGATGGAAAACGCGACCGCGGAAAAGATCGCTCAAGAAGCTTTGGCTATTTTGCGCGACACTCAGCGGCAGGAGAAAATGAAAAAGGAGTTCGTTAAACTAAAAGGGGAACTCGGCCGGCCGGGAATGATCGGCCGGATCGCTAAGTCTATCCTCGCCTAAGCCCCGATCACCGAGCAACCGCAGCCGCCGCCCCCGCCCCTGATCTCGTCGTCCCCGCCCGGCGTATCGGTATCATCGCTCGTATCGGTGTCATCGATCGTATCCGTATCATCGATCGTGTCGGTATCGTCATAGGTGTCGGTCTCTTCGTCCGTATCGGAATCGGTGTCAATGATCCCCGGTGTAGCGGTCGCGGTGGACGACCAGGGGCCTAAGTTGACCGGGTCGGCGTTATCGTACGCCAGGACCCGGAACTCGTATTCGTCGTGGTTGGCCAGGCCGGTGACGGTAGCGCTGGCAACATTGCCGGCATCCGTTTCGATCCAGGCGCCGGCGGCGGCAACGTTGCGGTAAGCAACGATATACCCGGCCAGGTCGGTCAGCGGCGAACCGTCGATATTCGTTCCCGGCGGGAGCCAGCTGACGGTCGACTGGGATTCTTCTTCGCTCGTCGCCGCCACTCCGGTCGGCGCCGCCGGGGAGAGCGCATCAACGATGTCAACCGTATATACTTCGGTCGTCATGGCATTGCTGGCAACGTCGACCGCTTCCAGGTAATATTCCAGCGCCGGCTGGACGACCGCAGGCGCGGCAATATTAGCGCTATAGCTCGATCCGGTCCCGGACATAGGCAAGCTTTGCCAGGCGGTCTCGCCGGCCGTCCGGAAATGGAGATAAACGGTATCGACCGCGGCGTTATCGGTCACTGTCGCTTCTATCGTCAGTTGTTGATATGCCTCGGCGGTGGCCGGCGGCAGGTGGTCGATCAGCGGCGCGATCGGGTCGGTAACGGTGACGGAAAGGACGTCTTGCGGGGCGCAATTCGGCTCGAGCCGGGGGTTGAGGTAACGGTCGTGGGCGACATAGTAATAATTGATCTCCTGGTTATACTGGGCGACGGCCAACGGGATATCCGCCGTCCACTCTTCGCCGGAGATATTGGCCATTTCGACATAGCTATAAGCCGACTCGGCCGCTGGCTTGTAATAGACCCTTCCCCGCACTACCCCGGCCGGATCGCTGAACGTCGCGCCGACCGTGATCGGATAGCCGGCGATCGCGGTTGTCGATTCCGGCGCGATCGTTGGCGGGATGATGTCGCTGTTATAATTGTAAGTGCGGCGGGAATCGTGAGTAAAAAGCGGCCACGGGTTTGCTTCCGGCTCCCATTCGGCGTCGAGTTCCCACCAGTAAACGGTGGAGCCGACAGACATTCCTTCAAACCATTCCGTGACGGCGATCAAGTCGGTCCGGCAATCGCCGTCGAAGTTGCCGAGCATCATCCGGTTATGTTCTTCGAGTGAAGTGCTGATCGTCTTGGGGAAGCCGGGGAGAGAAACTCCGCCGCCGTTCCAGGCGTTGATCTGGTTCGAAGACATCGCCAGGATATCTGCCGTCCCGTCGCCGTCAACATCGCCCAGTAAAAGCTTTCCGCCGGCCGCCTTTGGCCAGCCAGGGAGAGGCGTTCCAGCCATATTATAAAGATAGGTGTTGTCGGCATTGCTGGCGGCGATTTCCAGGGCGCCATCGCCGTTGACGTCGCCGATAGCGATATTCGTTGTCTCGTGGTTCTGCGGCCATCCCGTTAGCGGGCTAAACTGGCCGTTATACCCTCTAAAGTTCGTCACCGTCCCAACAAAGTACTCATCGCTTCCGTTGCCATCCAGGTCGGCCACGGCATAAGCCCTGACCGCTTCCCCCGACGCTAAAATATAGGGGCTGCTGGAGGAGTACGCCCCGCTACCATCAACAATGTTCAGGTAGTTATCCGCTTCCGAATTCATGCTGTAATCGAAGACGATCTCTTGTTCCCCGTTGCCGTCAAAATCGCCAATGGCGCACTGGTTAACAGGGCCGGGCGCCAACGGCCAACCGGTCAGATTAAGCCCCCCGCTGTCCAAGAAATATACCCGCCCCGCCGTCCCGGTGCTTGTCCCTGCGATTATATCGATATAATCCGGGCTATTAAGCTTACTTAAGGCCAGGCAATCATAAAAGTTTTCCCACACATTTACCGGGCTTTTTGGCCATCCGGCGCCGATTATCCCGTCGGCGCCCCAAAGATATATTTTATTCCCTGCCGGATCGGCCGACCATTGGCTGCTGATCACGTCGTTGAACAGATCGTTGTTTATGTCGCCAATGGCGATCGATTTACTGCCCGATAGAGTAGTGGCCGGCCAGGAAGCGAGCGTCGAATAATCGCCGGCCTGGATGCTGACTTTCCCGTCGTAGCCGATCGCGATCTCCATGAATCCATCCGCGTTCATGTCCGCACGGGTCAGGTCGTAAACAACTTCTGTCTGCGTCAATGGGTACCCGCTCTTGGCCATGCTATCAACTACAAAATATGTAGTGGAGAGAGAATTGTTGCCGCTACTGTCGTAGGTCGTCAGGCGGATCGCATAGGTCCCATTATCCGGGAAGTTGATCGTCGCCAGATCGCCGTTCGCGACGGGAGTCGTCCCTCCAGCCGTCAACGTTACTCCCGTTACCGACCAAATAGTCGGACTGGTCCCCTCGCCCCATTCCACGATATAGTAGGCAAAATCGACGCATTCCGCCCGGCCGGTGACCATTATATCGCCCGGCTCATAAGTAGCCGCGGGAATAGGCGAGAAAATGCGTGACTCGGGGTAGTTGGTCGTGTCCATCTCCGTCAGGGCGCGCGCAACGTTGATCCGCCCCCAGCCGCTGAAATAATCCCACCCCGGCTGGTTTAGATCGTCCGCCGAACGACGGATAATGGTCTTGACCTGGGCGGGGGTCAGCACCGGGTTTTGCGCCAGGATCAGCGATGCCAGGCCGGCAACGAGCGGAGACGCGACCGAAGTCCCGTCGACCGAGATTGCGCCGCCGCCCAAATGAGTCGTATAAATATCCTGCGCGGGAGCATAAATGTCGACAAAGGGGCCGTTGTTATATAGGGAGCCGCCTCCCGGATCGAGCCCGCCGACCGAGATGACCCCGTTTAACGCCGCCGGATAGAACGGTTGGCTGGTCCCGTCGTTCCCGGCGCCGCCCACTATCACGCAGCCAAGCGCGATCGCATAATCGATCGTATCCTGGATGTACTCGGTGAAAAAGTACGCCCCCCAACTGCAGTTGATCACGCACGGGCCGCCAATGTTATCGGCCGCGTAGACGATGGCGTCGTAGCCGTCATTCGTCTTGATCGCCATTATCCTGGCGTACCAATCCAGCCCCGCCACCGCTTCTCCGTTGTTCCCCGTCGCCGCCGCCGCTCCGGCCACTTCCGTCCCGTGGCCGGCTGAGCCGATAATGCCCCCGCCTTCGTCATAGATATTATTATCGCTGGAGCAAAAGTTCCAGCCGTTGATATCATCAATATAACCGTTGCCGTCGTCATCGATCCCGTTGTCCGCCGTTTCGCCGCTGTTGACCCATAGCCGCCCCGCCAAGTCCGGATGGCTGTAATCGATACCGCTGTCGACGATCGCGATCGTGACAGACGAGGAGCCGGTCGAAATATCCCAGCCCGCCGGCGCGGAGATCTGGGGGAGGTGCCATTGGGAACCGTAATTGGTATCGTCGGGAGTGGTCGTTTTGGCGGGGATGCTGACCGGTTCCGCGTATATCACCCGCGGGTCGCGTCTCAGTTTTTCCAGCGCCTTGAGAAGATCGGCGCCCGGCGACAATTTCCAGCGGTAAATGTTGGTCAGATCGGGCAGTTTTTGTCCGGCCGCCCTTTGCAAGGCCGCCTTTTTGGGCCGGGGCTTGAATGCCCGGCGGTAACCTGCGCCGTTGTAGTCATGAGTTAGCCTGTCGGGATCGACTCCCGGCTTGAGCTTGATAATGACTTCGTCCGGCACATATTGCAGGGGCAGCAGGGCGACAGGCCAAGCCTGACCGCCCGTAACGCCTCCGGCGCCCTTAATGGCGCTGGTCGCTGCGGGATCTGACATTCCGGAAGATTATCGGTCTGCAATTTTGGGGATTTCAGGGACTTTTCCCTCTCCATCGGCGATGGAGAGGGGTGTGCTACCGCGGGTGAGGTGCTTTAGTCAACCAGCGTCATCTTCACCTTGCCAAGCAGGCGATTGTCGTCCTTGGCCAGGATGGTGCCGACGTAGATGGCGTTGCCGGCCAGGTATCCCTGGTCGCTCCGGCCATCCCATTCAACCTTGTTGACGCCGGCCGAGCCGCCTTCGCTGCCGGCCAGGCAGTTCCAGCGCTTGATCCGCATGCCGCCGACGCCGATCAGGTAAATGTCGATATTGGCGTCGGTCGACAGGGTGTACTGGATGTAGACCTTCTTCTGCTTGGAGATGCTGAACGGCGACGGATAGGTGATCGGCGTGCCGATCAGGCGGACCGGACCGCCCATCACTTCGACCGAGGCGATCTCGGTAGCGGTCGTCGCGGCGGCGATCAGGCCGCTGGAAGTGGCTTTGACCTTGAACGAATGCTCGCCTTCGCTGAGCGCTTCTTCAAAGGTGTATTTAACGGTCATGCTGCTAACTTTCCCTTCGTCGGCTCCCGTTCCCGCCGCGTAAACCGTGGAAGCGACGTTGGCGGCGGTCAGGGAGAGCGTCCTCGCGGTCGCCGTTCCCTCGTCGACAACGATCGAGTGCGATTCGATGTTCCGGGCCAGGGTGAACGGGCTGTCCATCCCCATTTCCACCTTGATGTCCGGGGTGCTGGAAATAACGAACTTCTCTCCCTTGGCGACCAGCACTTTTTGGTAGAGGCGGTTGCCGAACCAGATCTTGATCCGCGGGGCCGGCTCGCCGCCGACTTCGGTCGTGACGACTATGGCCAGGCCCTTCCCTTTGGCCAGGATCAGCGTCCCCGAGGCGAGGTCGAGCCCCGCGCCGGTGATCTTGACGCTGACCGGGTCTGATCCGTAGCCGTTGGCCGGGTCGCTCGGGTTGTCGTTGGGAATGGAAACATAGTATGTTTCGCCGACCGTCAGCGAGCTGAATTTAAGCCCGTAGGTATTTAACATATACTGCCCGGTGGCCTTGGCGACCCCGGCCAGCCCGATCTTATCGAAAGAGTATTTCCCGGCCATCGCTTCATCGGCTGTTTTGTAAAAAATGACGTAGCGCCCTTCCACCGTCTTGCCGTCTTCGGAATCCTGCGCTCCGCCCTTTACCCAATATTGCGGATAGAACGGCAGGGTGTACGCGACTACCGCCGCCGCCGCTATCAACGCTATTAACAGTCCGATGTAAGCTCTTTTCATTATTCCTTCCCTAAGGGAGAGTTAAGGTAAAGTCCTCGTTCACGAACACCTGGTATCCTTCGCCCGCGGTGACCAAGAAGTCGGTCCCCTCGCCGGCCGGGGTCCAGCCGAGCGCCGTGCCGGTGGTCCTGTCCCATTTACCGACGACAATAACGACGCTCTTCCCCGCCTTGGCGTTGATCACGTTGATCAGCTGGCTCGCGTTGGTGACGGTCGCGCCGGTCGCTTCCTTCAAGCCGCTCGGAATGGTGATCGAGTTGACGATCAGTTTATCCGTGGCCGAGGCCTTGAGCGGGAAGGTCATACTGCCGCTGCCGCCGGGCACTACGCGGCCGCCGGACAGCACGCCGCCGGAGAACTGGTGCCCGGCAATGGAGGCGGCGCTGGTCGGATCGAGCGCCGTGCCGGCATTGTAGGCGAACGCCTTAAAGTAGTAGATCGTCCCCCCGGTCGTGTCGAGCGTCTCGCCGGCGAAGTTCGCCAGCGGCGCTTCGGTCAGCAATCCCGCCTCGGCCGGCGTCGGCCCCGGCTGGTTCAATACCATCTTGGCGATCGCCGGGTTATCCAGGTGCGAGGTTGTCGTCAGGTCCGCCCAAGCCCCCAGGCTGGTGGTGCCGATGATCAGCGCGCCGCCAAAGAACGCTTCGGGCGGGTTATTCCAGCGGAAAGCTAGCCCGCTGGACGAGGCAAGTGAAAGGAAGTTCTTCAGCGCGGTCGGGGCCACGCCCGGCGCGGCCGACTTTTGCGTCGCTGCCGACCAGTTGTTCCCCTGCTCTCTCGGCGGGCCGGCAACCGCCCGGTCGTAAGCATACAGGGCATAATAATAAACCTTGCCGTTCGTCAGGCCGTTGTCGACGTAGCTGGTCCCGGTCCCTTTATAAATAACGACCGCGTTCGCGTCGCCGGGCGGGTTCGCGCCGACCGCCGGGGCCGGTGTTCCGTCGCTATTGCCGCTGGCGTTGCTGAAAGTCGGCGCCGGCATGCCGGTTTCTTTTCTCAGCAAGATAACGCCGCCCAGATCGGGGGCGCCCGGGTTCGTCCAGGAGATCGTCAGCTTCTTGTCGGCGGCGGCGATCGCCATGCCGGTCGGCGCGCCCGGCGCGGTGTAGTCGTGCGGCGTCGCCGATAACTGGGTAGTATTCGCTTCTTCGTTCCGGGTCGGCAAACAATCGTCCAGGCCGTGCGCGGTAAAATAATAGGTCGTACAATCGCTCAGCTGTTCCATGGCCGTCCCCGGGATCCCGGTATCCGGACCGTTGGTGTAGGCGGAGGCGTTGATCGCCGAACCGTTAACCTTGCTCCCCAGCGTGCCCGAGGCTTCGCTCCGGTATAAGTTGTAGCGGAGTTTGGTGCCGGAAGCGTAGATCGTTTCGGCGTTCTCTTTCTTGTCGTTGGCCGCCGCTTCGTTCGCCGCCCAACCGAGGGAGACCGTGTTTCCCTTGGTCGTGTCGGCCGCGGTGTTGAGCCCAACAAAGTTCGGCACCTTGGACGCCTCTAAGTGGATGGTGGTATCGGTCGCGTCGACCGGGTCGACGATGCTGCCGGTAACCGCGGTCCCCGACTGCACGACTGAGACGTTGTTCACCCGGTCGGTCATGGTGAAGCGGATATAGTAGGTCTCGCTGCCGACCGTCGCCCCCTGGTTAACGTGGAAGCTGATCGTTGCCAGCGTTTTGCTGGCGCCGGCCGCGACCGCCAGCGGCACCTTGCCGGAGGCCGGATCGGTCTTCAGCTGATAGCGGATCGAGCCCGGCGTGGCGACATTGTTTTCGGAGACGACAAAGTTCGCCGAGTTCGCCTGGGTGACCGCGATGGACGCTTGCTCCAGAATGTTGCTTTCGTAATCGATGTAGAGCTTGGCGGCGTCGACATTGACAGCCGCGCCGGTGTTGTTGGTGTAAATGACGTTGACTGTGCCGGTGGCGCCGACCTCAACATAGCGGTATTCGGCCCGGCCGACGTACGGCGCGGAGAACTCGAGCTTGGCGGCGGCGGCTGTCGCGAGCACCCCTCCTATTAGCAAAAATATTAAGGCTTTTTTCATGTTCCTCTTGCTCCTCCTTTTTATGGCGTGACCGCCGGCACATAGCCGTGCGGGCCAGGATCGTTCAGTTCCAGGGCCAGGTTATTAAATGAACCGTACCACCAGCTCGTGTCGATGACGTCGACCAGGCCGTTCTGGTCCAGATCGGACCGAATGAACGGATCGGCCGGGTCGTCCTCGCCGGTGGCGTTAAATCTGGTGAACAGGCGATACCAGTGCGAGGTATCGACCACGTCGATGTAATTGTTGCCGTCCATGTCGCCGGCCCGCAGCATCGTCCGGCCATTGGCCGTGACCAGCGCCGGCGGCTTGCCGGACGGCGCGTAGCAGGTTTCGTTATAAACTCTGGTCGCCGGGTCGTCGATCACCAGCGTATCGCCGGTCAATTCGAGGCGGGTCGTCGACGCCGCCGTATCCGCGCCGGTGTACAGCGTGATCTTCCGGCTGGTGATCGCGGAAAGGTGCCCGATGCCGACCAGTGTCGGCGTTAACCACTGCTTGACCGCCAGGTAATAGTCGCCGTTGGGGAGCGGCGCGACGGCGCCGAACTCTGTCCCGTCCGGCTTCAGGAAGCCGTTCATCCCGGTCGTGTTGCCGCTCTGGTCGAGAATGACGTCGGCGTAACCGACGATCGTCGTCGCCGTATCGGGCGACACGCCGGACCGCGCTTCGATCCGGACATATTTCGGCGCCGCGTGGCTAAAGGTCGTCGCGTTGGCCAGCGCCTGGAAGAGAAGTGTCGGCTTGATCTGCGGCCCGTAAGCGATGATCTGGATCGCGTAAGTGACCGACAAGGTCAGGTTCGCTTCCACGAACTGGCCGGTGGCGTCGGTCACCCTGATCGTGATGTTATAGGTGCCGGCGGTCGACGGCGTTCCGCTGATCAAGCCGTTGGAAGTATTAAGCGTAATACCCGGCGGCAGGTCGCCCGAAGTAATCGACCAGGTCAGCGGGTCGGTCCCGCCTTCGGCGGAAACGATCGCGCTATACGGCTGGCCGACGGTCGCGTTCGGCAAGGCCGAGATCGTGATGTGGAGGCTGATCTCCGGATCGGTCACCCCTTCGCCGGCCGCCAGCGCAAGCAAGTCGGCGGCCAGGTTCTTATAGCCGTTATTCAAGTCGGCCGTGCTGATAATGACATCTTTCTGGTTGACGCCGAATCCGCCCTTGTTGACCACCCCGATAAAGTAAGTCGTGGTCGACAAGGGAAGCATTCTCAGGTCGTCCATGGCGTTGATCTTGAACTGACCGTAAATATCGGTGGTCGCGTCGGCGTAAGCCGCGGCGGTATCGCCGGTCACTTTGTAGAATATGACCTTGAACCCGGAAAGGTCGGTTAAACCGCTGGCGCCGGCATTGACCACCCCGTTCACCCAGTAGGCGGCCGGGTACGGCGCCAGCTGCTGCGCGGCGAAAACGCTCCCCGCCAGCAGGGCCGCCGTGATCAATATTGCCGTTAGTAACTTACGCGCCATGGTTCTCCTTCTGTTTATTTGTACCCGGTCAGCGTCATGGTAAAGGCGTCTTTGTCGACGCTAACTTGATACGGCCGGTCCTGGACGATCGAAGCCGCCAATATGTTCGCGACCGAATCTCCTGTGGCGACAGTCAGACCGGTATCGATCGCCGTTCCGGAGTAGCTGATCGCCGTCAGACCGACGTGCTTCTGGGTGTCGGCGTCGTACCAGCCGAACACTTTAACCGTTTGCTGCGCGGCCTTTTCGTTGATCTTTTCGATCAGCGCCTGGACGGTCAGCGTTTTCGGCGCGCCGGTGGTTATTTCCGTCGTGCCATCCCAGATCCCGCTCGACGCGGTGAACGGAATAGAGAGCGTGTTGATGCCGGACGACGGCCTCTTAAAGTACCAGGTAACGGGCACCAGGGTGGGACCGCCGGTCCCGCCGGTTAAAGTGGTCCACGCCGGATCGAGCGGAGCGCCGACCGTTGAGCCGAACCAGTTATAGGCCTTGGGGACAAATTGGTATGTTCCGGCAATGACCAGCGGGTCGGTGCTCGTGGAAAGGACCAGCGTGCCATTCGTGTATTTTGTCGCCGTCCCGCCCGCGCCCGGATAGGTCACATCTATTGAATATTTAGTCGTGCCTGGCGAAACCGCTGCAGTTTGGATCACTTTAGGCGTTGTTTCGCTGCAAACAACCGGGACTGTCAGCGTCAGAAACTGGTTCGTTGTGCTGCCGTCCCTTTGCGACGCTTCAACGACCGAGCCGATCGTCGGGGCGTTCGGCGCTTCTTCGAAATAATTTGCCGAAAAGTTCTTGAGCCACTGCATTGAAGAAGCGATGTTCGAGCCCAAGGCTAATGTTTGCGTCACGGTCTTATCGTCGCTATAACCCTGCGTGCCGTACCCGTATTTCCCGCCGGCTTTGTATCTTACTGTAATATTGATCAAATTTTCGGCAAAATAGAACCGGTTAAACGCCGGCTTCCCTCCAGCCGCCGGGAGTTCATCGATCGTTCCATAAGGAACAAGCGGCGTCCCGTCCTGGTCGGGCGTCGGCAAGCTGGCGGAATTATAAAACTTCAACTCGCCTGCCAGATAAGCCGCTTTTGGGTCGCTGACCCCGGTGATGGTGCAGTCCGGCGAGCCGATGCTTTTTTCGATCTTAATATATCCTGACGCAAAGGCTGCTCCCGCCAGCAATAACACCAGCAGTGCAGTCAACCCTCCTTTGATATTGAAATTTTTCATATTATCTCCCTCCATTAATTTATCACTACCTTCTAAGGCCTCGGCGCGTTCCAGTCGATTGGATCGGCATCCAGCTTGTGATAGTACCAGTATCCCTTCCCAATTTCGATCGGCGTATCAGCCCAGGCCGGATCGATCTTGGAAACAGGGATCAACCCGATTCCATCCCACTTTTGGATCACATCTTCATCTGTCGGGCCCGTGCCTAGCCCAAAGTTGTCAACAATATAATTGATCGGGTAAGGAGCCGCAATCAGGTTAAAGCTACCTCTGATCTGGCTGCTAAAGTCTGTGTTCTTGACCACTCCAACCATGCGCAATGCTCGCGGGTCTGCCCCAGTTCCGTCGGTTAATGGCCGGTAGACCCACAATCCCTTACCAAGCGTTATCTCGAAGGGCGGAGTTCCCCAGCCACCCGCCGTATCATTGTAGGAAGCCGGATCCAACATCCAGTTGTTCGGATTAAAATCGGTCGTTTTCCATGACTGGATGATGCTTTCGTTCGGCAATTGTGCGCCAACAATATTAGGTATGCTTCCATCAATGTGGTTGTTATCGGGCGAGCCGGACGGCGTCGTCGGGTAGAACGGCACGCCGACCAAGTTAAAGCCTTTGGCGAGATCCCATGTATACTTGACCGCGGTGATGGAGTTCTCCGAGTCTGCCATCCGGAGCGCCGGGTCGGAGGTGGTGACGACGCGGTAATACCGGATCGGCACGGCGGCGTCGGTGATGAGCTTAGATGTTACTCCGGCGACTTCCGAACCGAGGTTAACGCTGTAATCATCCGGGTTCGTAGAGAACGGCCCGCCGTCCTTGGCATAAATATGAATGGTATATCCGGCCGGCGTATCGTAATCCCAGTGGAGGATCACGTTGCCGTTCGTCATCCTTTCGATCCAGGTCTTCCGGACCTTGCCGGTGTCGGCATTGCCGCCGACGCTTAACCGGAAGCCGACCCAGGTAACGTTATTGGCGGTAACCGCCGCCGTCTTATTGACCGTGCCGTAGCTCGCCTTGGAACAGGCCAGCGCGTAAGATCCCGGATCGAAATTGTCCAGCAAATAGGCGCCGCTGGTGTCGGAGGTATCGGAGGCGCCGGTATTGGCGATAATGGTCGCGCCCGCTACCACCGCCCCGACTTCGTCGGTCACGATGCCGGCGATCTGGCCTTTGCCCGCCTGCGGCCCGCCGCCATTGATCAGCGTCAAGCCGGTAGTAATATAACCTTTGGACCAGTCAACCGTGCAGATCTCCGACGAACCGTAGTTGTTCGTAACGCCGCCCCAGTCCCTGACCACGGCGACGTTGAACACCGGCTTGCCGCCGATCTCCATATAGTTGTCGTCCTTGTGGTAAAAGAAGAGGTCATAGGCGTTAAAGTAGAACACGCCGCCGGTCCCCACTTCCGCCGTCACGACTTTGGTGCTGTCGAAAGTCGTGGCGTAAAGAATGACCGGGCGGCCGGCTAATTGGCCGCTCGGGTCGTTGACCGTCCCCTTGACCCAGTAGAACGGCATGGTGCCGGCTTGCGGCGCCGGCCAAACTGCCGCCGCGGCGCCGGCGAATATCGCCAGTCCGAGCAGCAGCAGTGTCAGTATCTTGATCCGTTTAAACAAAAATTTCCCCTTTGTTATCGCCTATTGGCTATTCTTTAAAACGAACTCGATCTTGGCCGGCGGCGCCGTGACCCCGTCCGCGTTGACCGTGCCGATATAGAACTGCGCGCCCATCCCCTCTTTAAGCGGCGAGGCCTTCAATGCCGCCGCAGCCGAAGAAGCGTCCGGATCGTTCAATGGCAGCAGTACATAGCTCGGCGTCTGGGTCGTTGCCAGCCAGCTGCCGACCGTGGAAACAACCTTATTCCCGGCCGCAGTGTTAATGACCTTGACCAGGTCGTAAGCCATTTTGACTTCATTTGTCGTGCTGCCGTCATAATTGGTAAAGTTGAGCGCCGCGCCCAGTTTATCGTACGCGAACCACGGCCCCGGCGACGGCATAGCGATAAAGTTCATCCCCGCGCCGAGCGGTGCCTGCGATTCCAGCGTGATAACGTACGTGCCGGAGCCCGCGCCGCCGAACTTCGTGGTGAACGTGTAGGTGTTCGGGGCCGCGCTCGGACCGAACGCGTTCCAGCCGGTGGTCAGCAGGGTGTAGGTCGTTCCCGCCGTGAGCGCCAGGTTGTCCGGGGCCGCGGCGATCCGGCCGATCAGCTTGGTCGCCGGCGTGCTCGCGTGCGGCAGGGCGGAGAAACCGACCACTTCCAGCGACATGCCGCTGTAGGAATAATTGGTGTCATAGCCGAGCGTCAGGAACGCTTCACCCATGCTGACGTTCACCTGGTTAACAACGCCGCCGGTCGAATTGGTCACGGTCGGGGCCGGCGGTGCGCCTGCCGTCTTTTCGGTCCCGCCCAGGGTCCAGCTGGCGCCGACAATCAGGCCGAACGCGGTCGCGTCGGCCGGGACGGAATACGCCGTCAGGATCGAGTATCTGATAGTGCTCCAAACCACGGGGACGATCTTTTTGCCCAGCACCAGGTTATCTATGTCAACGTCGAGCCCGCTGCCAAAGTTGACGCTGGTCGTTGGCCCGGTCATGACCTTCAGGTTCGTCCCGTCATATTGGCAAGTAAAGGAGATCGCCGGCGAATAGACGGTCGTGCCGACCTTGGCCAGTTTCGGCACCGTAATGTCGGTGGAGATCGCCGTGCCGTCGATCATCGGCTTGATGAAGCCGGCAATGATGTCGCTTTCGCCCCAGCCGGCCGGCACTTGCAGTACTATGATGTCCCGGTTTTGCAGAGCCGTCGTTAAAGAGAGCGATCCCTGTCTGAGCTGCATCGACATGCTTTCCGCGTTGGCGACGGAGCATAACAAGATCAAGCTTAAGGCCAGCAACCCACCTTTCACCAAAAATTTACTTACTCTCATCTTATTCCCCCTTTTACTTTGTGCGCCTTATTCGGCAAGGCTCATTGATTGATAACTCAAACCGGCCGCGTTCAAGCCCCAGCTAAAAGCCGTGACCGAAGCGGGATTATTCGATTGATAGAAGTAGCCCCTGCCGCCCTTAAAATCAAGGACCGGCGGAGAAAGCGTCCAGGTGATCGCTGCTCCCGAGACAACCGCCTTTGCCTTATCGTATGTCGGATTAGCCGCTGACGTTTTCTTGAAGACCGTGTCGTTGTTAGACGCGAAGTTAAATAAATTTGCCCCTTCGCCGTCCGGGATCGCCCTGGGAACCGCCATGGAAACGATCGCGAAGCCGCCATTCCCATAGATCCTCGAGGAACCCACCAACTGGACGCTGCCGAGCAGTGTTAACATCTTCGATGCGCTGGTCTTGACAAAACATCCTGTTCCGGCCGGGATGGTGAGCGAGAACGGATCGCTCCAGGCGGAACCGTTGTATATCGCTTTGTCGTAAGTCGGATTGCCGGAGGTCTTTTTAAAGATCATGTCTTGGTCCGACCAGTTCGCGATAAAATCGCTGACCAGATGACCTTCGCCTTTTACTAAATGGACGCCCACCAAATTGAAGCCGCTGGAAAGCTGGATATTGATCTTGCCGACCGCTTCCGCGCTCGGTATGTAGTAGCTGTATTGTGTCGACGGGATCGTCGACCAAAGAGCCTTATAATAAACTTCACCCGTCCCCATTTTCACCTGGTTTTGGTGAACTAATTTATTATCCGCATAGGTGAATGTTCCATATCCATCCGGCGTTGGAGAGACCAACGCGCCGCCGGAGGCGATCAGCTTCCATTTGGCCGCCGAATAGTCGTTTAAATATTCACCGGCGCCGTTGCCTATTAACGCGAAGATCTGCGGGTTATCTGTCGTTTCCCAAGTTATTTCGACGTTATTGCCGTTGGCGGATATGTATAATTTATAAGTCCCATCCGCGGCAATTCCCTGGTCGTCCAGCAAGCCCAGGATCCCGGGAGTGATCCGGATCAGGCCGGTATCGTTCTGGAAATTAGCGCCTGCCGGCTCGCCGAATGTCTGGTAAAGCTTGATCGTCGCGTTCGCTTCTTTGGTCCCGCCGCCGTTGGCCGTGTCATACAGCGTGATCTGGGGGTCCGCGTTTATCAGCTTATCCGCGTACACCACGCCGCCGATGGCCAACACCATGGCCGCGACCAGCGAGATCCTAATTACTAAATTCGAAACTCTAAACAAATGCTTCTCCCCTTACTTCGCCGACTTGTCCTCCAGCGCTTTGATCCGCGCCTTCAGCGCTTCGTTCTCCGCTTTCAATTCCTTGATCGCTTCGACAAAGAGGGCGCTAAAGCCATTGTAGTTGACCGCTTTATAGCCGTCCGGCCCTTCGCTGACCAACTCCGGCGCCACCTTCTCAATCTCCTGAGCGATCAACCCGAGCTGGGTCGTCCCCGGCAATCCTTTGGCCCCCGCATCCTTCCACTTATAGCTTACGCCTTGCAGTGCAGCAACCCTATTAAGCGAGCCGGAGAGCGGCGCTATGTCACTCTTAAGCCGCATATCTGAGAAGACAATGCCAACTGTTGAGTAACTATACTTACCGATCGACGTACCGTAAGTTATTTCGTCAGCTGTTAGTAACGGCGCTTTCATCCGACCAGTATTGTTATTAATCTGATAAGCGGCCTTCCAACCACTCGAGCCCCTTACCCCCAACGCCGTTGTTGCCGGATAGTTCACCGTGGCAGGGAAATGCGCGAAAAGCGCCGAGTAGGTTGTGCCTGCCGTGTTATCAGCGATCCAGATCCCCGGAGCTTGCCCGCCGTTCGTCTCCGGCAAAAGAACAAGGTTTTTCTTGGTCCCGACCGCAAGGTCGTTGATATATTGCGTCTTGAAAACGTTGTTGGTAAGCCTAGCGTCGGCGATTGTGCCGGTCGTGATATTGGCCGCGTTAAGGCTGGTCAGGTTCGCTCCGCTGATAGCCGGAAGCGCCCCGGTTAACTTCGACGCGGTAATGCCGCTAGCGATCTTCGCATCGGTAACCGCGCTGGCCGCTATATCGGCCGTGGCAATGGTGTTCCTTTGCGCGATCGTTCCCAATCCAGCCGAAGCTTGCAGTTTGGTGAATGTCAGGTCGAAGTCTGACGCCACTTTGTGCCACGAACCGCCTACCACGTTCTGGTAGAGACCGGCACCGTAGCTGCCTGATGGTGCGGTCAGATTAAAGAATGAACCGAGTGAGTAGTTCCCGGTGTAGCCCGTGCCTGCTGACGGTAAGGCCGTCCCGCTGGGCGCGACTTGCGAGAACGACAGCAATCCCGATACTTTTGACGCCGGCACGGCGGAGACGTTGCTTAAGTCGGTCTTCGCGTAACCGTCCAGAGCAACCGTGGTCAGGAAGTCGCCGCTCAAGTTTTGGACCTTGCTCATGTTCGTTGCCAATTTTTGCAGGCTTGATCCCGCCTTCAGCCGGTAAGTTGTGGTAACGCCGCTTTTGCTCGTATAGGTCCAATCCGACGCCGCGTTGCCGCTCATCCCCATCACGTGTTCTGCCAGCGCAACCCGGTCCTCAACGTCCGACCCTACCGGGTCGCCAGGGTCGGTTACCGGGCCTGCCGGATCGATCTTCTCAACCGATTGCATAAATTCCGGCAACTCAATTTTGAAGCTCCCTTTGGTGACCCAAATCTTGACATCCCCTTCAGCGCTGGAGCTGACTTGGTCGACCACTCTGACCGGGACATTAACAACCGTGGCCCCCGTCGACGGGACCATGGTCGTGAAAACGATCTGGCCGGTCGTTGGGCCAAATATAACGTCCGAAACCGCTACCGTGATCGGGGGTAAAGGTAAATAACCACCGTCGGGCACGTGATACGCCGTTACAGTTCCCCGAAGATTCCAGAGGTAGTCGGGGACCCCTCCGCTGGCCTGCATCGTTACAGAAAAATCAGCTATCCCGGCCGAGGCTTTCATGACGTTTATAATCTTGTGTAAAGTGACCGGCTGCTTTTTAACCATGATGTTTCTTTCTTCGACAGCAACCTGGTTATAAAAATCTTTCATCCTAACCGTCAATTTTCTCCAGCCTTCTGTGGCGGTAAGCGCTACAGAGCCATTTAGCTGCGCCCTTTGCGTTGCCGTGGGGCCGGTACTAACCGTCAACGCCGACGGATTGATCCCCGTAACAGCCGGCTCGATTGAAACCGTCCAGGTAAAGGTCGGTGTCCCGGCGCCGGCTTTTCGTTCAAATACGCCTGACCAAGGTTTTCCAATATAGAAATAATCAGCGGGGTCGGTACTAATGGTAAACGCCGGAGAAGAAGTTACTCCCGTTATCGCTCCCTGGACGTTCATGTTCCCCCGGACCAGCAAGTCGCCGTTAATGTCACATTCGTAACCCGTTGTCACTTCCGGGGTCATGACGCCGACGCCGACGTTCGTGACCCGCAGCTTACTAAGGTCGCTGTAGCCCTGGATATCCAGGCCGTTGCCGGCGCCAACGCCGGTGCCGCCGGTCCTGATCCTGGCGACGTCATTCCACCAACCCAGGCTGACGCTCGCATTGTCGTTGTTGGGATTTCTGCTGATCACATGTCCCGCTGTTATCGCGTAGGGAGCAGCAGTTAATGCCTGGCCCGGTAAAGCAGTGCCGTTCACTTCGACGGTAACTACGGCGTATTCGGGGAGCAATAACGCGGTCTTTGACCCCAACTGGACGCTGAAAAAACCTTTTTCATCGATGTTAAGTTCGGTCGCGGTGTAGCTTTCCGACCAGCTGTTGATCCTGAACACGACGGTTTGGCTGCCGGTCGGCGCCCCTTTCTTGAAGACCCCCTGGAAGTTTATTTTTTGCGGGACCGCCCAGCCCGGACTCGCCACCACCAGCGCCACAAAAAGGACCACGACCGCCATCATTAATTTTTTCATTTTATTTCCTCCTAATCGACTTTTCTTAGTATGTGTCCCAGTTCAAGAGGTCTTTCTTCAAGACCTGCTGCACGTAATCGGTGCGATAGAGCATCTCCACCGTTTCCGCTCTGGTCAATTGCTTGTTCGGCTCAAAGTTCAGCCCTTTCAGATACTGCAAGATATTAACTTTATTGCTCCCGGCGATGATCTTGGCCGCCCAGTGGTTGCCGGCGACGTCCGGGAAGTCGCGGGCGTAGGTCTCTTCGCTGACGCCGGCAAAGCGGGCGATCATTGCCAGCCCTTCGGCGCGGGTGATCTTGCCGTTCGGTTTAAAGACGTTGCCGGGGTAGCCCTTGACGACGCCGAGCGCCGCCGCTTCCGCGACGAACGCGCTGGCCCAGTGCTTCCCGGGGACGTCCTTGAACGCCGCCGCCGTTAACGCCGCCTCTGCCGTCGACGCGTTCTGTTTCCTGGTCTTCATCAGTAGTGAGCACATTTCGGCGCGGGAAATGCCGCCCTCCGGCTTGAACGTGCCGTCGGGATAACCGGTGATGATGTTCTGCATCGCCAGGAGCGAGATCGGCTTGTCAACCCAGTAGCCGATGACAACGTCCGGGAAGGTCGTTAAGCGGAGCAGGCGGACCTTGGACGAGCCGACCAGCTTGCCCCGGTCGTCGCTGCCGGCCAGGATGATGCCGTTCTTGCCGATCTTCAGTTCCACCTCGGTCGAGATGTCCCCCTTCAGGTTCATCTTGACCGGCTGGCCGTTGATCGTGGCGGTGCGGATCCGGCTGTTCGCCGCGTGCGCGTGGACCCGCGTCGCGCCGGCAAACGTGATCGTCTTGTCATCGGGCGAAGTAAAGGTGAATGGGTCCTTGCTGCTCTCAACGGCCGGCGGCAGGTAGTTGTAAGAGAGCGAGAAGAAATGGTTGTCGATATTCGGCGCGCCGGCGAAAGCGTGGTAGGCGTAGTCGAACCGGAACCCGCCGAAATACATGCCGACGCCGTAAGTCGGATCGGAATAAGTCGTCAGGCCGCCGTTGCCGTCGCCGCCGGCATCCTGGTCGATACCGGCCCGGATCGCCAGGATCGAGACCGGCTTCCATTCCGCGCCCAAATGCATGACCGGCGGATACCCGGCCAGCGAAGGATGGAGGTCGATGTCGGTCATGATCTTGAGCTCGTGGTCCCCGTATTTCGCCAGCGCTTTATCTTTGCCGAGCACGGAAAAGGCGGCGCCGGTCTCGATCACCGCCGGGTACGATTCTTCGTGGCCGCCGGAGTATGTCAGTTTGCCGCCCAGGCCGGCGGGGAGAGCGTTTTGCACCGCCATACCGAGCGCTAGCCAGCGCAGCGGCGTGTATTTGATGCCGAAGTCGAGCTCCTGGCCGGAGGCGTCGCCGTTCTGGATCCCGTCGCCGTAGAGGCGCGCCCGGAATAATTTAACACTGGTGCCGAGCGTGATCTTGTCCGCTTGCGGGACCTGTTTGACGTAAGGGATCTTGTCCGCTTTGTTGCCGTAAGAGAAGACCATGGCGGCGTTGTCGTTCCCCATGGTCGGCTGGCTCGGGTCGATCGTGTAGATCGGATCGGCCGGGTCGGACCCCGCTTCGATCGTGGTGGCGAACGCCCCGGCGATCGAGGTCCCGGCGTAACCAAAACCGAAAACGCCGTACTCGGTCGGATATAAGCCGGAAAAAGAGAGATAGCTGTATTCGTCGAGGAATTTACCGGACATAGAAGACAATTGCCACCCGGAAACGTCGCCCATGCCGGCCGGGTTGGTGTACATCGCGCCGGTATCGTCGGCCAGGGCGATATACGCTTTACCAAGCCCCAGGACGCGGCCGTTCGGTACGTATCTCGTCGGGTCTTGCGCGACATACTGGGCGCAGGCAACGCCCGCCAGTAAAACGGCGGCCACTATGGCGGTTAATATTCGTTTCATTCTTGTTTATCTAACGGCTGCCGGCTTGATCATGATCCGGTTCTCGACGATCTTCTTGTTCTTTTCGTCAAAAACCAGCAAGGTGTAAAGTCCCGACGTCAGATAGGGGGCCATTTTCGCCCTTTCGATCACAAAGTCGACTTTGTTCGTCGCCGGCGGATTGAACGTGAAGGTTTCTTCCCACATCTTGCGGCCATAGCCGTCGCTCAGCACCGCTTTGAGGTAGCTGATCTGCACACCCTTGGGAAGACGGATAAAGGCGGGCATGGCCCCTTTGGTTTCCGGGTCCCAGGTCTTTTCTTTCATGCCGCCGTAACCGATGGCGCCGTTCCCCGCCCCGGTCGCCGGGACGATCGCCCCGGTCTCGCCCGTGCTGGGGACAGCCACCCGGACCAGGAGATATTGCTGGCGGTTGTTGCCGGCCGCGTCTTCGGTATAAATGATCAGGGCCGCGTCCTTGCCGCCGGCGGTAGTCGGCAGGCTGAACTGATACCCGGCCTCAATGCTGACCGGCGAAATAAGGCTGACCGAGCTTTCCGGAATGAGATAGTCATAGCTGGCTCCATCCAGATTAATAATGAACCTGACGATCTTGGTCATATTATTGCTGGAAGTAGCCTCGATCGTCATGATGTCGTTGCGGCTGATCGTAGTCCGCGGGGTAACGACGCTCCCTTCCGTGGTCGGCGGCAGGTAAACGCTGCGGGAAGCGCCGGCGCCGAACCAAACCCGGGGGATCTGGACCGTCGCCCCGTTGGCGGCTACCACCAGCGCCCCGGTTTCCGTGGAAACGGTCGCGTCGCCGTTGGTGACCGTAACATCCCAGGCCCCGGTGGTTACCTCCGGAGTGGTTATTATATATGTAAGAAGCCGGCTGTCCGATTCATAGCTGGAATAGAGCACGGTTATGCCGCTTTTCCCTGTCGCCTCAAAGGTCGCGTAGGCGCCGGCAATAAACCCGCTGCCGACAACCTCCACCGTCCCCATCCAGCCCGATTTGATCGAACTTGGGGTTACTCCGGTGATCCGGGGAGATTCCAGCTTGTAAATGTTCCCGCCGGCACCGGCCAGGAAGGCAAAAACCGAGATATTTGGGCTGGTTCCGACCGTTTTGACCGAAATATCCCTAATATCGGCGGCGGGCGTCAGGGCATAAGTGGTCCAGCTTAAGGCGCCGTCCGCGGTCAGTGCGACCGTGCCGGCATCCCCGACCACCCAACCAAAGCCTTCTGTGACAAAATAAAGGGAATTAAGGTTCGCGACCAAGCCGGCGGAGATCTCGCTCCAATTTGCCCCGCCGTCGAGCGATTTCAAGACCAACCCGGAGGCGCCGACCGCGTAGCCGACCGAAGCACTTGCCAGCATCACGTCCCTGACCGCGCCGGTGCCGGTCCAGACCTCCGTCCCATTACGGATAATAGCGTAATTGACCGAGTCTTTCCTTTGGCCCCAAACGAAGATGTCCCCGGCCTCGCTTATATAAGCGCCCTGGATATTCAGATTGCTTTGCAGTTCGGGAGTCCAGTTTGCGCCGCTATCGGTCGATCGATACAGGTAGCTGTCGCCGGATGAGCCGTTGGAGGCGGCGATCGCCCGGGCCGCGCCGCTGAAGCCGATCTTGAGCAGGTTTGCCGTGCCGACCCCGGCGAGCGCGACGGGAGAGAACGTTTCGCCGTCATCGAGCGACTTGAGCAGGGTGCCGGACGCGCCGGCGGCATAGAGCTCGCCGGCTGCCGGGGCAGCCACGTCATATAATGTTTGCGCCGTACCGGTAACTTTTGCTTCCCAGGTGACGCCGCTGTTGCCGGTCTTTAAAAAGGTCCCGTTATTGCCGACGGAGAAGCCGATGGCCGAAGCGGGGAAATAACAAGCCTGGAGATCTTGAGTGGTCGTTGACTCTTGCGTTACCCATCCCGCCCACGCGAGGGGAGCAAGCAGAGCCACGATGAAAAAACTTTTCATCAGCCGCATTACCGCATAATAATAGCACACCACACAACAATGTGCAATACCTTTTTACGCTCATTCTTCTTCCTTCCGGTTTGATTTTGGCCCGATTTCTTGCTATAATTACTCGTTGATCCTTTTCGCAAGGGGGTACCATATATTATGTATAAGAAACTCTTGTGCGCGGCTCTTATTGGCTTGGCCCTGCTGACTTTTTCCCATCCAGCCGCAGCCGCTTTTGACGGCCCGCAAACCTTTACCGTCACGGAAACCGGCGATGACGATAACGAAGGGACGTTCCGCTGGGCTGTCTATCAGTCCAATTCCAATGTCGGCCACCGCGACACGATCGCATTTAATATTCCGACTTCCGATCCCAGCTACCAGTCCGGCGACGGTGCCCACTGGTGGAAGATCGCGCTCGGCCCGCCGATCAATATCACTGACGAAGTGATCATCGACGGCACCACCCAAACGACTAATGTGGGAAATGTTAACCCCTACGGCCCTGAGATCCTGCTGACTAAATCGGGCGACGCGATGAACGACGGCTTGACGATCGCCGCCTCCAACGTGACGGTCAAGGGGCTTTGCATCAGCGGCTTTGGCCAGAACGGCGTTTATGTTTACGGCGGGGACGTCAGCAACACAGTTGTCTCCGGTTGTTACATCGGAACCAACGCCGTCGGCTCCGCCGCCTTGGCCAACACCAAGAACGGCATTTATATCCTGACCGGCCCCGACTACACCCTGATCGGCGGTTCGTCCGAGGCGGAGCGGAACGTCATTTCCGGCAACACCGAGAGCGGCATTTATTTCTCGTCCCGCGGTGAAGGGGTGGAATCGCTGATGAACCTGCACTCCACGGTCATCGGCAATTATATCGGGACCGACCGGACCGGCGCGGCCGCGATCCCCAATGGCGATTACGGCGTTTGTCTCCGCGAATATACCCGCCTCACCCGCATCGGCGGCCTTAATGCCGGCGAAAGGAACGTCATTTCCGGCAATACCAGGGCCGGTGTCATAGTCGGCCATATAACCGCTTACTACACCGTGATCGCCGGCAACTATCTCGGCCTTGACCGGACCGGTACGGCCGCTTTAGGGAACGGCACCCATGGCGTCCTCTTCCAGGCCAAATACACGACAGTTGAGGCGAACGTCATTTCCGGCAATGCCGCCGGGATATCCTTTAACGGCACCAGCGCCACCAATGCCGTTATCCGGGGAAATTACGTCGGCACCGACGCGACTGGCGCCTCTGCCCTGCCGAATACGATGGCTGGCATCGTGGCGTGGAACGGCGCCAACAGCAACGTGATCGGCCCGGGAAACATTATCGCTTTTAACCCGGCCGGCCTGGCCCTCAGCGGCGAGACGACTGTCAGCAACCAGATCACCCAGAACTCGATTTTCCAGAACAACGGCCTTGGCATTTTCCTGCTGGACGGGGCTAACCATCTGTTGGCCGCGCCAACCATCGAATCGGCCGTCTTTAACGCCGACGATACCGTTCTGACCGTGACCGGCGTCTGTACTCCGTCGGCGATCGTGGAGCTCTTCCGCTCCGACCCCGCCGGCGCGTCGCTCCTGACCGCCGAGGGAAAAACCTATCTCGGCTCGGCGACCGCCGATCTTACCGGTAACTGGTCCGCCGCCCTGACCGGCGCGGCGGGCGGCGGCCAGGTCTGCGCCACGGCGACTCAGCCTGTCGCAAGGATCGTCGCTAACTTTGTCCGGCCTTCGGCCGCCCGCATCGAGCCGGATTATTTTAATACCTCCGCGTTCTCGGGGCGCTACCCAGTGCCGACGACAACGACCACCACCACGACGACCACGACTACCACTACGCCCAGCTCAACGACGTCGACGGTGACCACCACCTCAACGACCACGACCACCACCTACCCGATCCCGGACGGATCGGTCGTTTCTCGGATCTATCCGTGGATCACCGGCGCGGCCGCCGGCGGTTCCGCCAGGATCGATCTCGACTTTTCCTCCAAGGTGGCGGGCGAAGGTTTTGTCCGGGTCGTGGATAACCTGACTGGCGAAGAATATCTCGGCTGGACGCCTGTCACCCTGAAGGTCGGCTCCAACCTGGTCCCGGTCACGCTGGTCGACCCGCGGGCCTACGGCAAGCTGATCATCGTCATGTTGAAAGTTCCGTCCGGTGACGGCGGCTTCAAGCTCTACAGCATTAAAACGATCGTCGAAAAGAAATAACGGTTCCGGCAAGGAGGGTTAGCTATTATCAGGAGGGGGTCGCTCGCGCTGCTTGCGCTCGCGCTATTCCTTGCCGGCGCGGGAAACGCGGTCTATTTTAGCGGCAGCACCGGCGCCCGGCCGTTAGCCCTGGGCAACGGCTACGTCGGCCTGGCCGACGACGCCGCCTCGCTCTTTGCCAATCCCGCCGGCCTGGCTTCCCTCGGCCGCCCCGCCGTGACCAGCATGTATTCCCAGCCGGATGCCGATACGACTTTTTCCTCGCTCGGCGGCGGCTTGCCGTTTTTCGGCGGCTTTCTCGGCATTGGCTACCGCGCGCAAACCGTGGCCGGCGTTCAGGTCTCGACCGAAGTTTTCAGCTTCACCGACCAGGACATCATGTTCGCTTACTCGCGCCAGCTGGGAGAGCAGCTTTCGTTCGGCCTCGATTACCGCCTTCTCGCCAAAGGCCCTTCCCGCGCCTATCCCGGCTCGGACGGGGCCACCGCCAACGGCAGTTCGGCGGACTTTTCCCTGAAATATAATTACCAGCCGAATTTTTCTCTCGGCCTGGTCTGGCGCGAGATCGGCGGCCGTTTTAATTACCAGAACGGCGCCGTCGAGAACTTCCCGACCAATGTTACCGTTGGCGGCGCTTACCGTTGGCGGCCGGACCTGACCTATACCCTTGACGTCAACAAGGAAAACGGCCAACCTCTCCTGCTCCATTCCGGACTGGAATGGTCGCCGGCCTCGCTGATCTCGCTCCGCTTCGGCGTTGACCAGACCGCCGCCGGCGCTTCCGCCCATTCCAACATTACCTCCGGCCTCGGCATCCACCTGGGCGGTTTTGCCATCGATTACGCGCTTTACAGCTGGAAGGACCAATCCCGCGCTTCGATCCACTATTTCTCCATCAGTTACGCGCCGCCCGCCAAGAAAGCGGCCGTCCCCGTAACTTATTATCCGACGCCGGAACCGACCCCCGAGGTCAAGATCCCGCGCATCAGCTTCCCCGACCTGCCGGCCAAGCACTGGGGGAAGAACGAGATCGAGCAACTCGCGACCGCCGGCGTCATCTGGGGATATCCCGACGGGACGTTCCAGCCGAACAAAAAATTGACGCGCGCCGAATTCGCGGCGATCGTGGCCGCCGCCAAGCACCTGGAACCGGCGCCGGTCGACAACGCCAACAAGCTAATCACCCGGGGAGAAGCCGCCAAATTGCTCGACCTGACCGAGCCCGTTTCCCGCGCCAAAGCCCCTCTCACCCGGGCGGAAGCGGCACTGATGATCTACCAGACCCCGTTCGGCCAGGCCGCGATCAAGCGTTTGCCGCCGCTCGCCGACTGACCGTTCCCTCGCCCGCTTTGCCGAATGCCGCGCAAATGTGCTACAATGGGCGCACTTTACTTCCAAGGAGGGGCACCCTTGATCTTTTTAAAGCGCTTTTTGTCCTTTCTGACGCTCTTGCTCGTTTGTGCTACGTCCGCCTCTGCCACGACTTACTACGTTAATGTGAATACGGGGGACAATTCCCGCTCCTCCGCCGAGGCGCAAAATCCGTCCACCCCCTGGAAGAACGTTTCTTACGCCGTTGCCTCCGTCGAGTCCGGCTCGCTGGTCATGGTCGCCGCCGGACATTATTCCACTTTCGAGGGCGAGCGCGCCTACTATAGTCTTCCCGGCGGGATCTCGGTCAGCGGCGAATCGACTTCCACCGTCACGATCGAAGGGACGATCGGCAAGGGGATCGTTTTTCTCTCTCTCGACACCGGCTCTTCGCTCGCCAACTGCCATGTCACTACCGGCACTTACCTCATTTCCTCCTGGCCAGACGACACTCCCGGCGGCTCCCTGCTCTACATTTGGGGGCAAAACGTGCTGGTCAGAGATGTTCTAGTCACCAACCTGAGCGGCCGCGGCGCCGCGATCGATTTTCGCGACGGTTCCTCCGGCACCGTTTCCGGCTGCTTGATCACCGGCATGTACGGGATCTGGATCAACACTATAAATACCGTGACGGCTGAGTTGAATTCGGTCGTCTGGTGTTACTCTGGGCTTCGGGCGGTCGGCGGGACCGTTCGCGCCAGCGGCAACATCATCAGCTGCCGCCCGATGTTGACCGACATATACGGGACCGGGATAGTCGGGACCGCCACGTTCGCGCTCGATCATAATTGCGTTTGGGGGAATAATACCAATTACAGCGGCGTCACTCCCGGCCTGACCGATATCAGCGTGCTTCCCCGCTTCCTGAACGGCTCGAGCAGCACCGGCGATTTTCGGCTCTTCGCCGATTCTCCCTGCCTCGGCACCGGGCCGGGCGGCAAGAATATCGGCTTTTATCAGGGGAGCGGCGTCGGCACTTCGAATTTCCGGGAGACTGCTTACGTCTCCGGAACCGGGAGCGATATTCCGCGTCCCGGGGCCGGGAGCGAATCGAGCCCCTGGCGTTCGATCACCCAGGCGGCCAATTACGCGGAGACCGCCATTTACGCCGGTGCCGGGCTTTATACCGCCGCCGCCGGGGAAACTTTTCCGCTTGGCGCCTACCCTTACCTGCGCAGCCTGCGCGGCGTTTCGCCGGACCTGGCAACGATCGAAGGCGATGCTTCTTCCATTCTCAGGTTTGTTTACCCGCTAACCCTGGAGGGATTCACCCTGATCAACAGCTCCGTTACCCCCGACGGTTCAATTCTCCTGGTCAATAGCCCGAACGTCCGCGGCGACGCGATCGGCAACCGGTTGTTCTGGTCCGGCGCCTACCCGGCTTTTTCCTGCGGCGTCTACGTCAAAAACTCCGAAGGCCTGGTCCGCAACAACGAGATCCGCAACGTTCACTACGGCGTGTCTGTTTATAAGAATAGTCACGCGGAGACCGCTACCGTCGAGGGGAACACCATTGTCAAATGCCGCGTCGGCGTGGCCGCCCTCAATGACACGGTGTATGCCAAGAACAACATCATCTGCAGCAGTCCGGAAGGGATAGCGCTCCCCAACAGCGTTGGGATCTACAGCTCGGGGGAAACCATTTGTTCATACAATAATGTTTACCTCAACGCGGCAAATTACCAAAATGAGTTCGGCGGCAGCGGCGCCGCCCCCGGCACCGGCTCGCTCTCGCTGGAAGCCCTTTTTAACGACGTTGCCCGCGACGATTACCGCCTGAAGCCCGGCTCGCCCTGCCTCGGCGCCGGGGAAGGCGGCGCGAATATCGGCGCGTACTCCGTCGTGACGACTACGACGACCACGACCACGTCTCTTGCGCCGACCACCACGACCACCACCTCGACCGCCGCGCCGACCTCGACGACGACCACGTCGACCACAACAACCACGACCACGCCGATCCCGGCCGACAAGAGCTTCTCGGCGATCCGCTTCGGCGTTAGTCCGGCCTCAACCGGGGGCGCCGCCCGCATCAATCTTGATTTCGCTTCTCGGGTCAACGCCGACGTCACCGCGCTGATCGAGGACCTTAGCTCCACGCCGCCGACGCCGATCAAGGTCGTCCGCTTCAATATCCGCGAGGGACAAAACATTCTCGACCTGGCGACCGAGCGCTCGTGGGGCGGCAAGCCGGTCCGGATCACGATCATCGGGCCAAGCGGCGATAAATACGTTACCAAGGGGATCGTACCGGCATATTGATGAGAGCGCTCGCGCTTTTACTATTTTTATTCGCCGCGCTCGTTTCTGCCAGCCAGGGCGCCTATTTTTCCCACAGCACCGGCGCCCGTCCCCTGGGGATGGGCAACGCTTATTACGGCCTGGCCGATGACGCCTCCGCCCTTTTTACCAATCCCGCCGGATTGGCGGACCTGCGCAGCTTTGCCCTGATCAGCACTTACACCCAACCGGACCCGGACATTATGTTCACTTCCTTGGGCGGCGCGGCGCCCTTCCTCGGCGGCGTTGTCGGCGCCGGCTACCGCGGGCAAACGATTTCCGGGCTCCAGATCTCGTCCGAGATCGTCAGCTTAACCAACCAGGAACTGCTCGTTAGTTACTCCCGGCGGCTGAGCGAAGCGGTTTTCCTGGCCGCCGATTATCGTTCGCTCGCCAAGTATCCGTCGAAGGATTATCCCGGCTCCGACGGCGCCTCCGGCAGCGGCGGCGCGCTCGATCTTTCCTTAAAGTATCTTTACCTCCCTTATCTGTCCTTTGGCCTCGCCTGGCAGGAGATCGGCGGCCGGTTTAATTATAAGAACGGCGTTACCGAAACTTTTCCGGCCAATATCGTTGTCGGGTCTGCCTGGCGGCTCCGCCCGGAGCTGCTCCTCGACGTTGACGTCAGCAAAGAAGACGGCAAGGCGTTCTTGCTTCATTCCGGCGTTGAGTGGTCGCCGGTGAGCGCGTTCTCCCTGCGGCTGGGCGCCGATCAATCCGCGACCGCCAGCGAGGTTTTTGTCAATTTGACCGGCGGTCTGGGGGTAAGGTTCGCCGGTTTTTCCCTGGATTACGCGTTCTACCGCCAGGGCGATATTTCTCAAGCGGTTTCCCATTATTTTTCCGTCGGCTATCTGGCGCCGATCCGGCCGCGCCCCGTCTCCGCCGAAGCGGCCGGCATTCCTTCGCCGGAGCCGGTGGCCCCGGTCAAGATCGAGCGCGTTCGTTTCCCCGACGTTCCTTACGGGTATTACGCGAAAGAACCGATCGAACTTTTAGCGACGGCCGGAGTTATTTGGGGATATCCCGATAAAATGTTCCGGCCGAACCGGAAGGTTTCCCGCTCCGAGTTTGCGGCGATCCTGTCCGCCGCCAAGCACATTGAAGCGCCGGCCGTCGATAATCCCAACAAATTGGTCACTCGCGCGGAAGCCGCGGCCCAACTTGATTTCACCGACCCCGTCTCCCGCCCCAATCAACCCATCACCCGGGCGGAGATCGTGATGATGATCTATAATACTCCGCTCGGCCAGTCCGCCATTAAGCGCTTGCCGCCCCTTACCGACTGATCATCGCCTGAAATTTCCCCCGTTTTATTACGATAATCATTCGTGGTGAACTATGTCCGCTAAAGTCGGCGGCTTGCCGCCGGTTGTACCAAAAACTAACGGCGCGGAGCGCTTGGCCCCGCGTCCGCCCATTACCGTCGGCTCCGTCGTGAAAGGGGCCGCCGGCAGCTATCTGGTCAAACGTTTATTTGCCGAAGGCGGGATGTCCCGGCTGTTCCTTGTCGAGGATAACGCCGGCCGTTCCCATCTTTTAAAGCAGATCTTTAATTTGGCGTCTTTTCCCGTGGAGACGCAGGCCGATCTTTCGATCCGGTATTTACGCGAGATCGACGCGCTCCGTTCGCTTTCCCGCAATAACGATCCCCGGTTCGTCAAGCTTATCGATCACGACCCCTCCACCCCGCCCGATTTCTACGTTATGGAACTTTTACCCAACGCCCAGGACCTGGACAAAGCGATGGTCGAATGGGGCCGCGTTATTCCCGTCTTGTCCGCGAAAATTATCGGCCGCGTCCTGGGGGCGCTCGACCTGCTCGCCCGCGTTTCCGCTTCGCCCGGCAACTACGCGAAGTTCGCCCATCGCGATATTAAGCCGGGGAATATCATGTTCTGTTCCGAGGCGGGATCGATCAAGCGCGTTATCTTGATCGATCTTGGCATCCTGCGCCTCCCCGACTTGAAGTTAACCGCCACCGGCCAGTATTTTGGGACGCCGAACTATTCCGCCCCGGAAACTATTTTGTACGGCGCGTCGATCGCCGACCAGCGCTCCGATATTTTCTCTCTCGGCGCTGTGCTCTATTACCTGCTGGTCGGTCGCGAAGCTTTTGACCTGGTTACCAGCCGCGTTTCGCCCGCTTCCTTCCAGGAGTTCGGCGCCAACGCTAATTTGGTCTGGCAATCACTGTCTTCCGCCGGCTATATCGACGCTAACGGTAATATTTCGGAACGCTTTGACGACGGCCCCCGAAAATTCCGCCTGCCGATCACGACCGATGAGGCCGCCCTGAGCCGGATCTACGAGATCTTGCGCGCCGCCCATTGGTCGACCCGTTTTGCCGCCTTCGCTTCTAATCCCGCGCCGACCATCGCCGCGCTGTACGCCAACAAGCCGGCCGATGTCCCCGGCGATCTCTGGCAGATAGTTTTTCGCGCCATGGCCCCGGCGCCCGATGGCCGTTTTCGTACTTATCCCGAATTCGGCTCGGCGCTGGAGCAGTTTCTCGCTTCTCTCCCCAAGTAACTTTTCTTCTTTTCGTTTTGATGATATAATCTTTCCTAATGGGAGTCCCTTTTTTCGATATTTCCCGGCAAAACAATTCGCAAAAAGCCGAACTTGACGGCGCCATCTCGGCCGTTATCGCTTCCGGCCGCTATATCCTGGGGGAAAACGTCGCCGCCCTGGAAAAAGAGGTCGCCGCCTATGTTGGCGTTAAATACGCGGTTGGGGTCGCCTCCGGCACGGATGCCCTGCACCTTGCCCTCCGCGCTGCCGGCATTAAGCCCGGCGATGAAGTTATTACCACCCCTTTCACTTTTGTCGCTACGGCCGAAGCGATCGCCTATTGCGGCGCTACTCCTGTTTTCGTTGATATAGAGCCAAATACCTTTAATCTTGATGTCGCGAGCCTCGAGTCGCGAGTCTCGAGTCGCACCAAAGCGATCCTCCCCGTCCACCTTTATGGACAGGCTTGCCAGATGGATCGGGTCATGGCGATCGCTAAAAAGCATAATTTGGCGGTTATCGAGGACTGCGCCCAGGCAATGGGGGCGACCTTTAACGGGCAACAAGTCGGCTCTTTTGGCGCGGCCGGCTGCTTTTCCTTCTTCCCGACCAAGAATGTCGGTTGTTTTGGCGACGGCGGCATGGTCACGACCAACGATCAGGCGATCTTCGAGGAATTAAAGGTTTTGCGCGGCCATGGGAGCCGTAAGACTTACCATTATGACATTATTGGTTATAATAGCCGCCTCGATGAACTGCAGGCCACTATTTTGCGCGTTAAATTAAGAAATATTGAGGCCCTGATCAAGGCGCGCCGCCACAACGCCAGCTTATACCGCCAGCAATTTCTCGGGTTGGCCGACCTCCGGCTGCCTTTTGAGCTGCCGGAAGGCCGGCATACGTTCAACCAGTTCACTGTCCGCGCGACTGGTCGCGACGCTTTATTTGAACACCTCAAGACCAAAGGGGTTCCGGCTATGGTTTACTACCCCCTTTCCCTGCACCAGCAAAAAGCGTTCGCTACGCTTGGTCATAAGGCAGGCGATTTCCCGGCCAGCGAGCTTGCCCAGACCGAGGTCCTCTCCCTCCCGATCTTCCCCGAGCTCTCCGGGGCCGAGATCGAGACTGTTGCCCAGGCAGTCAAAGAATTCTTTAAAAGATGAGGCGCGGCGGCGGGCTGAAAATCGGCATCATCGGCGTCGGCTCCATGGGGAAAAACCACGCCCGGGTCGCCGCCGATCTCCCCGGCGTTCGCTTGGTTGGGGTCGCCGATGCCAATCCTTCCCTGGCCGAAGAATCCGGCAAGCATCTTGACGTCCCCTGGTTTTCCGATTACCTGCAGCTTCTCCCGGAAGTTGAGGCGGCGGTCGTGGTCACCCCGACCAGCACTCATTTTGAGGTTGCCCAAACCTGCCTGGCGGCCGGCAAACATCTGCTGGTGGAAAAACCGCTGACCGGCGCCTCCAGCCTTGCCCGGACCCTGGCTTCCCAGGCCGCGGAAAAACAGTTGGTCCTGGCCGTTGGCATGGTCGAGCGTTTTAACCCCGCCTTCCAAAAGTTGTTGAAAGAGATCAAGGGGGAAAAGATCATCGGCATTGACATTAAGCGGCTAAGCGCCTTTCCGGAAAGGATCACTGACACCGATGTGGTTTTTGATATGATGATCCATGATCTCGACCTTGCCTTGCAGATCTTCCCCGAGGAGATCATCGATATCAAGGCCAAGGGGGAAAAGATCCGGACCAAGCGGTTTGACCGGCTGGTCACCACTTTTACGCACAAGACCGGGACCATTACCAGGATCGAGGCCTCTCGTGTTTTTGGCTCTAAATCAAGGAAAATAACGGTTACGACCGATCGCGCGCTTTACGAAGCCGACCTGTTGGAAAAGAAAGTTTATATCCGCGATTTTTCCTCCCCAACACCCAGCACCGTTCCGGTAAAGTCCGTTGACCAGCTGACCGAGGAACAAAAAGATTTTATTACAGCGATCAAGTCCGTCCGCCCGCCCCTGGTTTCCGGCGGCGATTTTATTCGCGTCCTGGAGCTGACGGAGGAGGTCATCAAACATGCTTCTTAACATCGTGGCTTTTTTGGTTGTCTTCACTTTCATTGCCCTGGTCCATGAGCTTGGGCATTTTATCTGGGCCAAACGGGCTGGGATCCGGGTCATTGAATTTGGCTTTGGTTTTGGCCCGCGGCTTTTTGCCAGGGAAAAAGGCGGCACCGTTTTTTCCCTGAACCTGATCCCCATCCTGGCCTTTGTCCGGATCGCCGGCGAAGGGGAAGACAAGGAAGACCTTGACACCCCCCCGGCCGAAAGGTACCAGGCCAAAAACGTCGGCCAAAAATTTATGGCGATCTTTGCCGGCCCGGCCATGAACCTGGCGGCCGCTTTCGTTATCCTGTCACTGCTCTTTCTTTGTGCCGGCGTTCCGGCCGGCGTTTCTACCGAAGTCGGCTCTGTGACCAAAAATTCGCCCGCGGAACTTGCCGGCCTGCGGCCCGGCGATCGCCTCGTTTCGATCAACGGCCGGGAGTATCGAGAGATGGAAAAGGCGATCGACTTTATCCACCAAAGCAAGGGGGGCGCTCTGGCCCTTGTTGTCCAAAGGGGGGGCAAGAACCTTACCCTTTCTGCCGCGCCAAAATACAACCCTAAACTCAAACTCTCCCTGCTCGGGTTTTCGCCCAAGCCGATCTATGAGCGGGTCAATCCGTTCCTGGCGATCTACCATGGGCTTACTCAAACCGGCGGGATGATCGTGATGACCCTGGCAATTGTTTGGCAACTGCTCCTGGGGGCGGTGTCGATCCGTGACCTTGCCGGCCCGATCGGCATTGCCCAGATCACCGGCCGCTATGCCGAGTCCGGGGTAGTTTCCCTGACCTACTTTACCGCTTTCATCAGCGTCAACGTTGGGGTCCTCAACCTGCTCCCGATCCCGGCTCTGGATGGCGGCCGGCTTATCTTTATCCTGCTGGAGTGGTTGCGCAGAAAGCCGGTCGATCAGAAGCTGGAAATGAATATCAACCAGTGGGGCTTCATTGCGTTGCTGGCGTTAATGGCGTTGGTCTCTTTCAACGACATCCTGCGGCTCTTTTCCCGGCCGTAGCGCTTTAGCCTTTCTTCCCCTCGGCCGCCTTAAGCGTGTTCTGTAAAAGCATGGCAATGGTCATTGGGCCAACCCCTCCCGGAACCGGAGAAATGTAGCTTGCCCTTTCCTTGGCTTTTTCAAACTCGACATCCCCTACCCACTTCTCCCCTACCCGGTTCATTCCAACGTCAATGACAACCGCGCCTTTTTTAACCATCGCCCCCTTAATGAGTTCGGGAACGCCAACGGCAGCGATCAAAATATCTCCCCTGCCAACTACCCCGCCAAGGGCCTTGGTCCGGGAGTGGCAGATAGTAACGGTTGCGTGCTTGGCCAGTAACATGATCGCGATCGGCTTCCCTACGATGTTGCTCCGGCCAACCACGACCGCCTCTTTCCCCTTAATTTCCACCCCTGTGGATAACAGCATTTCCATTACTCCCCGGGGGGTGCAAGGGAGAAGCTTGGCTTCTTCGCCGCGCAGCAACTTTCCCATGTTCAGCGGGTGGATCCCATCGGCATCTTTTGCCGGGTCGATCTCTCCCAGGATCTCGATCTCGTTGAGCCCTTTTGGCAGCGGGAGTTGGACTAACAACCCATCTACTTTTGGGTCATTGTTTAGCTGCCTGATGATCTTGATTATCTCCTCTTGGCTGGTCTCCGCCGGCAGCCTTTTTACTTCCGATTCCATCGCCACTTCCTGACAGGCCCTTTCCTTATTTCTGACATAGGTTTGTGATGCCGGATCTTCCCCCACCAGGATCACTACCAGCCGCGGCCGCTTCTCTCCCCGCGCGACCCGCTCCGCTATTTGGACGGCCACCCCTTCTCTGATCTTTTTTGCCAGTGCTTTTCCATCAATAATTATCCCCATAAGTTATCCACACTCCTTTTCCACAGGGTCGGCCCTAAGGCCCCCTCCGCTACTTACCCACACAGAATCGTGAAAAGATCCCGCCGATCACTTCTGCCGAAACATCTTCTCCGCCAATCTCTCCCAGCGCGATAATTGCCTTTTTCAAGTCTTCGGCCACCAGTTCGCCGCAATCCTCTCTATTAAGGGCCGCCAGCCCTCTTATAAGCGATTCCCTGGCCTTTGTCAAGCACTCCCGGTGCCTTTCGTTGATCAGTGAAATTGGCCCCTGCCTGACCAATGACCTTGTTAACAACTTTCTTTTGATCGCCTCTTTTAGCCGGCCTACCCCTTTTCCGTTTTTGGCCGATGTTGTATGGTGTGGATAAATACTGTTCACTTGTTCCTTTCTCGGGAGGTCCGCCTTATTCCCTACCAGCAAAAACCGCCTCTTTTTAAGCCCGGCGATCAGCGCCTTTTCTCTGGACCCGAGCCCCCTGGTAAGGTCGAAAACCACCAAGGCCAGGTCGGCATTTTTTAGCTCGTTTTCCGCTCTCCGGACCCCGGCCAATTCGGCCTCTCCCCGGCCGCCCCGCAACCCCGCCGTGTCAATTAAAACAACCGGCATTCCCCCCAGGCTGATCATCTCTTCTATGGTGTCCCTGGTCGTGCCGGGCTCCTTGCTTACAATGGCCCTCTCGCTCATTATCAACGCGTTCAGCAGGCTTGATTTGCCTACGTTCGGCCTCCCCGCGATCACCACCCTGGCTCCCTCTCTGATCATCCGCCCTTCTTCGGCCCCGGCCAGGGCGGCGCCGATTCTTTTGATCTGTTTTTCGATCTGCCGCTTTATCTCCTTCTTTTTAAACATGATGTCGTCCGGGAAGTCAATTGCCGCCTCGGTCTCCCCCAACGCACCAAGCAAAGCCCGCCTTACCCCCCGCACCTCGTCCCCCACCGTCCCTGCCATTTGTTTGTTGGCATTAATTATCGCCGCCTCCGCCCCCGACTGGATCAGGTCGATCACCGCCTCCGCCTGCGTAAGGTCGATCTTCCCCCCCAAGAAAGCCCTCTTGGTAAACTCGCCGGGCTCAGCCAGCCTTGCTCCGCTAGCAATGATCGCCGACAAGGCCTTCTTTAGTACCACCGGCGAACCGTGACAGCTTATTTCCACGACATCTTCGCCCGTATAGCTCTGCGGCGCCTTCATATAAGCCGTCATTGCCTGGTCAAACTTGACGCCGTCCTGCTTTATCCAGGCCAACCTAAGCTTGTGTGAAGGGATTTTCCCTTTAAATGAGGTGATCTTGCGAAGAATTGGCAGTGCTCGCTTACCGGATATCCTTATAACTCCGAGCCCGGCCTGCCCTAGCGGCGTAGCGATCGCGGCAATGGTATCATCAAGGGAATGTTTCACGTGAAACAGCCCCTATTGCTTGGGGGCTATCACCATTCGCCGGTCCTTCCCCTCGCCCTTGCTATAGCTGGTTACCCTTTCGTTGCTCGCCAAATAAAGGTGGATCGCCCTTCTGTCGGCCGGTTCCATATATGGCAGCACCTTTTCTTGCCCTGTGCTGGCGACCTCTTCGGCAATATCCGCCGCGAGCCGCTCCAGCACCTTGACCCGCTTCTCCCGATAGCCGCCGGCGTCTATCCTTACTCTGATGCGTTCGCCAACCGCCTTACCAGTCATGGCCCCAACTACTGTCTCCAGCGCCTTGAGCATTGCCCCTTCTTTCCCGATAATTCTGCCCATATCCTCGCCTTTGACCGCCATGGAGACCTCCTCGGCACTTGACGAAACGATCTCCGCAACCGCCAACATCCCCATTTTATCTAGTATGTTCTGCAAAATTTCTCTTGCCTCTTCTCCCCCGCCAGCCAGCAGCGTCGCCTCGATTTCCGCCTCTTCCCCGCCGATTATCCCCATCATCGCCGGTTTTCCTTCATTAATTACTTTAATTTTCAATTTGTCCTTTTCACAGCCAAGCACGGCGGCCGCCGCTTCAATTGCTTCGTTGGCCGTTTTCCCCTTCATTTTGATCGTTTTCATGATACTTTCCTCCCCCTTACTCGCCAGGTCATAATATACGTTTGCTGGGCCCACCCCATTAAATTGGAGATGATCCAGTATATTTGCACCCCGGCGGCAAAATTATAGCTTATAAAAGTGATAAATAAAGGCATAAATGCCATCATCGCCTGGCTTTGCCCGGTCGTTTGCGGCATGGATTTCTGGGAAAGCCAGGTCGTTACCCCAATTAGTATGGGCAAAACGAAATACGGGTCATGTGCGGTGATATTATTGATCCAGCCCGGGATAAATGACGCATTTTGGCCGGCAAGCGCGACAAACTCCTTGCTTTGCAGGGCCCAAAATAAGGCCAAAAAGAAGGGAATCTTCAATAATACCGGCAAACAGCCCCCCAGCGGGTTAACCCCCTCGGTTTTATAGGCGGCCATCATCTCTTTCTGCAGCTCTTTTGGATCGTCTTTATACTTCTTTTGGATTTCATTGATCCTGGGCTGCAACCGCTGCATGGCCGACATTTGCTGGATCGACGACAAAGTTAACGGGTACAGCGCGATATTTACCGCTATCGTCAGCCAAATAATTGCTAGGCCGTAGTTGTGCCCGCCTATTACATAGAAGAACTTGAGCACCTCGAGCATAATATTAGTTAATTGTTCCATTTTGTTTCACGTGAAACAGCCGCAGGGACCGGGTCGAATCCACCCGGGAAAAACTGGTTGCATTTTATTAGCCTTTTTATGCCTAATAATGAACCAACCAGTGCCCCGTGGCTGCCTACCGCCTCCTTTGTGTAATCAGAACAGGTTGGATAGTAACGGCAGCGCTGGCCCAGGTAGGGAGCGATATATTTTTGGTATAATGTCAGCAAATATATCACTATTCTTGCCATAATTTTGCCTGCTTCAAACCCTGCTCCAGCGCGCCCTGATATTCATTTGTCGCCGCGCTCTTTTGCGGCATGATGGCCATATCAATGTTTTTGGCGATATTATGCCTAATATTGCCATAAGCTCCGACGATCTGCCGCTTAATGCGGTTCCTCGTCACCGCGTTGCCGACTTTACCGCTACAAATGACCACGACCCGTTTGTCGTTTTTACTATATCTACCAGAAAAATAGAGTAGGGGAGAGGCAAAGTGAAACTGCTTGTTCCTTACCGTCTGCTTGATCTCATCGCCCCTGACGATCCGCTGGTCCTTAGGGAGCAATCCGCTTCCTGCCCTTTTTCCGGCGACTGGACAACACCCGGCGGCCGCCCCTGGTCCTCATCTTGACCAGGAACCCGTGCGTTGTTTTTCTGCTCTTCTTGTGCGGCTGATACGTTCTTTTCGTTGACATGGGTCAATTATACTTTTTGCCCCGGGCCGTGTCAACCTTCTTGTTAATGCGCGGCGGCCGTGCTACAATGTTTTTCTGGCCATGGCTATCGTCGATATTAACACGATCTGGAACGACGTACTCCCGTTATTGGAAAAAAGTCTTAACCGGCCTATTTATGAGGCGCTTATCTCTTCGACCAAGCCGGTCTCCTTTAATAATGGCGTGTTCGAAGCCGCCGTGCCCAACCACGTGGTCAAAGAATGGCTTTCGAAATATTGCGTGACGCTCCTGGAGCAGGAGCTGGCGGCCCATCTGCCCGGCTTAAAAAGCGTTTCTTTCGTGGTCGGCCCCGAGTCGCTGTTTTCCACGCCGCTTTTTGAGGCGACCTCGATCGAGCCGGTCAAGGCGCAGCCGCCGCTCAACCAGCATTTGAACTACCGTTACACCTTCGACACTTTTGTCGTCGGTCACGGCAACCGCTTCGCCCACGCCGCCGCCCTGGCGGTCGCCGAAAGCCCCGCGACGGCCTACAATCCCTTTTTCCTTTACGGCGGGGTGGGGCTCGGCAAAACCCACCTGATGCAGGCGATCGGCCACCGCGTGCTGCTGAAAAATCCGCGCGCCAAGATCCTTTATACCACCTCGGAGATGTTCACCAACGAGCTGATCAACTCGATCCGCGACGACCGCGCCCTGCAGTTCCGGAACAAATACCGCAATATCGACATCCTGATGGTCGACGACGTCCAATTCATCGCCGGCAAGGAGCGGACCCAGGAAGAGTTCTTCCACACTTTCAACACTTTATACGAATCGCACAAGCAGATCGTCCTAAGCTCGGACCGGCCGCCGAAGGAAATGACCACGCTGGAAGACCGGCTGCGTTCCCGCTTCGAATGGGGCCTGACCGCCGATATCCAGCCGCCGGACTTCGAGACCAGGATGGCAATTTTAAAAAAGAAGGCCGAGATCAGCGGCATCGTCGTTTCCGACGACCTTTTGGCCGTTATCGCCAGCCGGATCATCTCCAATATCCGCAAATTGGAGGGGGCGCTGATCAGGGTCGTGGCCTTTGCCTCTTTGACCAACCGGGCGATCGACATCGCCCTGGTGGACCAGGTGCTCAAGGACGTGTCCACGCCGGAAAAAGAGGCGCTGAACATCTCCATCGACCTGATCAAGAAGATCACCGCCGAGCATTTCAACCTCCGGATCGAGGACCTGTCCGCCAAAGTGCGGACCGAAAAGATCGCTACCGCCCGGCAGGTCGCCATGTTCCTGGCCCGCGAGCTGACCGGGGCCTCGCTGCCGAAGATCGGCGACGAATTCGGGGGCCGCGACCACACGACGGTCCTCCATGCCTGCGCCAAGATCAAGACCAAACAGAAAAAAGACAGCGACCTGGCCGACTCGATCCGGAGCATCGGCGCGCTGGTCAGGAAGTACACACCCTCGGCTGTGCATTAGTCCGGCCCGGGGAGTTTTGCACCGGTTCTTTAAACAGTTGTGGATTAAGTCTCATTTCTTTTCCCGCCAAAGGGGAGATTAATCGACTTATTCACATATCAACAGGCTCTTTTACTACTGTATTATTTATACTATAATACATAGAGCCTTGGATAAGGTGGACAAGCCCAGAAAGGGGGAGTTATGGAATTTTCTTGTGAAAAGAAAGATTTGCAAGCCGGAGTTTCCACGGTCGAAAAGATCGTGGCCACCCGCAGCACGCTGCCGATCATCGGCAACGTTCTTTTTGAAGCCCAAAAGAGCGGCATAAAGATCTCCGCGAACAATTTAGAGATCGGCATGGAATTGGGGATCAAGGCGAACGTCACGAAAGAAGGTTCCGCATTATTGCCGGCCAAAAAACTGAGCGAAATCGTCTCCCGCTTGCCGGAAACAAAGATCAGCTTCAAGCTGGGCGAGAACGGAACGATCAGGATCAACTACGACCAATCGCACGTGAACCTGCACGCGCTGCCGGCGGACGAATTCCCCGCTTTACCGAAAGTCAAAGAGGGCAAAGCCTTCAGTGTTGAGCCAGAGACCTTGGTCAGCGTAATCAAACAAACGATCTTTTCCGCTTCGAGCAGCGAAGAAAAATACGTTTTGACCGGAGCATTGCTGGAGGCGGGGAAAAGCAGCCAGGCCGGGGATGCTTCCAATCTCCGCATGATCGCGACGGACGGCTATCGCCTGGCCAAGCGGGGCGAAAAGATCGAGCTAAAGGGCGATCCGGGCATCAGCGTGATCATTCCCGCCCGGGCGCTGCAGGAACTAGCCAAGATCCTGGAAGGAAAAGACAAGGGAGAGGTCAAGATCAACGTCTCCGGCGAACAGATCAGTTTTAAATACGAAGACACTTACCTGGTTTCCCGCCTGATCCAGGGGCAATTCCCGGATTACCGGCAAGTGATCCCCAAAAAGAGCGCGACCAAGCTGCACCTGAACACCCGGGAGCTGCTGAAGGCGGCGGAGCGGGCGGCGGTCATCGCTTCCGGATCGGCCAACGTCACGGCCTTCGAATTGCGGAGCGGAAAGCTCTATGTTACCGCGAATACCCCGGACCTGGGGAGCGTGACCGAAGTGTTGAACGCCGAAGTTAAGGGGGCGGAAAAGGCGCGGGTCTCTTTCAATATCCGCCTGATCACCGACGTCCTTAACACCATCGAAGAAGAGCAGATCGTGCTGGAATTAGGCGAAGGGCTGAGCCCGGGCGTTATCAAGCCGGCGGAAGGCCCCGATTATCTTTACATAGTAATGCCGATCAGGACGCAAGAGGCCGCCTAGTGACGCAGAAGATTGGGGAGATTTTCCTGCAGATAGACGGGAACATCGGCGGGTTAGTCCGCAACTGCCGGCTACTGGACCTCTGGGCGATGGTCGTGGACGAACGGGTCGCCCGCAACACCGAGCCGGTCAAGATCCGCGACCGGACGCTCCACATCTACACCAAAACGCCGGTCTGGGCGCAGGAATTATCGTTCCTGAAAACCCAGATCATTAAAAAATTCAACGAGAAGGCGGGCCGGGACGTCATTTCCGACATTCGCTTCAAGACGATGGAGGTAGCTTAATGGCAAAGGCGGCAAAAACCAAGGATCCGTCAGGTTACGACGCATCCAGCATTAAGATCCTGGGCGGGATAGACGCGGTCCGGATGCGGCCGGGCATGTACATCGGTTCGACCGGAAAACCAGGCCTCCACCACATGATCTACGAGGTCGTGGATAACAGCGTTGATGAGGCGCTGGCGGGGCACTGCGATACGATCGAAGTGACGATCCATAAAGACAATTCCGTGTCGGTGGACGACAACGGCCGCGGCATACCTTTTGATATCCACCCGGAAACGAAGCGGCCGGCGGCGGAAGTCGTCTTGACCACGCTGCACGCCGGCGGCAAGTTCGGCGACTCGGTCTATAAGGTGTCCGGCGGCCTGCACGGCGTCGGCGTCTCGGTCGTCAACGCGCTGTCGGAATGGATGGACGTGGAGATCTACCGCGAAGGGAAGGTCTACAACCAGCACTTTGACGTCGGCGAACCGAAAAAAGAGAAGATCGGCTCGGCCAAGGACAAAGAGCGAACGGGGACGGTCATCACCTTCATGCCGGACAAGAAAATATTCGACGACATTATTTTTGAATATGAAACGGTCAAACACCGGCTGCAGGAAGTGGCGTTCCTTAATAAAGGATTAAAGATCATCCTGGCCGACGAGCGGGGCAAAAAAGAACCGGAGACATTCCACTACGAAGGCGGGCTGATCGAGTTCGTGAAGCACCTGAACAAGGGCAAAGAAGCGATGTACGCGCCGCCGGTGCTTTTTGCTACCGACAAGGACAACACTTACGTCGAGATCGCCATGCAGCACTGCAAGGAATATTACGACGAGAACATTTTTTCTTACGTCAACTGCATCCGGACCAGGGAGGGCGGGACCCACCTGGTGGGCTTCAAGTCGGGGCTGACCAAGGCGATCAACAATTTTGCGAAGAAGAATAACTTGCTCAAGGAAAACGAAGCGCTGGCGGGAGAGGACGTCCGCGAGGGGCTAACCTGCGTCATTAACCTCCGCATCGCGAACCCGCAATTCGAAGGACAAACCAAGACCAAGCTGGGGAACAGCGAAATTAAGGGGCTGGTCGATTCGATCACGATCGACGGCTTGGGCGCCTATTTGGATAAAAACCCGGCGGCGGCCAGGGCGATAATTGAAAAATCCCTCCTGGCATACCGGGTCCGGGCGGCGGCGCGCAAGGCCCAGGAGCTGGAGAGGAAGAAATCGGCCCTGGACACGGCCACTCTCCCGGGCAAGCTGGCGGACTGCTCGGAGTCGGACCCGTCCAAATGCGAGATCTTCATCGTTGAGGGCGACAGCGCCGGCGGCTCGGCCAAGCAGGGGCGGGACCGGCGGTTCCAGGCGATCCTGCCGCTGCGCGGCAAGATCCTGAACGTGGAAAAGGCCCGCCTGGACAAGATCCTGGCCAACAACGAGATCCGGACGCTGATCACCGCGATCGGCCCGGGCGTCGTGACCGCGCTCAAGGGCGACGGCAACGGCGACGCCGAAGTGGAGCTGACGCCGGAAGAGCTGCATAAGCGGCTCCGCTACCACAAGATCATCCTGCTTTGCGACGCCGACGTTGACGGCGCGCACATCCGGACGCTGATCCTGACCTTCTTTTACCGGTATGCCCGCGAGCTGGTCGAGAACGGCCACCTTTATATCGCCCAGCCGCCGCTTTACCTGCTAAAAAAGAACAAGGCCCAGCACTGGCTGCACTCCGACGCGGAGCTGGAAAAGAAACTGAAGGAGATCGGCAAGGAAGGGATCAGCCTGCAGCGCTACAAAGGCTTGGGCGAAATGAACGCCGAACAGCTGTGGGAGACGACCCTGAACCCGGAAACCAGAACGATGCTGCAGGTCCAATTGGAGGACGCGGAGACCGCCGACGAGATCTTTACCATCCTGATGGGGTCGGAAGTCGAGCCGCGCCGCGAGTTCATCGAGCAGAACGCTAAATTAGTAAAGAGGTTGGACGTATAATGGCGCTTAAAAAAAGGAAAATGAAAGAAGGGCCGGCGGAACAGGCGCCGGCAAAGCTGGAGGCCGGGCTGCTGCCGACCACGATCGAACACGAGATGAAGTCGTCGTACATTGACTACGCGATGTCGGTCATTGTCGGCCGCGCGCTGCCGGACGTCCGCGACGGGTTCAAGCCGGTCCACCGCCGCATCTTGTTCGCCATGGACGAGCTGGGCCTGCAGCCGGGCAAGCCGTACAAAAAATCCGCCAGGGTCGTCGGTGAAGTCTTAGGTAAATACCACCCGCACGGCGACACGGCCGTTTACGACGCCATGGTCCGCATGGCCCAGGATTTCTCGCTCCGCTACATGATGGTCGACGGCCAGGGCAACATGGGCAGCGTCGACGGCGATTCGCCGGCGGCGATGCGCTACACCGAAGCCCGGCTCTCTAAGTTTGCCGTCGAAATGCTGGCGGACATCGAAAAAGAGACGGTCAACTTCGGGCCGAACTTCGACGAGTCGCTGCAAGAGCCGCTCGTCATGCCGTCCAAACTGCCAAACTTATTGATCAACGGCTCGTCCGGGATCGCCGTCGGCATGGCGACCAATATCCCGCCGAACAACCTGGGGGAGATCGTCGACGGGCTGGTGATGTTGATCGACGCCCCGGAAACGACGATCGAGTCGCTGATGCAGGTCGTTAAAGGGCCGGACTTCCCGACCGGCGGCTTGATCTGCGGCAAACAGGGGATCAAGGACGCCTACACGACCGGCCGCGGCCTGCTGACGCTGCGCGCCCGCTACGACGTGGAGCGGGCCAAGGCGGGCAAGGAAGCGATCATCGTCACCGAGATCCCGTACATGGTCAACAAGGCGGAGATGATCGAGCAGGTCGCCGAGCTGGTCAAGGATAAAAAGATCCAGGGGATCTCCGACCTGCGCGACGAATCGGACCGCGACGGAATGCGCATTTACATCGAGCTGAAGCGCGACGCCAGCCGCGAGGTCGTGCTGAACCAGCTATTCAAGCATTGCAACCTGCAAACGACCTTTGGCGTCAACATGGTCGCGCTGGTCGACGGCCAACCCAGGCTGCTTAACCTGAAGGAGATGATGGCCGAGTTCATCAAGCACCGCGAAGAGGTCGTCACCCGCCGGACCAAGTACGACCTGCGCCGGGCCGAAGAGCAGGCCCATATTTTAGAAGGCCTGGTCATTTGCGTCTCCAATATCGACGCGGTCGTTAACCTGATCAAGAAGGCCAAGAACGTCGAGGACGCGCGCGAAGGGTTGATGAAGAAGTTCGACCTGAGCAAGGTCCAGGCGCAGGCGATCCTTGACCTGAAACTGCAGCGGTTAACCGCCCTGGAGCGGCTGAAGATCGAAGAAGAGCTGAAGGCGCTCAAGAAACTGATCGGCGAGCTGAAGGAGATCCTGGCCAGCAAGAAAAAGCTGATGGGGATCGTGAAGAAAGAGCTCGTCGACGTCCGGGAGAAATACGGCGACAAGCGGCGGACCGACATCGCCGCCGCGGCCGAAGAGATCGACATCGAACAGTTGATCCCGGTCATGGAGGTCGCCGTGCTGATCACCCGCGACGGCTACGTCAAGCGGGTGCCGGTCTCCTCGTTCAAGTCGCAGCTGCGCGGCGGGCGAGGGGTGTCCGGGATGACGACGCGGGAAGAGGACCAGATCGAGAACATCTTTACGGCGTCGACCCACGCCTTCGTCGTTTTCTTCACGAACATGGGCCGGGTGTTCAAGCTCAAGGTCTACGACCTGCCGGAAGCGAGCCGGGCCGGCAAAGGCCAGGCGATCGCCCAGGTCCTGCAAGTTGGCCAGGGGGAGACGGTCACGGCCGCCGTGCCCGTCGACAATTTTGAAAAGAAGACGTTCCTGATGATGTGCACCCGGAACGGCATGGTCAAAAAGGTCCCGCTGGAGGACTTTGCCAATATCCGCCGGAACGGGATCATTGCGATCAAGCTCAAGGACAAGGACGAGCTCCGCTGGGTCTCCGAGACCGACGGCAAGAGAGAAGTTATTCTCGGCGCGGCCAGCGGCC